>NZ_JBIAPW010000034.1:0-94077 GCF_042888505.1 Streptomyces sp. NPDC002870
GAACCACCACCGCCCTGATGCAGCGTCAGCCCACTAGACTCGAAACAGGCACGCTGACCAGGACAAATGGAGAAACGCAACTGGAGTACTAGTACTCCAGCAGCACTTTGATGCCTGACCGGGGAAAAACGTCGACCGGTGGGAGGGTAGCGGGCAGGCCGTCACGGGCGGGTTCTGCCTGCCTGCCCCTCGAAGGGGTGTCCCCGACGCCACGGGTGTCCTGGGCCGGGGAAGCCTCAGATCGTGATCACCGAACAGACAGCCGGGACCTGCGCGGACCACCTCTGCCACCGACCTCGACCTTGGTGAAGCGTCCGTTGGCGGGGTGCTCGGGTGGTGGTCGCTGTTCAACCTCCCCCGTGACGTCCATCACCGCAACACACGTCGGCGACGAAGACGCGGTGTGCACCGAGGCCTACTGAGGTGTACCCGTTCGTTGGACGACACACAAATGGCGGCCGGAACAACTCGTGGACCTGATCGAGCAGGCTGGACTGCGCCCGGTCGCCGAACTTCGGCTCCCTGCAGATGAGCAAAGCGGGCCGGGTCTGGTCGTCATGGCCAAGCAACCCGGCTGAGAATCAGGCGTCGGAAGCGGCACAGGGGCCCGTGCCGGGTAAGGCTCCTCCGGACTGGTCGCGACGCCAGTAACCGTCGGCGACCTGGCCCAAGAGGTCGACGAGCTCGGTGAGCGCCTGGTCCCCCTCAACGTCGATCTTGGCTGCCCCGGCTGCTCCGAACACGGATCCGCACGTCCTGACCGCTTCCAGGGCCGCCACGACCGGTCTGAACGCGCGTATTTTCACCCGGAATACGAAGGAGACCAAGTGCGTCGCGATCAAACAAACCAGCAATAGCGCCATCGTTGCTACGTATGCGAACACCGCCACGACACCGAATGGGAGCGGCACCGAAAGTGCTGGCGCGTCAGTAACCGCAGTGGTGAACCTCGCCGCCTGCCTCGTCAGGAACCCCGGCAGCACGACGACATATGTGCCGATATGTTCCGCGGGCGACGACATGGCCGAAGGTGACCCCTTGACCGTGCCATGCCATAGCCCCACGATGTGCGCGAACAACCGAACAGCCGATCCCAACAACCGAACAGACCGAACATCAGCCCGAACACCCGCACCACGACATGGCGTCGCAACTGAACAACCCCCCACACTCCCCACCCAGGAGACAGCATGCGACTTCGCATTCGCGGCAGAAAGACCGCGACCCTCGCGGCCTTTCTGGCGCTCGCAGTAGCCGCCCCCTTCACGGCCGAGGCCGCGCCCCCCGACCCCAAGGCCGCGCCCGCGCCGCCCGCCCCCGCCGAGGAGCAGATCCGGCAGTACGAGATCCATGGCGCGGCCGACGCCGAGGCCCGTACCGCACTCGCCGCCACCGGCGTATCGGTGGACGAGGCGGACGCGCATTCGGCCGTCGTCAGCGCCACCGCCACCCAGGCGAAGCGGCTGCGCGCCCTCGGCTATCGACTCGAAGCGCTGCCCGCGCCCCCGGCCAGGACCAACGGGCGGGCCGTCGAGCCGTTCGACTTCCCCTCGGCCGACGCGCGCTATCACAACTACGCCGAGATGAACGCCGAGATCAACCAGCGGATCGCCGCCCACCCGAACATCATCAGCAAGCGGGTCATCGGCAAGAGCTACCAGGGCCGGGACATCATCGCGATCAAGATCAGCGACAACGCCGCGACGGACGAGAACGAGCCCGAGGTGCTCTTCACGCACCACCAGCACGCGCGCGAGCACCTCACCGTCGAGATGGCGCTGTATCTGGTGCGCGAACTCGGCGACGACTACGGCACCGACTCTCGGGTCACCAACGCCGTGAACAGCCGTGAGATCTGGATCATCCCGGACGTCAACCCGGACGGCGGCGAGTACGACATCGCCACCGGCTCCTACCGCAGCTGGCGCAAGAACCGCCAGCCCAACTCCGGCTCCTCGGCAATCGGCACGGACCCCAACCGCAACTGGAACTTCAAGTGGGGCTGCTGCGGCGGCTCTTCGGGCTCCCCGAGCTCCGAGACGTTCCGCGGCGCGCGGGCCGAGTCCGCGCCCGAGGTCAAGGTGGTCGCCGACTTCACACGCAGCCGGGTCGTCGGCGGCAAGCAGCAGATCAAGGCGGGCATCGACTTCCACACCTACAGCGAGCTGGTGCTCTGGCCGTACGGCTACACCAACGCCGACACCGCACCCGGGATGACGCAGGACGACCGGAACGCCTTCGCGGCGGTCGGCCAGAAGATGGCCGCGAGCAACGGCTACACCCCGGAGCAGGCGAGCGACCTCTACATCACGGACGGGTCGATCGACGACTGGCTGTGGGGCAACCAGAAGATCTTCGCGTACACCTTCGAGATGTACCCGACGGGCTTCGGCGGCGGCGGCTTCTACCCGCCCGACGAGGTGATCGAGCGCGAGACGAACCGCAACCGGGACGCGGTTCTGCAGCTGGTTGAAAACGCCGACTGCATGTACCGCTCCATCGGCAAGGAGCAGCAGTACTGCGCGAGCTGACGGACAGAGCGCCCCGGGACAGTGTCGTCCCGGGGCGCTCTCGTACGTACGTATCCCTGCCGCTAGACCACCAGACTCAGCGCCGCCGCGACCGCGAAGCCCGCGAGAGACAGCACCGACTCCAGCACCGTCCACGACTTGAGGGTGTCCCGCTCCGATATCCCGAAGTATTTCGCCACGATCCAGAAGCCGCCGTCGTTGACGTGTGAGGCGAAGATCGAGCCGGCCGAGATCGCCATGATGACCAGCGCCAGGAATGCCTGCGAGTGGCCGCCGTTCTCGACCAGCGGCAGCACGATTCCGGCCGTGGTGACGATCGCGACCGTCGCCGAGCCCTGGGCCACCCGCAGCACCAGCGAGATCAGATAGGCGAGCACAATGATCGGCAGACCGATGCCGTTGAAGGTGTCGGAGAGCGCCTGTGCGACGCCGCTCCCCTTCAGTACGGCGCCGAAGACGCCGCCCGCGCCGACGACGAGCAGGATGTTGCCGACCGGCTTCAGCGAGGAGGTCGACACGGCCTCGAGGGACTTGCGGGACCAGCCGCGCCTGAGGCCCAGCAGGTAGTACGCCATCAGCAGCGCGATCGTCAGAGCGACGAAGGGGTTGCCGAAGAACTCGATGACCGAGCGCAGCGTGGAGGGGTCCAGCGCGATGGAGGAGAACGTCGCGGCGAGGATGAGGGCCAGCGGCGTACCGATGATGGTGAGGACCGTGCCGAGGGAGACCGGCTTCTCCTGCGGGGCGCGGCCGGCGGCGGTCTGCTCGGCGGCGACGGCGGCCTTGGCGTCCGCCGCCGCCTCCACCATGTCCTGCGGGACCTCGACGAACAGGCGCTTGCCGATCCAGGCGGCGTAGACCCAGGCGGCCAGAACGGCCGGGAGGCCGACGACGACGCCCATCAGGATGACCCAGCCCAGCGAGACATGGAGCAGACCCGCGGCGGCGACCGGGCCGGGGTGCGGCGGCAGGAAGGCATGGGGCATCGACAGACCCGCGAGCAGCGGCATCGCGTAGAGGATGACCGACTTGCCGGAGCGTTTGGCGGCGGCGTACACGATCGGCGCGAGGACGAAGATGCCTACGTCGAAGAAGACGGGGATGCCGAAGATCAGGCCGGTGAGGCCCATGGCGAGCGGGGCGCGCTTCTCGCCGAAGAGGTGCAGCAGACGGGTGCTCAGCACCTCGGCGCCGCCGGACACTTCGAGTATCGCGCCGAGCATGGTGCCGAGCCCGATGATGATCGCCACGTGCCCGAGGATGCCGCCCATGCCCTGCTCGATGACCGAGACGGCGGCGGATCTCTGAACCGTGCCGAAGAGCTCGGTGACGGACAGACCGGCGGCGAGGCCGACGGCTATGGAAACGGCGAGCAGCGCGACGAACGGCTGCAGCCGGACCTTGATGATCAGGAAGAGTAGGAGCGCGATGCCGAAGGCGGCGACGGTCAGCAGACCGGCGGTGCCGTCGATGAGCAGGAGCAGTCCACCGGTGTGGGGTGGGGCTGGTGGTGGGGAGTCAGCGGCTATGAGCATGGCGGGGGACCTCGCGGTTCGGGGGATTTTGGGCGTGGGGGATCACGGCGCGGCGCTTGGGGGAAGCGCGCCGCGCCGTGAAGTGCGGGGTGGAGCGGGATCAGCCGGAGATCAGCCGAGGACTGCCAGGGCGTCGATCTCGATCAGGAGGCCCTGGGGAAGGCCTACGTACACCGTCGTACGGGCGGAGGCGGGCGCCCTCAGTCCCTGTTCCTCGAAGTACGTGTTGTAGATCGCGTTCATCTCGGCGAAGTGGTCCACGTCCGTGAGGTAGACGCGCATCATCATCACGTCGTCCCAGCCCGCGCCGCCCTCTTCGAGGACCGCCTTGACGTTGGCGAGGGTCTGCAGGGTCTGCTCGCGCAGGGTCGGCCCGGCGGGCGTCGGCGGCTGTCCCTCGACGGCGGGCAGGAAGCCGACCTGACCGGCGACCTGGAGGATGTTCCCCTTGCGGACGCCGTGGGAGAACTTGGCGGGCGGGGCGGTGTGGGTGGCGGGGGTGATCGCGGTCTTCTCGGTCATGGGACTTCCTTCACAGGGCCGGTCATTCACTGAGGGGATACAGCGCCTGAGTACTCCCGGCTGATGGCGTCGGCGGTGCGGCGCAGCGCCGGGAGAAGGGTGAGGAGTTCCTCGGCGGTGACGACGACGTTCGGCGCGGAGACCGACATGGCGGCGACGGCGCGGCCGTCCGCGCCCCGGATGGGGGCGCCGATGCAGTTGATGGACTCCTCGTGGCCGCCGAGGTCGGTGGCCCATCCCTGTTCGCGGACGACGGCGAGCTCCTTGAGGAACGCGGCGGAGTTCGGGATCGAACGGGACGTGTACATGGGGTAGTCGAGCTTCTCGGCGAGCGCGCGCCGCTCGGCCTCGGGAAGGTCGGCGAGCAGCAGCTTCGCCACCGCGGCGACGGTAATGGCCACGGGTTTGCCGATCCGCGAGTACATCCGGACGGGATAGCGGCTCTCGACCTTGTCGATGTAGAGGACCTCGCTCTCCTGGTACACGGCGAGGTGGACGGTGTGCCCGATCTGCTCGTTGAGCGCGACGAGATGGGGGTGGGCGATCTCGCGTACGTCGAGATTCTCGACGGCCTCCTGTGCGAGGGCGAAGAGCCGGGCGCCGAGGCGGTAGCGCTGGTCCTGCTGGCGGTAGACGAGTCCGTGCTCGTGGAGCGTACGCAGCAGCCGCAACGCGGTGGACTTGTGCACGCCGAGGCGCTCGGCGACCTGCCCGAGGTCTGCGGGTCCCTGGGCGAGCAGCGGAAGGATGCTCAGCGCGCGGTCGACGGTCTGGCTCATGGGATACGTACCTCCTGCGGGTCCTGCGTGCCCTGCGGGTGCTGCTCCGCGGTCGCGGTCCAGCCGGGGCCGAGTCGCAGTCTCCCCCAGGCGCGCGCGTCGAGTGCGACCAGCCGGTCGGCATACGCCCGAGCGGGCGGCACGGCGAGATCCCCGGCGACGGTGAGGGTGGCGGCGGCCATGAGATGCCCGTACCGCAGCCGTTCGTTGGCGCGGAGCCCCCGCAGGGTGGCGGAGAGGAACCCGGCGGCGAAGGCGTCCCCGGCACCGACGGGTGCGACGACGTCGACGCGTGGTGCGGGCTCGTCGGTGACGGTGTCGGCGGCGGGACGGGCCGGAAGATCGGCCCCGCCGGCGTTTGAGGCGCTCGGGGTCCCCTCACACCCGCACGGCGTAGGGCTGGGGGTCCCCCCACACCCGCACGGCGTGGAGGGAGGGTCCGGGGCCGGAGCCTCCGGTTCGGGATGACGCGGGCAGGGGAACTGCGCCTCGCCGCGGGCGTACGCCACCGCCCCCCGCGCGCCCCTCTTCACCACCAGGACCTCCGGTTCCGGAAGCTCCGCGCGGATCGCCGCCGCGCCCCGTACGCCCCACGCCGCCTCCGCCTCGTCCTCGCCGACGAAGACGATGTCCGAACCCCGCGCCAGGTCCATCAGCACCCGCGGATCGGCCGCGTCGTGCCACAGGTTGACGCGGTAGTTCACGTCGAACGAGACGAGCGGGCGGCCCGGGAACCGCGTCGTGAGGGTGCGCATCAGGGACAGGCAGTCCGCCGAGAGCGCGGCCGTGATGCCGGACAGGTGCAGGATCCGCCCGGAGAACAGGTCCTCGTACCGCATCGTCGACGGTGACATCGCGGACGCCGCCGAACCGGCGCGGTAGTAGACGACTTCCGCGCGGTCCGGTTCCTCGCCCGCGGTGCCCGTCGCCCGCTCGCCCGCCGTACGGAAGTAGATCCCCGTCGGCCGGTGCGGATCGCGCTGGACCGCCGACGTGTCGACGCCGTACGACGCGATCGCCGCGACCAGGTGCTCGCCGAACCCGTCCGCGCCCACCCGCCCGATCCACTTCGCGCGGTGCCCGGACGCCGCCAGGCCGCACGCCACATTGGACTCGGCTCCGCCGATGCCGCGTACGAACGACGGCACGTCGGCGAGGCGGCCCGGAGCCGTCGGCACGAACGTGACCATGGACTCGCCAAGACAGACGATGTCCACTGGGCCGGGCACAGTCGACGTCGCGGTCACCGTCGCGGTCACGATCGCTCGAACTCCTCACTGGTCGGCCGCCGGGACATCATTGACCCGGCGTTGGCTCGGATGTTAGACAGCGTTGAGCGAAGTACGCAATGACCGTTGCACATAATGCAACGCAGGTAGGCGACCTCAAGGAGACTCCATGGCAGCCGACAACGCAGTCGGACGACTCGCCGACGAACCGGTCGACCACCGCTTCAAGGCACTCCCTCCGGACGCCGCGACCGCCGGCCTCACCGTCGGCGCCCTCGCCGCCGAGCGCCGCAACCTCTTCACCGGCGGCTTCACCACCCCCGTCCTCGCCCTCTCCGCCGAGTCGGTCGAGCACAACCTCGCAATCCTCGAGACGTACTCAGAGCGCCACGGCCTCGCCTTCGCCCCACACGGCAAGACCTCCATGTCCCCCCAGCTCTTCGCCCGCCAACTGGCCTACGGGGCCTGGGGCATCACCGCCGCCGTCCCCCACCAGGCCCGCGTCTACCGCGCCTACGGCATCCAGCGGATCTTCCTCGCCAACGAGGTCGTCGACCCCGCCGCGCTGCGCTGGCTCGCGCACGAGCTGGAGGCCGACCCCGACTTCCGCTTCATCTGTTACGTCGACTCCGTACGCGGCGTCGAGCTGATGGACGAGGCTCTCAGGTCCGCGGGCAGCACCCGCCCCCTCGACGTCGTCGTCGAACTCGGCGCCGGCGAGGCCGCCCGCACCGGAGCCCGTTCGGAATCCGACTGCGCCGCCGTCGCCGACGCCGTCGCGGCCACCCGTACCCTCCGCCTCGTCGGCGTCGCCGGCTACGAGGGCGAGGTCCCGCAGGCCGACGGCGACCGCGTCCGCGCCTGGCTGCACCGTCTGGTCTCCCTCGCCGCGGACTTCGACAAGTCCGGCCGCTTCGCCGCCCTGACAGAGACGGAGGAGATCGTCGTCAGCGCGGGCGGCAGCGCCTGGTTCGACGCGGTCGCGGACGTCTTCGCCGAGATCCCCGAACTCTCCCTTCCGGTACTGAAGTTGCTCCGCTCCGGCGCGTACGTCTCGCACGACGACGGCCACTACCGCCACCTCACCCCCTTCAACCGGGTCCCCGACGAGGGCGCCCTCCAGCCCGCGTTCCGCCTCTGGGCCCAGGTCGTCTCCCGCCCCACTCCGGAGCAGGCCTTCGTCAACGCGGGCAAGCGGGACGCGGCGTACGACCTCGATCTCCCCGAGGCCCAGGTCGTACGCGACGCCCGCACCGGCGAGATCCGGCCCGCCACCGGCATCACCATCAGCGGCCTGTCCGACCAGCACGGCTGGGTGCGCACCGCACCGGACGCGGACCTGGAGGTCGGCGACTGGGTCGGCATGGGCCTGTCCCACCCCTGCACGAGCTTCGACAAGTGGCAGCTGATCCCGCTGGTCGAGGCCGACGGCACGGTCACCGACTACATCCGCACCTTCTTCTGAGAGGCCGGGCCATGGATCTCGTCATATGCGGGGCACGCGTCATCGACGGCTCCGGCAGACCTTCGTACCGCGCGGACGTCGGCCTGGACGGCGGCCGCATCGCTGCCATACGTCGCCAGGGCGACCCCGCACTGTCCGCCGGACGCACCCTCGACGCGCACGGCCTCGCACTGTCCCCCGGCTTCATCGACATGCACGCGCACAGCGACCTCGCGCTGCTCCGCGACCCCGCGCACGAGGCGAAAGCCGCGCAGGGCGTGACCCTCGAAGTCCTCGGCCAGGACGGCCTCTCCTACGCGCCGGTGGACGATCGCACCCTCGACGCGGTCCGCAGATCCATCACCGGCTGGAACGGCGGTGCGCCCGGGGACACCTCCGTCGACTTCGACTGGCGTACGGTCGGCGAGTACCTGGACCGCCTCGACCGCGGCATCGCGGTCAACGCCGCATACCTCGTCCCGCAGGGCACCGTCCGGATATACGCGATGGGCTGGGACGACCGCCCCGCGACCGCCGAAGAGCTCACCCGCATGAAGCGGCTCGTCGCCGAGGGCCTGGAACAGGGCGCGGTCGGCATGTCGTCCGGCCTGACCTACACCCCCGGCATGTACGCGGGCGACTCCGAACTGACCGAGCTGTGCCGGGTGGTGGCCGACTACGACGGCTATTACTGCCCGCACCACCGCTCGTACGGCGCCGGCGCCCTTCAGGCGTACGAGGAGGTGGTCTCCCTGACCCGCGACGCCGGCTGCGCGCTGCATCTCGCTCACGCGACCATGAACTTCGGCGTGAACAAGGGCAGGGCGCCGGATCTGCTCGCCCTCCTCGACCGGGCGCTGGACGCCGGCGCGGACATCAGCCTCGACACATACCCGTACACCCCCGGCTGCACCACGCTCGTCGCGATGCTGCCGAGCTGGGCGAGCGAGGGCGGTCCGGAGGCGGTGCTCGTCCGCCTCCAGGACGACGAGACCGCCGAGAGGATCCGCCACCACATGGAGGAGATCGGCGCGGACGGCTGCCATGGCGTGCCCATCGAGTGGGACACGATCGAGATCTCGGGCGTGAGCGACCCGGGGCTCGCGAGCTGCGTCGGCAAGACGATCGCGCAGTCGGCCGCCCGGTGCGGCGAGGCCCCGTGGACCACGGCCCGGCGACTGCTGATCAACGACCGTCTCGGCTCGACGATCCTCCAGCACGTCGGCCACGAGGAGAACGTCCGGCAGATCATGCGCCACCGGGTCCACACCGGCGGCAGCGACGGCATCCTGCAGGGTTACAAGCCGCACCCGCGGGCGTACGGCACCTTCCCGCACTATCTCGGCCGGTACGCGAGGGAGCTGGGCATCCTCACCCTGGAGGAGACGGTCGCCCACCTCACCTCCCGCCCGGCCGCCCGGCTGCGGCTGCCGGACCGCGGCCTGGTCCGCGAGGGCTACCGCGCGGACCTGGTGCTGTTCGACCCGGACACGGTCGCGGCCGGCTCGACCTTCGAGGCCCCTCGTACGCTGCCGGTCGGCATCCCGCATGTGCTGATCGACGGCAGGTTCGTGATCGAGGACGGATCGAGGACGGACGTACTGGCCGGCCGCTCGGTCCGCCGGACGGAGCGCACGCCCGCCTAATCAGCGCACTCCCGCGTAATCAGCGCACTCCCGCGTAATCAGCGCACTCCCTGCGGCCGGAACTGGATGCTGATGCGCGGCCCCACGGCGCGCGCCGTCTTCGGCACGGCGTGCTCCCAGGTCCGCTGGCAGGAGCCGCCCATCACGATCAGATCGCCGTGCCCCAGTGGCCTTCGCAGCGGGGCACGGCCGCCCCCGCGGGGCCGCAGCACCAGATCGCGCGGGGCGCCGACCGACAGGATGGCGACCATGGTGTCCTCCCGGGAGCCGCGCCCCACGGTGTCGCCGTGCCAGGCCACGCTGTCCCGGCCGTCCCGGTAGTAGCAGAGCCCGGCGGTGGTGAACGGCTCGCCGAGCTCGGAGGCGTAATGCGCGCAAAGGGCGGCGCGGGCCTCGTCCAGGACGGGGTGCGGGAGAGCGTCCCGCACCCCGTAGAAGGCGAGCAGCCGCGGAACTGCCACCTCGTGTTCGTACATCTGCCGCCGCTCGGCCCGCCACGGCACACCGGCGGCGAGCTCCTCGAAGAGGGCGTCCGCCCCGCCGAGCCACCCGGGGAGCATGTCGATCCACGCCCCGTCCCCGAGCACCGTCCGCCGTACGTCCCTCAGCGGACCGAGTCGGATCTCGTCGGTCTGGTCGAAGAGCGAACCCTGGAGATGTGCTGCCATGCCTCCAGGGTAACCAGATAATCGAACGTATTGCCGAATCAGCTCACGGCTTCGGCAGCGCGCAGCCCGGTCGGCCCAGGTCGATCTTGTTGTCGAGGCCGACACAGGGGACTATCCCGTATGTCTGCTGCGCGTAATTGATCCCGCGGCGGACCGTGACCGCGCCGTTCTCGTCGACCTCGCAGGGGTTGTTGTCGGTGCAGCGCCCGCCGTTCTCGTTGCCCGTGTTGTTGACGGCGACGACCTTGCCCGTCGCGTTGTCGACGACGGGCGAGCCCGAGGTGCCGCCGATGGTGTTGCAGCTGGAGGTGTAGCGGACCGAGTCCTTCCAGGTCCACTCACCCTCCTTGAGGCGGTACGCGAAGCCGTCGATGTTGCAGCTGTAGATGCGCTTCCAGTACCCGGAGACAACCTTGATGGCGGTGCCCTGCACCGGGTGCGCGGCGTTGAGCTCGAGCGCCTTGATGCCGTACCGGCTCTGTATCTGCTGGTAGGTGCTGGTGAGTTGGTACAGCGAGACGTCGGTGTCCGTCATCGTCGCGTACGCGATCTTGCCGGCCCGCAGTGTCGCGACTCTGGTGCCCGCGGAGTTGAGCAGGCCGAAGCTGCGGCTGGACGGCTGGTCGACTATGACCTCGCCCGCGGCCGGGAAGCCGCTCTCTATGCAGTGCCCGTTGGAGAGTACGAGGGCGGGGTCGTCGGGCTCCGAGGCCGGCATGCGCACCACCGATCCGGAACAGTTGCTGAGCGCCACCGTCCCGGCGAAGTCGACTGCTCTGGCGTCGACTTGGGAAGCGGTGGCCGCGTCGTGCGACGCCGTGTCCGGACCTGCGGCCGCGACCGCGGGCGCCGTGCCTGCCCCGAGGAGTCCGAGGACGAGCAGGGCACCGGCGAGAGGCTTGTTCATGTGGGGGTCCCCTCTTGCGACTTCTGACCGAAGGGTTCCTTCGGTTTGTCATGCGCATTGTTGGGGGATCGGCCGCCATCGACAAGGGACTGATTCCGGTCAGTCCGCTCCGTAACCGAGGCTGTCAGCCGCGTAGTCGGCTCACCGGCAGCAGAACGTGGGCCGCCGTGGCGAGCGTCCGCTCGTCGCCGAGGAAGGACTGGAGCGCCTCCTCGGTGACGGGCTTGCCCGGGACGGCGTCCGGCCAGGGGCGGCTGGCGATCAGGAGGTGCGCATGACCGCGCTCCTCGACGGCACGGAGCCACTGAGGCGGGGCGGGGCACTGGGCGCTGAGGTAGGGCATGTTGAGGACGGCACGGCCGCCTTCGACCAGCAGCCTGATCGGGGAGCGGGCCGAGCGGGTGCTGTCGGCCATGTGGTCGCCGGCCGAGAGCCCGGCCTCCTCGATCACCGCCAGCACGGCCGCCTCCCCCGCCTGCGCACCGTCGGCGCCGTCGCCGAGGGAGTAGGCGAGCAGATACGGCATGTCGTGCCCCTCGTCGGGGTCACCGATCCACGCGAGCACAGAAAGGGTGCCCAACTGGCTGCGCAGTACGGCGTTCTTGGAAGAGCTGGCAGTGGTCATGGCTCGGCACCCTAGGCCCTGCAAACGCCCCCCACCTCACCCGTTCACCTGGATGGACGAAGGCGCCCGCCGCCAATTCCGCGCTTCCCCACCGTGCCCGGCCCGGGGCGAAAATCCGTTCCCGCCGTACTCCACCTCCGTACCACGGCAGTGACTTCGCCCCGCGGGCGCGCGTTGGCCGACTTATGGCAAGGACTACAACGTCTGCCCGATGGCAGCGCGTCCAGACGGCCGCAGTGCCGAACCCGATGAGTTCGCCCACCGGGACCCCGATCTACGAACAGCTGGTCCGGGAGTGGGCCGACGCCGACCGCACACTGCCAGGCCTGCCCGACATGGAGTGGACCCGACTCGCCCACTGTCCGGCGCGGTCGGGCTTCGAAGCTGAGAGCCGCCCCGCTCCGCCGCCTCAGCGCAGGGGCTGGCTCCATGACCGCCACCCGGTCTGATTCCGCCCATGCCGTGGAATGCGGGGGTTTCCGCCGCAGCCAGAACTCGTTACCCAGGACGACGGCGGCGACGAACGCGGCCGGGGAAAGGGATGCGAAAAGATGAAGTACTCGCGGGTTGCCGCAATCGTTGCCGGTTCCGTCGTGGCGATGGGGGGTCTCCCGCCTTCGCCGCCAGTACGACGCCCATGCCTCCCATGAGCCTCAACGGTGGCCTTGAGACCCTCGGCTCGGCGCCTGCCCTCGATCTGACCGACGGGCGTTCCGCGGTGAACTCGGTCGCCGACACCGCGACCGACCTCAACAACGTCAAGGGCGCCGCCCCGCAGCAGACCCTCGAGACGGTCGGCGAAGTCGCCCCGCTGCTGGGTGGCGTCGAACTGGGCGGCTGAACCGGCCTTCTGGGAGAGCGCGTTCGGCAGGGGGTGCAGCCATCGGCGGCTGCACCCCCTGCCGTTCTGCGGGTCCAGGTCAGGGACACAATGCAGGGGTGGTGCCACCGGCAGATACCGATGACACCACCCCGATGCGAAGCGCGGTCAGCCGTTGGCCGCGACGTTGCCGAAGGCCGGGTTGAGCAGGCCGATGACGTTGACGCTGTTGCCCGACACGTTGGCCGGCAGGTGCACCGGGAGCTCCGCCACGTTGCCGGACAGCACACCCGGTGAGCTCTGGGCGACGGCCTCCGCACCGGCGTCGGCGAAGGCGGATCCGGCAGCGGATCCGGCAGCGAGACCGGCGGTGGCCAGAACGAAAGCGGCCTTCTTGACAGAATTCATGGGATAGCACCTTCTGTTCGATGTTTTGCCCGACATAGGGCTCACAGGAATCGCAACGGATTGCCCCCCGGAGATGACACGGCCCACGACGCCGGTACCCCCTGTTCGGCCCAACGCCCTTAGTAGCAACGCAATGTGTGATCCACTCGCCGCCCCGGCGCGGTACGGGCCATTTGGGTGAACCCGGACAACCCCGGAGAACCAATGTCCCGAGTCAGTAGTTCTCCAGGGCGCTCCAGTAGCGGGCATCGACGCGACCACGCGACCATGCAACAGAAGGACGGAACATGCTCAAGAAGGTTATGACCACTGCGGCACTTACCCTTTCCGTGGCGGCCGCGGGAGCGACGATGGCGCCGCAGGCCATGGCCATCGGCGACGACGGCGGTACGACGTCGCAGAGCGGAAACGACGCCGTGCAGATGTATGGCAACTCCGAGACCTTCGGGGACATGAGCCCGCAGATCGGCCTCATCCAGGGCTCGCTCAACAAGCCCTGTGTGGGTCTTCCCGCCAAGGCCGACGTCGGCTCCCTCGTCGGCGTCGTACCGATCTCGGCCCAGGACATCCCGGTCCTCTCGGCCCCGCAGAACCAGCAGTGCAGCGAGAACTCCACCCAGGTCAAGGGTGACGAGCCGCTGTCGCACGTCCTCAGCAACATCCCCGTGCTTTCGGGCAACGGCGAGGGCAACAGCTGAGCCCGAGCAGCAGACCGAAGTCCCCGGCGCCGGTTGCCGGGGACTTCGCTGTGTCCGGTTGCGTCTCTGTCATACGTCTCTGCGTACGCCTCTGTCCGGGTCAGCCGGTCCAGAAGTCCCACCAGCGGGTCAGGATGAGCATCCCGATGATGCCGGTCCACAGGACCGGCGGCATCCAGTGGAACTCCAGCAGCCCCTTGCTCCGGCCGCACCCGTGATCACCAGAAGCCACGCGAACCCACGACTGCCGCCGACTTCTCTCTCGAAAGCCCGTCGCCTTCTCCCATGGCCGACGGACACCCGTCCGCCGGTCGCCGTAATCGTCATATGGTTTCACCGCTCCGATAGCGAACTGGGGGCCTGACTGTGCCTCCATCCAGAATGGCGAATGCCCGCCAAAATCCATTCGGCAAACGGATGAAACCGGACCCTGTAGATCATTGAGCCATGGTGAAATGAACGCGCAGACCGTGCATGTTATCCGCTCCGGGTGCACGCCTCCAGCCGACGGCGCATGCGCCGTGGGGCGGCCGTGCTTCCTATCTGGCATGGCATACCTGGGCGGGACGGTCCGCATCATCGGCGGAGGGCCGCAAGACCCTCCGCCGATATCGCGCAGGGGCGTGCCGACGGCGCTACGACATTCGGGTGAAGGCACGGAACCAAACTCGTCAGGACCCGGTTGATCAGCCTGCTCCACGATCGGTCGTTCAAAGCGAAGAGGGACAAACAGTGATCAAGAGGATTCTGACCGCCGCGATGGTTACCGCTTCAATGGTCGGCGTCGGCGCGGCGATGGCACCGCAGGCCATGGCAATCGGCGACGACGGGGGCACCACGTCGACCAGCGGCAACAACGCCCTTCAGAGCTACGGCAACTCCAGCACCAGCGGTGTGATGAGCCCGCAGATCGGCCTCGTCCAGGGCTCGCTGAACAAGCCCTGCGTCGGCCTTCCCGCCAAGGCCGACGTCGGCTCCCTCGTCGGCGTCGTACCGATCTCGGCCCAGGACATCCCCGTCCTCTCGGCCCCGCAGAACCAGCAGTGCGCCGAGAACTCCACCCAGGTCAAGGGTGACGAGCCGCTGTCGCACATCCTCAGCAACATCCCCGTCCTGTCGGGTAACGGAACGCAGAACCAGTAGTACTCATGCTCGGTGCGTCAGACGTTTCGGCAAATGCAAATACGCACCTTGAGCCACTGATTCACCACCCTGGAGAATCCTCTCGACAGTTCGACAAATTACACGTGCTGCATACGAGTGACTTTCCGGACTCGCAGCCTTGTAGAGGTTTCTTCATGGGAATCCATTCGTTACAAGTGCGCAGAGGTGTTCCACAGGAAACTGGCTGCGCAGCGCGAAGGTCGCGCCTGCGCATTACACCGCTGCCGAAAGGATCGAAATGAAGCACAAGAAGGTCGCAACCGTCGCCGCGGGCGTCATCATGGCCCTGGGCGGCGCCGCGCCCGCCATGGCCGACGCGGGTGCCCAGGGTGCCGCTGTCGGCTCTCCGGGCGTTCTCTCCGGCAACGTGATTTTGGTTCCGCTTCACGTTCCGGTCAACGCCTGCGGCAACACCGCCAGCGTTATTGGCCTGCTCAACCCTACCTTCGGCAACGCCTGCAGCACCGCCTGACAGCCCAGCAGCCCGCACAGGGCCCAGTGGCACAAGACCCCGGAGAGCATCGCAGTGCTCTCCGGGGTCTTCCGGCTACTTCAGGCCCACTCGACCGCGGCCGATAACGGCTCTGTTCAACCCCCGCGCCGGTCCCTACCATTCCCATCGATCCGGCTCTTCGAGAAGCACTCAGAACTATTTGAAGAGTTGACATGCCCATGCACTTCTTTGGGCTGTCTCCGGGTGAACCCCTCACATTTCCCCGATGGGAGAATCATGTCTCGTACACTTATTGCGGGCGGCGCGACAGCGGCATTTCTTGCTTCGCTGCTTGCAGCGCAAGACGCTTCCGCAGTCAGCATCGCGCCCCCGGACAAAATCACGATCGACATCGCGACGGTGAACGGATCGGGGTGTCGCCCGGGGACCGCCGCGGTGGCCGTGTCCGGGGACAACACCGCCTTCACCGTGACGTACAGCGAGTACCTCGCGAAGGTCGGCGTGGGCGCAGGGCCGACCGACTACCGGAAGAACTGTCAGCTCAACCTCGTTGTGCACGTCCCGCAGGGCTTCACGTACGCGATCGCCAGCGCCGACTACCGCGGCTTCGCAAGCCTGCAGCCCGGCGCCACTGCCGTCCAGAAAGCGTCGTACTACTTCCAGGGCTCGCCGGACACGGCGGCGAGAAATCACCCCTTCAAGGGCCCGATCGACGACAACTGGCAGGCGACCGACTCCACGGAATGGGGTCAGATGGTGTGGGCGCCGTGCGGGGTGAAACGTAACTTCAACATCAACACCGAAGTACGGGTCAATGCCGGAACCTCGGATCCGAAGAAAACGACGAGCTTCATGACGATGGACTCGACGGACGGTGAGATCAACACCATCTACCGGCTCGCATGGAAGGAATGCGAGGAGTCCTGAGCGAACGCTGCGCCCCGGCTGCCTTCCCGGCGGCCGGGGCGTGCGCGGCACGGGGCGGGTACGCCCCCTCGGCCACACCCCCGTCGCTACGCCGCCACGCGCAGCGGGGCGAGCGCTGCCGACCAGGCGATGAGCTCGTCGAGCATCTCGTGCAGCGCCGGCTCATGGTGCTCGGCCGGCTCGCACACGCCGGGGTCGGCCGGGTCCGCCGGGCAACTCACTTGCCACCTGGCGCAGTTGCTCGACAGCGCGGCTGCCGCCATTGATCGCGTAGCTGACGAATCCGGCCGCCTTGTGCTGGCCGGCGGAGCGTGGACTGCCGCGCATCGAGGACGCCGACCGCGCGACCATTCACTTTCTGGTGCTGGTCTCCGTCGCCGAACCGTCCCGGCCACGGCTCGTCCTCACGGACAAGGAGCGGGACGAGATCGCGACCGCCGGGGTACGCACGTTCCTCCACGGATACCTGGGATGAGGCACACCGCCCCTACTGTGTGCCCATGACCGAGACCTGGCAGCCCACCGACCCCGGCGTCCTGCGCCTGCCCTCCGGACGCCTCGTCCGGGGGCGCGGCCTGCGCCGCCCGCTCCCGCCCGGTCCGACGCCCACGTACGCCGTCCATCTGCTCGGCAAGCAGCCGCCCGAGGTCCCCTGGGAAGTCCGATGGCTGCGCTGGCCGGACTTCTGGCTGCCCGGCAGCCACGCCGACGCCAGGGCCGTCCTCTGCGAGGCGTGGCAGCGCGCCGCCGACGGGCGCGTCGAGATCGCCTGCGGCGGCGGCCGCGGGCGCACCGGCACGGCGCTTGCCTGTATCGCCGTGCTCGACGGGGTGCCTGCCGACCGGGCCGTGGAGTTCGTACGGCAGAACTACGACGCACGCGCCGTCGAGACCCCCTGGCAGAAGCGCTACGTCCGCCGATTCGCCGGGTGACCGGAAGAACCGCCGGTCACCCGAATCCGACCCGCTCCAGCCAGAAGTCGAGCAGCTCCGCATCGCCCAGGATCTCGATGCGCTCGCTCCGCGCGGGCCGCCGCCGGTAGGACAGAGGGCACCGGGGCCGTCAGGTCCGCGCCGTCGACGGCGGATCTCAACAGGTCGCTCTGCATGACGATTTCGGCGCAGTAGCGGTCAAAACTCAGCAGAGTCATGGCGCCACGGCAGGCCGCACCACTGACCACGAGGTGACCAGAACAACATCGCGCCGTCCTCTGCCCGCGCCCGCAACGCAAACCGCAGGTGTACGTACCGTCCCGCCGCCCCTTTCGAAGGGAACGCGCCGTCCTGACCGGCCGAAGTACCAAACCGGACATTCACGCCACGCGCTCGTGGCCGCTCCCGGGCCGCCGCGGGGTCCAAAACAGGAAGCGATCACCTTTGCGCGCCCGTAAGCTCACCGACATGCAGGTGATCCAGTCGACGAAGCTCGCAAACGTCTGTTACGAAATCCGGGGCCCGGTCCTCGAGGAGGCAATGCGGCTGGAGGCAGCAGGGCATCGCATCCTCAAGCTCAACACCGGCAACCCCGCGGCCTTCGGCTTCGAGTGCCCGCCCGAGATCCTCGAGGACGTCCTCCGCAATCTCGGCGGCGCACACGGCTACGGCGACGCGAAGGGGCTGTTGTCCGCGCGCCGCGCCGTGATGCAGCACTACCAGACCAAGAGCATCGACCTGGACGTCGAGGACATCTACCTCGGCAACGGCGTCTCCGAGCTGATCCAGATGTCGATGCAGGCGCTGCTCGACGACGGCGACGAGGTGCTCGTACCGGCGCCGGACTATCCGCTGTGGACGGCCTCGGTGTCGCTGGCCGGCGGTACGGCCGTGCACTACCGCTGTGACGAGCAGTCGGACTGGATGCCGGACCTCGCGGACATCGAGCGGAAGATCACCGACCGCACCCGCGCGATCGTGATCATCAACCCGAACAACCCGACCGGTGCTGTCTACGACGACGAGATGCTGCGCTCGCTGACGGACATCGCCCGCCGGCACAACCTGATCGTCTGCTCCGACGAGATCTACGACAAGATCCTCTACGACGGAGCCACGCACACCCCGACCGCCGCGGTCGCCCCGGACCTGATGGTCCTGACCTTCAACGGGCTCTCCAAGAACTACCGGGTGGCGGGCTACCGCTCCGGCTGGATGGCGGTCTGCGGTCCGAAGGCGCACGCCTCCTCGTACATCGAGGGGCTGACGATCCTGGCCAATATGCGGCTCTGCGCCAATATGCCCTCGCAGCACGCGGTGGCCACGGCGCTCGGCGGCCGGCAGTCGATCGAGGACCTCGTCCTGCCGGGCGGGCGGATCCTGGAGCAGCGGGACGTCGCGTACGACCTGCTCACCCAGATCCCGGGCGTGACCTGCGTCAAGCCGAAGGGCGCGCTGTATCTGTTCCCGCGGCTCGACCCCAAGGTCTACAAGGTCAAGGACGACCGGCAGATGGTGCTCGACCTGCTGCGCACCGAGAAGATCATGGTCGTGCACGGTACGGGCTTCAACTGGCCGGAGCCGGATCACTTCCGGATCGTGACGCTGCCGGCGGCGAAGGATCTGGCGGACGCGGTGACGCGGATCGGGAACTTCCTGGACGGCTACAGCCAGCCCTGACCGGACCCTGAGCGGGCCCCGGGTATGGCCTCGGCAAAGAGTCCCGACCGGACTCAACTTTAGACAGAATCTAAGCTAGGATGGTCTCCTGACAGTGAGCAGGAGGCCATCCCCATGTACGAGCCGATCCGCACGCAACGTCGTGGGTCCGTCCACGCGATGGCCGACGACGCCCAGTACCCGCACCGCACCCGCGAGGAAGAGCTGGATATCCAGCTCGCCGGTCATCTCTCCGCGCTGCTCGCCGTCACCGACGAACTCGGTCTCGACGCGGCCGCCGACAGCATCGCGGCCCAGGTCGCCCGTCTCCGAGGCACGCCGCCCGTCCGCCACGCGGGCCTGAGCGGCGCGGACCCCGCGTCCCTGCACCGCCGGGCACTCGCCCTCGCGGGCCGCGCCCTCGTCGTCGCCGCATCCCGCGCCGACACCGCCGCCGCGATCCTCTCCGCCGAGCGGATGGACGCGCACACCGCCGCCCTGGCCGAACCCCGCCTGGTCGGCGCCCACTGACGGCCCCGGTTCGCGGGCCGCGGAGGCGCGCGGACCGGGTGCCACCTTTCCCTGCGCGCAAGGACCCGTACGCAAGAGGGGCCCACCGAAGACTTCTTCGGTGGGCCTCCGGTGCTTACCGGCGCGCGATTTCCACCCTGCGGTGCACGAGACACTCCAGAATCAAGTCGAGCACGGATTTTCCCGGGACGTGGGTTTCCAGCATCCCCAGCGCCTCCCGCGCGGTATCGAAATCATGCCATTCAAGCGAGAATGGAGCCGCCTGCCCCAGAGCGCCAGAAAGGCAGTCATCGAGAGCGGCTAGATTCGATCCGTAGTATCCACCGGGTCCGTTGATCGCCTCACCAATGGCACAGTAGAAACTGGCGAGATCCTGGATGTTCTCACCTTCGAGAACATAAGGGCCGGAGACCGGGCGGCGGGCGTCTTTCGCCTCGACCGTCCAGCCGTATCTTCCCGCCACTTCAACCCATGCCTCTCTCCGGCCCGGTGGAATTCCTGCCCAATCATTCTTCGACACAGGCGGGGAGATCGCCCAAGATTCCCAGATATCTCCGGCTCCGGCGTGAGGTTCTGTCGTGAAACAGCAGTGCACCTCTGCATCGATCGAACCGTCGTCCTTCACCACGCAGGCGTCAAGCTCGGCGGAACCGGCAAGGTAGGCCCCGATCACCCGCCCCGTCGGATCTAGAATATTGATCCAGATATTTCCCAGGTCAATGCCGGTGGATTCCCTGCGGAACCAGGATTCGACCAGCTGGTCCGAAGGGTTCAGACCCAACAGCCGGAGACAGGACATACGCACTTCCGGCTCCACGTAGCTGAATTCTTCCAGTGCGCCGTAGGAGCCCGTATAGAGGCCTTCAATATCAAGGGGGCTGCCGAGATGAGAATCATCTTCGTCATCGGCGGAAACAGCAAACCTAACCCTGGCTTCCCGACACTCCATTAGGCTGCCACCTCTTGTTTCATTGAGACAGAAATCGGTCGCGCTTTTATCCTACAGGAAGGACATGCGCCGGGCCCCGCACGCCTCGTGCGGGGCCCAGCACCCTTCATTCAGCTATTTGGTGGCCCAGTCAGGGCTTTCTGAGCTTGGGATACCACGACATCGGGAAGTTCTGGATGGTCCGATAATGGTTGTCCGACCATCCCATGGTGCCGTTGTCGAAGCGCAGGATTCTCACTTCGTTACCCGGCTTGTTCGTCGGAACGACGAATTCCTTCGCGCCCTTCCACTCCCGCTGGGTCGGCTTACTTCCTCGGAATATCTTCTGAAGGCCGGTCGACGTATCGATCTGTGGGATGCCGTTACCGTCACGGATGGCCTTGAAGTGGTACTTGACCTCCTTCGGAATGGGCTTCGGCCTCGGACCGTTCGGAACCTTCTTGGGGCAGTTGTGGACCAGTACCGGAGTCTGCTCCGCGACGACGTAGTACGTGTGGATGCCGCTGACCGTGAGATCGTGCGTCCGCTGACGCTGCTCGAAGTCACGGGAGCCGACGACTGTGGCGGTGGCGCCTTGCGGGGTGCGGAGTTCCATCCCCGGTTCAAGGTCGCCGGCCGCGACCCACGCACCCTCGGACTCCACCCAGAACGGGTGGGTCGTTGTGGAGATGAGGGCAGCCGCCTGTTCGCCCTCGGCCTTGATCGTCAGGTCGACGAACTGCTTGTCGTCCTCCGTGACAATCGTGCCGACGACCTCACGAGCCACCGTTTCGCCGGTCTCGGGATCGGTGGCGATGATCTTGTCGCCGAGCTCGATCTCTTCGATCGGTTTACTCGAACCGTCTGCGAGGAGGATCGGTGTCGCTGGTAGGAAGCTGTGCGAGACATCGCAGGATTCGCCCTGCTTCTTCAGCGCTGCCTTGGCCTTCTCCAGCTTGTCCTTTGCCTTCTGGACCTTGGAGGACTCGTCCCAGGCCTTCATCGCGCCGCTGATCAGCTCGTCGAGGTGACCCGTGATCGTCTTACCGAGGTCCCAGGCCTTGTCCAGCCGCCATCCGTACTTCTTGATCAGCTTGGCGGGCAGGCCGCCGATGAGCATGGTGGCGACATTGAGCGCGGTCTCGCCGCAGGCCCCCAGGTCGCCTGAGGAGAAGCAGTCGAGAGCGGCGTTGATCCCGAGCTCTTCCTTGGCGATTTCGGTGAGCGCGTCGGCTGCTTTCTTGACCCTCTGCTTCGTCTTGCTGTAGTTCGCCTCGGCCTGGCCCAGTTCTTGCTCGGCACTGCTGACCGCGTGGCTGGACGAGTACTTCTTGAAGTAGTTCATCGCCCACTGGAACAGCTTGGGAATGGAGATCCAGAGCCCGCTCGGGTCGGACAGCGTGACCGGGCTGTTGTTGCCGTAGGCGTAGCCGTTGACCTGCTGCGGCTGGGTGAAATCGATGATCGGGTCGGGTGAGATGAACTTGCCCAGGCCCGGGTCGTATTGGCGGGCCCCGACGTTTGTCAGGCCTGTCTGAGCGTCGATGTCACCGCCGACGAAGCCCTTTTCACTGGTCCAGGGGCCGGTCGGCTCGGCGCGCTCGACGCCGTAGGGGTCAAGGCGCCGCTGGGAGACGGCGCCTGTTGTGGCGTTGACGGACAGTTCGTTGGTGCCGTGGTGGTCGGCGGCGAGGAATGAGAGGTCGCCGTTGTCCGTCCGCATGGCGACCGTCTTGCCCGCGAAGCTGTAGTAACGGGTCGCTTCGACGGCCGTGCTGCCCTTGGCCTGGCGGAGTTCCAGGCCGGGGAGGTAGACGGTGGTACCGGTGGCGTCCGAGCGGGTGAGCCGGTTGCCGTCCGCGTCGTAGAGGTAGTCCGTGGTCTTTCCGTCGGCCTCCGTCGTCTTGGCGAGCTTGCCCTCGGCGTTCCAGCCGAGTCTCTGGGTGTCTCCGCCCAGGGTCCGCTCGTCGGTGTTGCCGGCGTCGTCGTAGCCATAGGTCGACTGCTTGTCGCCCGTGGGAGTGTTCTCGACGACCTTGGTGACGGCGTGCGGACCGGCAGGGCCCTCACCGTAGGTGAAGGTGCGCGTGACGTCCTTGGCCGCGTTCAGGCCGGTGTCGTGGCGGACCTCCTTGGTGCGGTTGCCGATTGCGTCCGTCTCGTAGGACGTCCAGTAGGGGGCGGGGCCGCCCACTGCGGACGTGCCGGGAGCCGTGGCACAGGCGGACGGGGACGAGGCGTCGAGCTTGCTGCCGACGGTTCCCGATCCGGTCGCGGTCGCCACGGTGGCGGCCGGAGTCCACGCTTCGGAGAGGCGCTTGCCACTGTCGTACGCGAAGCACTGCACGTCGGGCGATGCGCCGGCCGAGTCCGCGATGGACAGCACATTGCCGGACTGGTCGTAGGAGTATTCGGCCTTCTTGGCCGGTCCGGTGACACCTTCGATGTCGACGACCGAGCGCTTGAGGCGGTCGGTGCCCTTCTCGTAGTGGAAGGTCTGCCAGTTCTTCCTGCCGCTGCCGGTGGACAGTTCGAGCTGCTGGAGCTGGCTGGTGGGCGAGTAGACGGTGTCGGTGACGTAGGACGTCTTGCCGGTCATCGTCTTCGGCCGCTGCAAGTCGTCGTAGCCGAAGGCGATGGCCTCACCGGTGAGCCCGCCCGCGGCCGGCATGCCCTGGCCGTTGACCGTACCGTCGGCGTTGTAGGTGGTGGTGAAGACGTACGTGCCGGCCAGCTTGTCCTGTGACGCGGGGACCGTGTACGCGGTCTTCAGCGGCCGGTACATCGCGTCCATGTCCTGCGTGACGGCGGAGAAGTACTCGGTCGCGCTGGTGTACCGCAGCGAGGCGTACGCCTCGCCGAGCCAGCCCGCCTTGTCGTACTTGGTCTCGGTGAGCTTGGTACCTGTGGTCGGATCGCCGTCCCATGTGGTGACCGGGCGGCCCAGCTTGTCGTAGACCGTGGAGACCTTCTTGCCGCGGTTGTCCGTGCTGGACACGGGCCGGTCGACGTCGTCGTACTTGACCGTGGTGGTACCCGTGTCCGGGTCCACGCTCTTGACCTTGCGGTTCAGCTGGTCGTACTCGTACCGCCAGACGTTGCCCTTGGCGTCGGTGACCGTCTGCAGGTCACCGGCGGGCGTGTGGGTGTACTTGGTGGCGTCGTATCCGGAGACCGGGCCGTCCGGGTCCGGGCTTTCGCCGTGGTAGTGGCGCAGCTCGGTCATCGCACCGGCCGCGTTGGTGATGGTGGTGGAAGGGACGCCGCCCTTGGGCGGGTCGACATGAGTGCGGTCACCGCCGTACGCGATGCTCGTGCGCCACTGCTCGACGCCCGCGACCTGGAAGATCTCAGCCGTCTTGCGGCCCATGCCGTCGTACTCGTAGCGGAACTGCGAACCAGTCTCGCCGTTGGCGACGATCAGCAGTTCGTTCGAGGGTGCGCCGACGGCGTTGTAGGTCTGGTTGCCCATTTTGACCTTGCCGGTGCCGTCGTAGAACGTGTCGCCGACGAGCCGGGTTCCGTTCGGGCCCTCGCTCTGCAGCTGCCGCGGACGGAGCAGTGCATCGTAGAACTGGTACTCGACGCCGTAGCCGCCACCGTGCTCTATCTTCTCCGTCTTGATGGAGACGGGCTTGTCCCGGCGGACGTCGTACGTGTACTTGACGCTCGGGGTCTGCGTCCTGGTCCGGTCGGGGAACCACACCGAGGACACGCGGCCGAGCGCGTCGAGCGACGCCTCGGTACGGCGGCCGTTGGGGTCCGTCTGGCCGATGGAAAGGCCCCACGCCGGCGCGAAGTCGGTGGTGGCGGCGTGACCGAGCGGATTGGTGAGCCTGACCTTGGAAATCAGTCCGTTGACGTCGGTGTACTTGGTCTGCACCGAGGAGCCGGCAGCGTCCGTCTCGGACGTGGGACGCCCGAAGGCGTCGTACGTGATCGTGCCCGTCACCTGGTAGGTGCCGGTCGTGCCGTCGTGGGACGTCAGCCGCTCGGCCTTGGTCTCGTCACCCTTGGTGGGTGCGGCTCCGAACGCGAGATCGTCATAGTGGGTGCGGGTGTCGCCGATGACCTGCGTCCTGCGGTCGGTGGCGGCGCCGCAGCCGGTGGCCACGACCTCGGTGCGGGACTGCAGGGTGTAGAGGTTCTTGGCCGGGTTGTCCGCGTAGGTCAGACGGGTGCAGGTGTCATCAGCCGCCGTTGACAGGTCCGCGGAGTCGTCGGTCCGCAGCAGCCGGCCGGTTCGGTTGGAGGTGTCGAACGTGGACACCGCCTTCGTGCTGCGCCAGCCGCCGCCGGACAGCGCGGTGTAGCCGCGCGAGATGTCCGACTGCACGACGGTCGCCTTGGTGGTGGCCCACGTCTTGGTCTGGGTGGCGGTGTCGTGCTTCCACGGCTCGGTGATCGCCTTGGACGCGACCTTGGTGCCGTTGTAGGTCTGGGCCTCGATCTGGAAGCCGGTGTACTCCTTGTGGCCGGTGTACTCGGTGCCGGTGGAGTCGGTGACCTCCTCGCGGCGGGTGCCGCCGCCCGGCAGCTTGTCGCCGTCGAGTCCCTGCAGGTACGTGTAGTCGATGCGGGTCGTCATGGACTGGCCGTTGCCGCTGGTGACCTTGACCTTGCCGTAGCCCTGCCACTGGCTCCAGGTGAGGAACTTGTCCTCGGTCATTCCGTCGGGCTCCGACTTCCGCCAGCCGGCGTCGCCCTGGTAGTCGTACCGGGTGACGAGGTCGTCACCGCCACCGGTGCGGTCGGTCTCGGTGATCTCGGAGACGACGTACTTGTGGAACCAGTCCGTACGAGGCTCGATGCTCCCCGGCGGGGCCCATACGACCGGGTAGCAGCGCTTCTTCGACTCTCCCGGCCTGGGCAGGGCGGAGGCGGCGCACTCGGTCGGTCCGTAGGTGACGTCTAGCTGGGCTCCGGTCTCACTCAGCACGGTGGCCAGGCGGAAGCGGTGGATGGCGTCGATGTTGTCCGTGTCGCTCGCGACACGGTTCTTGAGGTGCACGCCCTGCAGTTCGACGGAGGGCATCTTGATGCTGCCGCCGCCGCCCCTGCCCTCATGGTCGATCTTGTTCAGCCACAGGGTCTTGGTGTCGTCACCGTTGTCGGTGAAGGTGTGCGTGAACGTCCAGGCATCGACGTCGGCATAGGCATCGGCGGCGGTGCCGGAGCTCATCTGCGTCGTGATGCCGGTCAGCCGCTTGGTCGTCCAGAACGTCTGGGAGGACTGGGGCGCGGTGCACTTGGTGGCGGCCTTGCAGAAGCGGTCGACGGGGGTGTCGGGCCAGTGCGCCGCGTTGGCGGTGGTGAACTTGGACTCGGCGCAGTCGAAGGCATCGGTCGGCAGGCAGCGCTCGGTGGTCCTGAAGACCACGCGGGCCGGCGCCTTGGTGGTGTAGACGCCGCCGTCGCGCTGGCCGTAGTCGATCCGCTTGAGGTACCCGCCGCGGATGTACTCGGTGCCGTTGACGTCCGTCTTGCCGTTGAGGGCGTACCGGTTGGTCTCGGACCCGTAGTAGTACGACATCACATTGCCGTGGGTGTCCTTGACGTGGTCGAGGTTCCACCGCCAGGCCTGCTTGCAGTGCGCGCTGGTGAACGTCGCGTTGTAGCAGGGCTCGCCGGAGTTGTTGCCGAAGACCGGGGACGTCCAGGTGGAGGCAGTGGTCTCCTTGCCCGTGGTCCAGCCGGGGAGCTTGTTCAGCCCGAACCAGTACTCGGTTCCGTCGGTGGTGGTGAGCTTCCAGTGCTCACCGTCGTTGTCACCGTTGTCGGCGCCGGTGAGCTTGGCGATCTTCGCTCCGTTCTCTGAAGCGAGGTGCCATTCCTTGGTCTTGTCGTCCTGGATCAGCTCACCGGACATGCCGTTGAGCACGATCGTGGCGTTGTCGAAGGCCCAGCACTGTTCGGCCGACGTCTTCTGGCCGTCGTCGGCGCAGGACTTGTAGCGCCGTTCGATGTAACCGGGCTCGTAGCCGAAGCCCTCACCGATCCAGGAGCCCTGGTTGTTGGTGGCTGCCGTACGGCCGTCCGCGGACTGCGAGGAGTAGCCGAGAGCCATTTCCGGCGTCAGACCACCCGGCGTCGGGACTGAGCGCAGCGGGTAGTTCCAGGAGAAGCCGCCCGAGGAGTTCGCCACCGACCAAGTCGCGGACGGGGCAAGGCTGGTGGCCTTGTAGTCACCCTTGGACGAGGAGTCGCCGGCCGCCACCGCGAAGACGGCCGGGGCGCCCGCGGCCGGGGCCGCGGAGACCTGCGCGGTCACGGACCGGGTGGCGGGGTCGTTCTTGAAGGGAATGCGCTTGGGCGTCGCCGGGCAGCCCTTGCTGCCGGGCGGCTGGGTCGCGGCGCACGCGGGCAGCTCGATCAGCTGCAGCCGCGAGCCGTATCCGCCGCCCGCGCCCTCGGCGAACTGGGCGTAGTCCAGGGAGAGCCCGACGGGGGCCGCCGCCTTGGCGCCATCGGAGCGCTCCACGGTGAGCAGCGCGGCGCTGCCCCACTTCGCCGCGGCCTTCTGGCCCAGCGAGGTGACCTTGACCCTGGAGGGGGTGACGGCCGCGCCCGCGGCGCGCTTGCCCTGCGCCGCGGCCGGGGTCACCGTGACGGGAAGACCGCCCACGGTGGACTTGGCGGGCTTCGCCGCCCCGGCCCTTGCGGCGGACCTGGCGCCGCTGTCGGCCGACTTGGCGCCGCTGTCCGCCGACTTGGCGCCCTTCACGGGCGCGGCAGGGGCCGTGAGCGCGATCTCCGTGCTGCCGGCCTGCGGCCAGAGCGCCGGGTCCAGGGTCCTTGCCGCGGCCTTCCGGGCCGGGTCGGCAGGACGGGGCTTGGTCTTGGCGTTCTTGCCCTCGGCCGGATCGGAACTGCCGGGAACACCGGGCCGCTTGGCGCCCTCTGGTTTCGCCGGTATCGCCTGGGCGGTAGCGGCCGACAATGACAGCGCCACGCCCAGGACAGTGGCGGCCACCACATGCCTGGGCATGCGTGAGGCCAGCAATCTGCCACCTAAAGACATCAGTCAACTCCACAAAGAAAAGGAAAGAGGAAGGAAGAGACCCGCCGGGCAGACGGGCTTGCCCGTGCGCGGCCGTCGTCATCGACGGCCGCGTACGGGCACCAACTGCGTTCCCTACAGGTCCGGGTCGCCGGTCAGCTGGTTCATCCGGCCGACCGCGGTCGCGTCCGCCGCGCCCGCGTACACACGCACCTCGTCGATCGAACCGGCGAAGTACTCGTCGCCGCCGCCCAGCGCGGAGCGCCCGACCTGGAGGCCACGGCTGGAGGCCCAGGTCGTGTGGTCGAAGAAGTGCTCTTCGTCGTCCGACGCCGTGGCGACCGGCTGGCCGTCCACGTACAGATCCACCTGGTGGGTGACCGCGTCATAGACCACGGCAAGGTGGGTGCCCGACAGCGAGACCCCGGGGACGGCATCGGCGTGGGTCACGGTGGTGACCTTCGCCGTACCGCTGTCCGCGTCGGTCAGCGCGAGCTCCCACTGCTTGGTCGCGGCCTGGAAGCGCACCGTGATCCGGTCCGCGTTCTGGCCCGGCAGGGAGAGCACCGTCTGCGACTTCTCCGCGTCCGGGGTGGTGAGCTTGGCTCGTACGGCGACGGTGTAGCTGTCCGCGCCGGTCACCACGGGTGTGGCCGTCCCGGCCCAGTCGTCCGTGCCGTCCAGGGCCAGGCTTCCGCCGTCGACCAGCGCCGCGTCGTCGAACTCGTCCGCGGGCTTGTAGATGGTCGCGCCGTGCAGCGCCAGCGGCTGGCCGCCGGCCTGGACATTGGCGGAGTTGCTGTCGGCGCCGACGGCCTCCAGCGGCCAGTAGCCCTTGCGCTGCGGCTTGACCGTGATGATCTGGGCGATCTGGCTCTGCGGCAGCACCCGGTCGTACGCCCGTACTTCCGCGAGGTCGCCCTCGAAGTTGTCGCGGTAGCCGTGCTTGGCGAGGACCCGGCCGATCTGCAGACTGCGGATCGAGGACCAGGTGGTGTGGCGCGCGGTCTTGGCGGCCTCCTTGTCGTTGACGTAGAGCCGCAGTTGGGGACCGGCGGTGGCGTAGGCGTCGTAGACACCGGTGAGCAGCACCCACTCGTTGACCTTGACCGGGTACGTGGCGGCGGGCGCGACGGCCTTCCAGCTCTCCATCGCGTCGACGTCCATGTCCGGTGTGGAGAACGACCAGGCTTTGTCCGTGGCGTCGTATCCGAGCACGAAGCCCGGCTCACCGGTGCTGTCCTGGCTGATGACGGCCATGTCCTTGTTCAGGGCCGTGGGCTTGACCCAGGCGCTGACGGAGAAGCTCCGGCCGGTGTCCATCACCGTGCCCCACGAGTCGAGGTAGGCGTTCTTGGTGCCGTCGAAGTGCGCGGCGCCGTCGGCCACCCCGCCTGGTCCTTCGGCTCCGAAGGTGACTCCGGTGCCCGGGCGGCCCGGGTGGCTTCCGCTGTCGGAGCTGTCCTGGGCCAGTTCGCTGCCCTGCTGGTCGTCCAGATTCCACTGGCCCGCGGCCTGCTTGCCGTCGGTGACCAGGAACTCGTGGTGGGCGGGAACGCTGGAGTTGTTGGCGCCGTCATAGGCCTCGACGGTCACCCAGTGGCGTCCGGCCCGGGGAGGATTCCAGGTCACGGTGGCCGGTGCGCCCCCAGTGACGGTGACCGTCTTCCTGGCCTCGCCGTCGAAGACGAACCGGTACTCCTTCACGTCCTTGTCGGACGCGGTGAAGGTGAACTTGCCGACCGTGCCGATGCCGTGGTGCCACATGTCGTCGTCCGGGTACTCCGGTGAGGCGACCTTGGGCGCCTTGGGCCGGGCCGCGTCGCGCATGACGGCACAGCGCTGCGGGGTGCCGTCGGAACTCCACGGCCCCCAGGCGTCACCGTCGAAGGCGCGGGCCTGCCAGGTGATCAGGGTGCTGTCGGGGATCTTCGGCTTGCCGGCCGGCTGAGTCACCTGGTGGGTGAACACGGTGCCGGCGTTGGGCGACTTGTATCCGGTGTCGTACGTGTAGCTCTGCTCGGCGCCGCCCGCGTCGTTGTAGAACACCTGGAACTGCATCTTCACCTGGTCCGCGTACGCCGAGCCGTGGTCCGGGTCACGCGCCTCGGCGCGCAGCTGCGGGAGCACATCGGTGTACTTGCGGGTCGCGGCGTCCCAGTTGCACACGCCGCCGGGGTTGGTCGACATCAGCTTGTGGTCGACCTGCCGGGGCGGGGTGTTGTACTCGATCTTCAGGAAGGTGTTGCCGCAGATCCGCTTCCAGCCCGGATAGTCGGACTCGTCCTTGGCCCGCAGGCCGAGGGACATGCTGGACCAGCTGTCGGCCGTGGCCGCCTTGACCTCGTTCAGCAGCTCGCCGTTCTTGATGTTGAGGTTGGCGCTGCCCTTGCAGGTCGTGGGCGAGATCTTCGTGTCCATCGTGGCCAGGTAGTCCGACCAGTCGTCCTTGGTATTGCCCCAGCTGCTGGTCTTGGTGACCGTGTAGTTCTTGCCGCCGATGCGGTAGAGGTCGACGGGTTCGGCCTTGGCGTCGGCCCAGTACACGAACTCCACGCGGGCCGAGAACTGGGCGCTGAGGATCTGCTTCCCGCGGTAGGCGGACAGCGGGAAGGTGTAGAGGAGACGCCGTACGCCGATGCCGGCGCAGGTGGTCGGGTTGTAGTTGACCGGGCACTTGCCCATGCCTGCGCTGCCCGAGTACGCCCAGTCCTGCTCGCCCGGCATGCCGGACATGACGCCCGTCCACGCGGAGCGGTGGATGGTGCGCGGGATCGGGTCGACCACGACGGGGTAGACGGTGTCCTTGCCGCGCAGCAGCTCGAGGTCCGGGGTCAGGGTGAGGCGGTTCTTGGCGACGGTGAGGCCCACGGATGCCTTCCGGCCGCCGTCGACGGCCTGCAGGGCGGCCTTGGGGGCCGTGGTTCCAGCCGCGGTTCCAGCCGCGGGGCCCGCCACGGTCCCTGCCGTGCTTCCCGTCGTGCCGGCGCCGGAACCGGCCGACCGGACGCCGCCCTTGGCCGGCGGGGTGGTCCTCGCCGAGGAGAGGCTGGGGGCCGAGTCCCACATCACGGCCTTGGCCGCCTCGAAGACGGTGCCGCCGACCGCCGCGTCCACGGCGCGCATACCGCCGCCGCGGTCCTTCTCGATCTTCAGACCCTTGGCGGACAGGCCGAGTTCGATCCGGGTCAGCTCCTGATTGGCGGCCGCCTGCGCGTTCTTGACGATGAAGTAGTGGCCGAATCCTTCGATCTCGGCACGTACAGCCAGGTCCACACCCGGCAGCACTTCCTCGTAGCGGGCGGTGCTGCCCTCCACCTTCGGGGCGGGCAGCTTTCCGCCCGGCCAGGTCAGCGAGTACTCACGGCCCGCTCGGCTCATCGTGGCGAACGGGCCTTCGCCGCCGCCCGAGAACTCCAGTCCGACGGTGGCCGCCTTCGGTGAAAGGCTGCCGTCCGCGCGCTTGACCAGCGTGTCGTCGACCGGTGCCCAGCCGCCGGGCTTGAGCGTACGGACCGGCTGGGTGTACTCCTGCGCGGTGAACGTCCCCCTGGGGTTGGCGAACACATCGCGCCGCTCCTGGCGCAGGCCCGTGACCTCGACGCTCTTGCCTGTGCGCTTCGCCGCGGCCAGCGCCACCTGCTCGGTCTGGGCGTGACCCGTCTCGGCCGCCACGGTGACAGCCCTCGTGTACGCGTCGGCCGCCGCCTCGGCGGCCGTGTCCTCGGCGGTGCCCGGCAGCGCGTACGTACCGGCGGCGAGCATCGCCGTCAGCGCGCCGGTCACCAGCGCCGCGCGGCCTCTTCGCCCTCGCGTGCCTGACCTGGTCATGGGCACCTGCTGGTGTCTCCCTCTGCTCCGCTCCATCACCGGATCACCGCGCCGAATGCCGTGCCGCCCGCAGGCAGGCCGTCCTGGCCGGGGGCGAAGGTACGTGCCGGAGCGCCGCCGCTGACGACCGTCCAGTCGAAGGCGTAGACCGAACCCGGCGTGTCACCGGACGGGTTGACGACTCCGACCAGCAGCGCCTGCGGCGTCGCGGCCAGGCTGGCGCCGACGTACATCTGGTGCTCGGGTACGCCCGGGATGCCCCAGCCCGGATCGAGCCACACGTCGGTGGGGCCGGGATCGGCGGCGAAGGGCAGGATCTGCACTCCGCCCTTGTCCAGGTGCTCGGCCGTGGCCGAGGCCTCGTTGCCGGGGACGCCCACGGCCACCTTCACCGTGTCTGCCGTGGCAACCTGCGTCGGTGCGGTGTTGACCACGGCCACCTGCTGCCCGAAGAAGTCGCCCGCGGCGGGGTCGCCCTCCACCTCGGTGCCGCCCTGGTTCAGGTTCTCCAGCGTCCGCGTCACCGTCTTGTCCGGGTTGACGCGGTACAACGCGACGCGACCGGCGTCGGTCAGGGTGCCGAGGTCCTCGCCCGGCACACCCACCGCGAGTACGGCGCCCAGTGCCGAGGCCTCCGAGGAGATTCGGTGCGGTGCCATCGCCAGGGAGGTGCCGAAGCGGTCGTACGGCTCGGCCGACAGGTCCTTGTCGGTTCCGGCCGGCGCGTCCGGGGTCTGACCGAGGCCGAATACCGGCTCGGGTATGCCACTGGTGTTCAGTGACGGACGAAAGACATGGATGGCGCCCGCGAAGACGGCGGTGGATATCGACTCCCCCGGCGAGCCCACCGTGAAGTAGCGGTCGGTCGAGGCGAGCGAGGCCCCGAAACGGTCGTTCGCCTCGGCGGTCTCCCACACGCCGGTGCTGTCCTGGGAGACGACGACGTTCGTCAGCGGCTTGCCGCTGAGGTAGTGGATCAATCCCGCGTCCGCGCCGGCCGTGGTGTCCTCTCCCGGAGAGCCGATCACCAGGAACGGCAGCGCTGTCGAGGTGGTCCCGCCGGTCAGCGCAAAGCCGAACAGGTCTCCCGCCTCGGGGCCCTGAGAGGCCGTCACCCCGGTCTGGTCGTACGTCACCGATGCCTGGCCGGTGCCCAGTCCGCCCGCGGCACCGAACAGCACATACACGGAGCCCGAGTCGCGGGCCGTGCCGACGTCCTTGTACGGTGCGCCGACCACCAGGTCGCTGCAGCCGTCCACGTTGAAGTCGCCGTGGGCCAGTGACCGGCCGAACTGCGCCTTGCCCTCCGCGTCACCCGGCACCCACGCCAGGTCCTGCTGGATCTGCACGCTTGCGGCCGTCGTGCCGCCGTAGACCACCGTGACCGCTCCGGATCCGGCCTTGCCGCCGATCGTCGCGTCCGGATCGGCGATCGCCGTGTCCCGCAGGCCGTCGCCGTTGTAGTCCGATTCGCCTCCGCCGCCGCAGGTGCCGGCGGCCGACGCGGCCGAGTGACCGAAGAACGCTACGGCAGCGGTGATGAGAAAGCCGAGAACCGCCAGCCAGGCGATCCAGTAACCGACTCGGTAGTTCCTTCCCCATAAACCCGCTGACGTCGGCTCGCGCCGTATGGTGTCATCCTCAACACTCACAACCCCACCCCAGTTCCCACATGTTCTTCACATAAGCCAGGAAATCTTACGTTCCTGGAACGGGTGGGTCACATGTGACAAGAGTCATGCACTGCGGACGACCTGACTGGCTATTTGGCCGACAACAGGGTTGTGGTCCTGAATTCCATCCCGGAAAAAGGTCCGGCCCCCGGAGCCGTGAGGGGGCTCCGGGGGCCGGGGACGCGGCGGACCTGTGTGACCCCACAGGTCAGGGCGGATGTCGAGTTGGCCCGCCGCGACGATTCAGTACGAGCGTCAGCCGAGCCGCGCCACCAGCGAGCGGTACTCGTCCCACAGCTCCTTCGGCGTGTGCTCGCCGAAGGTGTTGAGGTGCTCGGGGATCAGCGCGGCCTCCTCGCGCCAGACCTCCTTGTCGACCTTGAGCAGGAAGTCGAGGTCCTCGTCGGGCAGTTCGAGACCGTCCGTGTCGAGAGCCTCACGCGTCGGCAGGATGCCGATCGGCGTCTCGACGCCCTCGGCCTTGCCCGCCAGGCGCTCCACGATCCACTTGAGCACGCGGCTGTTCTCGCCGAAGCCCGGCCAGACGAACTTGCCCGCGTCGTTCTTGCGGAACCAGTTCACGTAGTAGATCTTCGGCAGCTTCGACGCGTCGGCCTGCTGCCCGACCTTGATCCAGTGGGCCATGTAGTCGCCCATGTTGTAGCCGCAGAACGGCAGCATCGCGAACGGGTCGCGGCGCAGCTCGCCGACCTTGCCCTCGGCCGCCGCGGTCTTCTCGGAGGCGACGTTGGCGCCGAGGAAGACGCCGTGCTGCCAGTCGAAGGACTCCGTCACCAGCGGTACGGCGCTGGCGCGGCGGCCGCCGAAGAGGATGGCCGAGATCGGCACGCCCTTGGGGTCCTCCCACTCGGGCGCGGCGATCGGGCACTGCGAGGCGGGCACGGTGAAGCGGGCATTGGGGTGGGCCGCCGGGGTCTCGGACGCGGGCGTCCAGTCGTTGCCCTTCCAGTCCGTGAGGTGGGCCGGGGCCTCCTCGGTCATGCCCTCCCACCAGATGTCGTTGTCGTCGGTGAGCGCGACATTGGTGAAGACGGCGTTGCCCCACAGCGTCTTCATGGCGTTGGCGTTGGTGTGCTCACCGGTGCCGGGCGCGACGCCGAAGAAACCGGCCTCGGGGTTGATCGCGTACAGCCGGCCGTCCTCGCCGAAGCGCATCCAGGCGATGTCGTCGCCGATGGTCTCCACGGTCCAACCGTCGACGGTGGGCTCCAGCATGGCGAGGTTGGTCTTGCCGCAGGCGCTCGGGAAGCCAGCGGCGACGTACTTGGACTCGCCCTGCGGCGGGGTGAGCTTGAGGATCAGCATGTGCTCGGCGAGCCAGCCCTCGTCGCGCGCCATGACGGACGCGATGCGCAGCGCGTAGCACTTCTTGCCGAGCAGGGCGTTGCCGCCGTAGCCCGATCCGTACGACCAGATCTCGCGGCTCTCGGGGAAGTGCGAGATGTACTTGGTGCTGTTGCAGGGCCAGGAAACGTCCTTCTGGCCCGGCTCCAGCGGGGCGCCGAGAGTGTGCACGGCCCTGACGAAGAAGCCGTCGGAGCCGAGCTCGTCGAGGACGGGCTGTCCCATGCGGGTCATGGTGCGCATGGAGACGGCGACGTAGGCGGAGTCGGTGATCTCGACGCCGATGGCGGACAGCGGCGAGCCCAGCGGACCCATGCAGAACGGCACGACGTACATGGTCCGGCCACGCATCGAGCCGCGGAAGATGCCCTCCTCGCCGGCGAAGATGTCCTTCATCTCGGCCGGGGCCTTCCAGTGGTTCGTCGGGCCCGCGTCCTCCTCCTTCTCGGAGCAGATGAAGGTGCGGTCCTCGACGCGGGCGACGTCGCTCGGGTCGGACGCGGCGTAGTAGGAGTTCGGGCGCTTGATCGGGTCCAGCTTTTTGAAGGTGCCCTTGGCGACGAGCTCCTCACACAGGCGCTCGTACTCGGCTTCGGATCCGTCACACCAGACGACGCTGTCCGGCTGCGTGATTGCTGCGATCTCGTCGACCCAGGAGACGAGCTCCTGGTGGTTGGTGGGGACGGTGCTGGGAGCCGCGATGTCGCGCGCCACGATCGCTCCTAAGTGAGGGGATTCGAAGTTGTTGCCCCGTGGGGGCTGCGACCCGGATGCTTCGGTCCCTTGTTTCTTCCTGGCGCTCATCCGGTGCCGACCGCACTCATCTGATCATCCGTGCAGTGTGCGCATATGTCCAGAGGACCTCTCACGTGAGCATCGCCACTCGGAGCCCGACTCGCATCTCGAGGGCCGCTCGGGCCAGGCGGCAGTAGGGCGCGACGAGGAGGCAAGGAACCATCCGTTACCTACGGTTGCGTAGGTACCATCCTCGTCATGACTGCTGCCGCGCCCGACGTGACCGAGATAGAGCCGGCCCCCGTGAAGCCGAGGCTGCGCGGCTGGCTGCATGCGGGCATGTTTCCCGCCGTCCTGGTCGCGGGACTGGTGCTCACGGCGCTCGCCGACAGCTCCCGGGCCCGGGTGGCCTGCGCGATCTACGTCTTCACCGCGTGCCTGCTCTTCGGCGTGAGCGCCCTCTACCACCGCGGCAACTGGGGCCCGCGCGGCGAAGCCGTGCTGCGCAGGCTCGACCACGCCAATATCTTCCTGATCATCGCGGGCACGTACACCCCGCTGACGATGCTCCTCCTCCCGGACTCCTCAGGCCGGGTACTGCTGTGGGCCGTGTGGGCGGCGGCCGTGGCGGGCATCGCGTTCCGGGTCTTCTGGGTCGGCGCCCCGCGCTGGCTCTACACGCCCTGCTACATCGCGATGGGCTGGGCGGCCGTCTTCTTCCTGCCCGACTTCATGCGCGCGGGCGGGATCGCGGTGCTCGTCTGCGTGATCGTGGGCGGGCTGCTCTACAGCGCGGGCGGCGTGGTCTACGGGATAAAGCGACCGAACCCGTCACCGCGGTGGTTCGGCTTCCACGAGGTCTTCCACTCCCTGACGCTCGCGGCGTTCATCGTGCATTACGTGGGCATCTCGATGGTCGCCTACCAGCACTGAGCTTCTTTTGGGGGTCACTGCCATTTGGCATGGACTCTCGGACCCGGTCCTGGAAGCGGAACTGCGGGCGCGGCCGGCCGACGAGGGCCCCGTGAGGTGATGCCGTACCGGGCGGCGCGGGACCACCAGGACGAACCCGTCGCCCTGGTGGACCGCGCGCTGACGACGATGCGGGGCGGGCTGAAGCTCTGACCCACCCCCGCCGCCGCTACCTCGCCCCGTCCCCCTTCCCGCACGCAACCCCGTCCCTGTTCGGGTCGAGCCGCAAGGGGTCGTCCTTCCCGTTCACCTTCAGCCGTCCGTACTCATGCGCCGCCAGCCACCCGCACCGCGCCGCCGTCGTCGCCTTCACCTCTCGGGGGAACACCGTGGGGACACAGACCCCGGCCGCGCCGTAGTGCCGGTCGCAGCCCGCGATCCGCGGGCTCACCGGCGCCGAACTCCGCTTCTTCAGCGCCTTCTTCGGCGCCTTCGCCGGAGCGTCCGCGAAGTCGTGGACATGCGCGGACGGGGCATCGGCTGCCATCGCCGCGGGTCCCCCCAGATGCACCCACTCGGCCACCGACGGGATCCCGTTCGCATCGACCGCGAAGAGCATGTACCAGCCGGGCGGCGCCATATTGGGGTTGCTGGTGACATTGAGGTCGATGTTGTTGCCGTCCACCGTCATCGGCAGATCCAGGAACCGCTGGTTGGGGTCGGAGGAGTGCGTGACCGCGGCCGGACGGATCAGCTCCGCCTTGGCGATGGGCCGGTCGACCGTGATCCTCTGGGTGTCCCCGTACGTCCACTGCCCGTCGATCACTGAAGTGATCTTCGGCCGGGCGCCCTTGAGCAGATACGGCGGCGTGTAGACGGACACATTGTGGTTGTACGTGCCGTTGCCCGGGTTGTCGCCCACTGCCATCACCCGACCGTCCGGCAGCAGAAAGGCCGAGGAGTGGTACGTCCGCGGGATCGGGTCCGTCGCAAGACCCTCCTGGTACGTGTTGGTCACCGGGTCGAAGAACGACGCCTCGTACACCGGGTCGGCACGGTCGTGCAGCCCGCCGCCCGTCTCGAAGACCTTCCCGTCGGGCAGCAGCACGGCCGAGACGAACATCTTGCCCTCGGCGCCGGTCTGCGGCCGCTTGCCCTGCCCCTGGTCGACCTGGCCCTGCGGCAGCAACGGACCATGTGTATAGACCGGGTTGGGGTCCTTGAGGTCGATGATGTCGGTGAGGCGGTTGGCGGCCGGGTTGGTCTCGTTGTTGCCGCCGCCGATCGTCAGCACCCGCTGGTCCTGGGCGGGCGGCAGCAGCACGCTCGCCGACTCGTCCCGCTGGTCCTTGTTCTGCAGACCGGGCACATCGGTGATGGTGTTGGCGGTGTAGTCGTAGATGGACGCGCCGGAGCCCTGGGTGCCGTTGCCGAAGACATGGCTGCCGGAGTAGAAGAGCCGGCCGTCCTGCATCAGGATCATCGACGGGTACAGACCCCAGTACGACCAGGTCTGGTTGACCTCGTTCATCGGCAGCCACTTGTTCTGCGCCGCGGAGAACTTCTCGGCCGTCACATTGCCCGTCGAGTCCTCCTTCAGACCGCCGAAGGAGATGACATCGCCGTTGCCGAGGATCGTCGCCGACGGATACCAGTGGCCGTCGTTCATGTCGTTCGTCTTCGTATACGTCTCGGTCGCCGGGTCGAAGACGTACGAGTCCTTCAGCCCCTGGTAGCCGATCGTGCCGTCGGCCGACGGATAGCCCTTGTTGCCGCTCATCACCAGGACCTTGCCGTCCTGGAGCTGCACATGGCCGGCGCAGAACATGTCCACCGGGGTGGGAATGGTCCGGAAGTCGCCGGTCGCCGGGTCATAGACGGCGGAGGTGAAAGTGCCCGCCTCGAACATCGCCTCGTCGTTGCCGGAGCCGGCGATGACGAGGACCTTCCCGTTGTGCAGAACCACGGAATGCATGGAGCGCACCGGGTTCTGGACCGGCAGGACGTCCCAGCGGCCCTTGGCGCACTCCTGCGGCGTCCCCGTGCAGACGGGGTCGGGGGCGGGTACGGTCACCTCCTCCATGACGTAGTCGTCAGTGGTGACCGAGCCCGTGCCGTACACCGACACGCCCCAGGTGATCCGGTCGGTGCCGGGCGGGACCGCGGGGGTTCGGACCTCGACCCGCTCGTAATCGGCGCTCATCGGGAGGGTCTTGAGGTCCGTCCAGTACTGCCAGCCGCCCGTCACGTCGTGCCGGAAGAGCGTGACGGCGGTGTCGGGGGTGGTGCTCTTGTACCAGAGGGAGAGGTCGTACTGGCTGTCCGGCTTCACCGTGGGCGCGCAGACCGTGTCCTCGGTGATCATGGCCTTGCGGTCGCCGTCGACGCGGCGGCTCAGTGAGACCTTCATGGCCTTGCTGCCCGAGTGGGCGTCGGCGACGGTCTCGAAGGTGAAGTCGTTGTCGCCCCAGCCGGACTTCTCCCAGCAGGCGGGCATGTCGGCGACGCCGGCGGTCTCGAAGCCCGGATTGGTGATCAAGTTGGGCGGGCCGGCGGAAGCCTGCTGCGGGGCGGATATCAGCAGCCCCCCGGTGAGCGCGGCGACGGCGAGCAGCGCGACGCGGCGTCTCGCGCCTCGCGGCGCGGTGCTGCGTCTCCCGCTCTGCAGCGCGGCGCGCGGCGCTCGCGTGCGGCGCGGCAGGCGGATACGCGGCAGGCGCGCCATCCGCGCCGGGCGCGGTTCGGACGTGCGGGTCTGTGGCTCACAGGGCCCTGGCGTGGGTGAATCGGCAGGCATTACACGGTCCTTTCCTTGCGGCTCCCTCGACTGCTGCGGCCGTCTCCCTCGTCCCGGTGACGCCCACCCGTGCGCGGCAGATAGACAAGCGCCTCCGTCGCCGCGAACCGCAGGACGAACGTGGTCAGCAGCGCCAGCGTGGTGGCGGGCAGCACCGCCATCTCCAGCCGGCCCACGAACAGCGCGATCAGCGGGATGCGCAGCAGCAGATCGGCGTTGGCGAGCAGCGCGAACCGGCCCACCCGGTCCGCCCAGTGCCGGTGCCCGCGGCGGTCCCGGAACAGCAGCACCTCGATGAGGAGGAAGTTCCAGATCACACCGAACTGGTTGGCGACGATCTCGGCCGGCAGATAATGCATTCCGGCTGCGGTCAGGACATGCAGCCCGAACAGGTTCGGCAGAAAGCCGGTGAGGCCGATCAGGCCGAAGGCCACCATCCGGGCCGCCGACGATGCCGTACGCAGCGCGACGAGATGCCCGAGGAAGCGCATCCCTTCCTTCGCCGTCGACTTGGACTCGCCGGCGAACCGCTCCTGGAAGACGAACGGCACCTCGGCGACCCTCTCGGGGCGGCAGCGCACCGCCAGCTCCAGAAGGATCTTGTAGCCGAGCGGCTTCAGCGCCTCGGCCGTCACCGCGCTGCGCCGGATCGCGAAGAAGCCGCTCATCGGGTCGCTGATGCCACGCAGCCTGCGCGGGAAGAGCGCCTTCGTCAGCCAGGTCGCCCCGCGCGAGACGGCGATGCGGTAGCCGCCCGCGAGGCCCGCCCGGCTGCCGCCGCGGATGTAGCGGCTGGCGACGACGAGATCGGCGCCCGACCGCTCCCCCGCCGCGACGAGTTCGGGCACGAGCGCGGGCGGGTGCTGGAGATCGGCGTCCATGACGACGATCCAGTCGGAGCCCGCGCCCTTGAGACCTTCGACGACCGCGCCGCCGAGCCCGCCGGCCGGGACGTCCCGGTGCAGTACGGCGACCGGGAACGGGCAGTCCTGCGCGGCGCTGCGGATCACGTCCGGGGTGTCGTCCGTGGAGTCGTCGACGAAGACGACCTCGCAGGGCAGCCGGGACGGCACGGACTCGGTGAGCTGGTGGAGCAACTCCCGTACGTTCTCGGACTCGTTGAAGGTCGGGATGATGACGGTGACGGCGCCGGGCTCGGCGAGCTGGGCGGCGCTGAGCTCCGGATCGCCGAGTTCCTCGGCGCCCGTACGGGGTGTGGTGGTCATCGCTCGCCTCCGGCGATCCGGCGGATCTCGATCCGGTCCGCACCCTCGCCGAAGACGGCGACGGGCTTCGAATGTTCAAGTGCTGCCTTGACGTTGGGCAGGTCGACGGCGTCGCGGCGGACGGTCGGCGACGACACCACATAGTCGAGATCCCGCCAGCCGCGCGGCATCGTCTTCGTCACCGCGGGGTCGAGGTCGGCCTTGTAGAACCAGATCGCGCCGGTGCCGGGCTCGAACCCGTCGTGCACGAGGTCCAGCCAGAGCGCGTCGTCGACCAGAACCCGGGTGGAGGCGGGGTCGGCGACCTCGTTCTGCATCCAGGAAGCGGCCGCGCGGTAGGGGGCGTTGGCGTCGACGGTGAGGGCGTCGCGGTTTCCGTCGTACCAGCTCGGCACGACGAATGCGGCGGCCGCGAGGGCGAGGGCGGCGGCGACCGTCCGCCGTACCGCCGGAGCTCCGCCCCGGACCCCGCTCCTCCGCCGCAGCACCGCGTGAGCCACACTCGCCGCGCCGCCCGCCAGCACCAGTGCCAGGAACGGCAGGGCCTGGATGACGTACATCGCGGGCAGATAGCCGGAGGGCCTCATCGCCACCAGCGCCAGGATCGCCACCACCAGCGCCGGTCCGGCGAGCGCGCGTGCCGTCACCGACCAGCGCAGGGTCACCAGTAGCAGGGCCGCGCCGGCGAGTCCGCCGAGCGGCAGCACCCGGTCGTAGTAGAGCCAGGACCGGAAGACGCCGTGCGAGCCCGAGCCCGAATCGAAGATGGAGCCCGAACCCTCGCGGCCCATCTGGTACGTGATCCCGTCGATCAGCGACACATGGCCGGGCCCGGGGAACAGCTCATTGTTGAGGAGCGCGAAGAGCGGATAGGCGAGCCCGATCAGCGCACATGCGGTGATCGCGCCGGTCACCGCGTACTTACGGGTGTCACGGTGGCTGTGCCGCCACATCGTCACCAGCAGCGCGGGCAGCACCACCAGCATCGTCTCTTTGGTGAGCACGGAGGTCGCCGCGGCGAGTCCGGCGGCGAAGTGGTGCCACAGATGTCGGCTGGGGGACGCGGCCAGGCAGAACGCCAGCAGCATCCACATCACCGCGATGTTGTCCAGGAAGATCTCGCGCTGCAGGACCACCGAGAGCGGGGAGAGCCCGAAGAGCAGCATCGCGAGACCGGCGGCCCAGCGCGGCAGGAACAGCCGGCGCGCCAGTACGTACAACAGCACCGCGCACGCCGCGCTGACCAGCAGCATCGCGAACCGCATCGTCGCCACGGTCATCGTCTCCGGCGCGATCAGCGACGGGATCCAGGTGAGGACGGCTATCTGGATCCAGCCGAGCGGCGGATGGTCGTACCAGTACGTGTAGTGGGCGAGCCCGTCGCCCTGCTGGACCGCCCAGGCCTGGGCGAGATAAGTGCCTTCGTCGTCGCTGAGCGTCGGGAAGTGCGTGATGTTCCAGCCCTGGACGAGCAGGATCACGGCCAGCAGCCCGAAGCACAGCAGCAGATCGGGCCGCGAGCTGCGGAAGCGTATGACGGGCCGGATATGGACGCGGACCGTCGGCCGGGGCTTCGCGGCAGCGGGCAGGGTGCCGGCGTCAGGAGCCGGCGGGAGAGTTGTGGTCACCGGTGGGCATCCTCTCGGGTCTCGGTGAGGTGCGCGCCGACATGACTGGTCAGCTCCCACTCGTTGCGTCCCCGCTGCTCCCGCCAGACGGCGCGTATCGCGGCGCCGGCCAGGAGGACCTGGTAGAAGGGGCCGCCGATGATGAGCTTGAGGTAGTGGACGGTGCGGACGCGAAGGCCGTACTGCTTGCCGAAGTCGTGCAGCCCGACGATCTCGAAGACGACGGTGACCATGGCCGTGATCAGCGGCAGGAAGGTCACGATGGCGATCCCGACGGGGACGTCGAGGAAGAGCGCGATGGCCACGTTGAGCGGGATGATCACGCCGGAGAAGGCCTGCAGGAAGGGCGTCATCAGGGTGTAGCGGGCGAGCCAGCGCTGTCCGAAGCCCGGGAGTTGTTTCCAGTCCTTCTTCCGGTAGACCTGCAGGAAGCCCTGGTTCCAGCGGGTGCGCTGCTTGAGCAGGCTCATCAGCGTGCCGGGGGTCTCCTCGCGGGTGACCATGTCGCTGTCGTACGCGACGACGACCTTCTTGCCGACGGACGAGAGCCGGACGCCCAGGTCGCAGTCCTCCGCGAGGCAGTTGGGGTCCCAGCCGTCCGCTTCACGCAGCACAGCCGTACGGACGAAGACGGTGTTGCCGCCCAGCGGGATGAAGCCCTTCTGCGCGTGCAGATGCAGGCGGCTGCGGAACCAGAAGAAGTACTCCAGGCAGTTGCGCAGGCTGTACCAGCTGGAGTGGAAGTTGATCAGCTGTACGCCGCCCTGGACCACGTCCGCGCCGGTGGAGGTGAAGGCGTGGTCGACATGGGCGAGCAGCTCGGGGTGGACCTGGTCCTCGGCGTCGAAGACACCCACGATGTCGCCACGGCAGTGCGGCAGCGCGGTGTTGAGGGCCTTGGGCTTGTTCTTCACCTCATGCGTGTCGGTGATGACCCGCACCCGCACCGGATCGCGCTCTGCCGAACGCTCGGCGACCGCCGCGGTCTCCGGGTCGTCGTGGCCGACGATCACGATGATCTCGAAGTTGGAGTGGCTGGACTCCAGCAGCCGCTCGATGGTGTGCTCCAGCACGGCCTGCTCGTGGCGGGCGGGCAGAAGCAGGGAGAAAGAGAGCCCGACGGCGCCGTCGGGCCGGTCGAACCGGGTCGCCGCGAGTATCTCGGGCGTACGCCAGGCATGCATCTGCCACCACAGCGTGAACGCGGCCATCCAGAACAGCGCCACGGAAATGGCAACAACGAACACCGATATGAGCACCGAAAGGTCCCCCCTTGGACCTGCGCCCCGGCAGCAGGACCCCCCTGGCCGGCGACACACCTGTGTCAGCCTCGGTGCGGCACTCCCCAGTGCGCAGCCTCGGCGACTCCTCGTGCCGAGGACCCTATAGGCGGAAGGTTAAAGTCCGGTGCTCGCCCGATAAAAAGTGATGTGACGCCGTCAATTGGCGAGTTTTCGGGCAAGTGCGGATGCATCCGCGGTAGGGGCGTCACAGACGAAGTGCTTGCACACGTACGCGGCGGGGCTGCCGTCCACCAGAGGGCGGTCCCGCAGCAGCGGGAACTCCTCGCTGTCCGGTTCGCCGGCCGCGACCACCGCGCCCGGAGCCTGCGCCAGCAGCGCCGTACGGTGCAACTCCCGTGTCGCCGCGTCGTCCTGAGGCCCGACCACCGCCACCTCCCGCGGCCCGTCCAGCAGCGCCTCCGCGACCGCGAGCCCCCAGCCGATGAAACGCGGGGCCCGCGGCCCGAGCGCCTTCACCACGCCCAACGCGCCCTCGGCGGCGGTGCGATGGGCCTGCGAGCCGGTGTGGGCCGCATAAGAGAGCAGCGCGCCGGCCGCCGCCGACCAGCCGGACGGGGTCGCGCTGTCCGTCGGGTCCTGCGGGCGGCGAATCAGCCGCTCGGCGTCGTGCGCGGTGTCGTACAGCGCCCCGCCCTCGGCCACGAACTGGTCGACGACGATGTCAAGCAGAAAACCGGCGAACTCCAGCCACACGCCCTCACCCGTCACGCCCGCGAGCGCCAGGAAACCCTCCGCGACGTCCGCGTAGTCCTCCAGCACCCCAGAATTCGCGCCGACTTGGCCGTCCTTGGAAGTACGGGCGAGGCGCGCTGCGTCGTCCATGTGCAGCCGCACCAGCAGATCGGCGGCCTCGGTGGCGCGCTCGACGAGATCCGGCCGCTCGAAGTACGCACCGGCCTCGGCGAGCGCCGCGATCGCGAGGCCGTTCCAGGCGGCGACCACCTTGTCGTCCCGCGCTGGGCGCGGCCGCTGCGCCCGCGCCGCGAGCAGCCGCTCCTTGATCGACGATTCGGCCTCCCCGTCCGGGAGTTGAAGGACCGAGGCGCCCTCCTCGAACGTCCCCTCCTCCGTCACCCCGAACAGCTCGGCGGCCCGCCGGCCGTCCTCGTCCCCCAGCACCTCGCGCAGCTGCTGCGGCGTCCACACATAGAACGCGCCCTCGACATGCTTGCCCGTACCGTCTCCGACGTCGCTGTCCGCGTCGAGCGCCGAGGCGAACCCGCCCTCGGCCGTGCGCAGCTCCCGCACCATGAAGTCCGCGGTCTCCAGCGCCACCCGCCGGGCCAGCCCGGAACCGGTCGCCCGCCACAGATGCGCGTACACCCGGCACAGCAAGGCATTGTCGTACAGCATCTTCTCGAAGTGCGGCACCGTCCACTCCCGGTCCACCGAGTACCGCGCGAAGCCGCCGCCGAGCTGGTCGTACATCCCGCCGCGGGCCATCGCCCCACACGTTTGCGCGGCCATCTCCAGTGCACCCTCGGCGCCGGTCCGGGCGTAGTGCCGCAGCAGGAACTCGACGACCATGGACGGCGGGAACTTGGGCGCGCCGCCGAAGCCGGCGTGCCGCTCGTCGTACTCCCGGGTCAGCCCGAGCAGCGCCTGCGCCAGCTCCTCCTCGCCGGGCACCCCCTCCCCGCCGAACGCGAGCGAACGCCCGGCCAGATCCCGGACGATCTTCCCGGCGACCTCGCCGACCTCGTCCCGCCGGTCGGCCCACGCGGCCGCGACCCCTTCGAGGACCTGCCGGAAGGAGGCCATCCCGTGGCGGGGCTCGGGCGGGAAGTACGTACCGAAGTAGAAGGGCTCGCCGTCCGCTGTGAGGAAGACGGTCATGGGCCAGCCACCCTGCCCGGTGGCGGCCTGCACGGCCTCCATGTAGACCGCGTCGACGTCGGGCCGCTCCTCGCGGTCGACCTTGATGTTGACGAAGTGCTCGTTCTGATACTCAGCGGTCGCCTCGTCCTCGAAGGACTCGTGCGCCATGACATGGCACCAGTGGCAACTCGAATAGCCGACGCTGAGCAGCACGGGCACCCCGCGCCTGCGTGCCTCGTCGAAGGCCTCGCCCGACCACGGCCACCAGTCGACCGGGTTGTCGGCGTGCTGGAGGAGGTAGGGGGAAGTCTCATGGGCGAGGCGGTTCGGCATACTCCCATCCTCTCTCAGGTGAGGATGATCGTCAGACTCTCTCGCGCTGACGCGCCGTACGCAGGAGACTTGTCGCCGGAACGGAACCGGAACCCGAGACGGGGCCGGAACCGGAACAGAACCGGAAGGCTCTCGGAGGGGGACCCATATGCGGGACAGCCATCGGGCGGAAGCCGAGCGGCTGTTGGTACGCGCCGTAGAGGAAGAGATGCGGCGTTCGGGCGGGCGGTCGGACTCGGGCGTGCTGATGGCACGCGCACGCGCCGCCCTGGACAGCATGGCGGCCAATGCGGCCGAGGAGTACGCCGCGTACGAGCAGGCGCTGGTGGAGGCGGAGGCCGGGCAGCAGCCGCTGTCGGCGCGGTTCAGCCGAGAGAACATCTCAACTCCCGTGCTGGTCACGGCTATTGCCGCGGCCGCTGCGATCGGCGCGGACGTCGCGCTGGGGACGGCGACGGGTACCGCGCTCGGCGCCGGGGCCGTCGTCGCCGTCGCCGGGGCCGCGACCACCGTCGCCAAGGTGACCGCCTCGCACTGGCCCGCCGCGCACCGTAGAGCCGGGGCGCTGGGGCAGCCGGGCGGGACCGAGCAGCTGCGGCTGCAGTGGCTGACGGCGTTGGAGGTGCGGGGCATCCGGCCGTTCCTGGACCAGCAGCGGATGCTGGCTTCCTCCACCCGTACCGCGAAGAAGACCACCGTGGCGCCGCAGCTGCGCGGCGCGGACCGGAGCGCGGCGGCGCGCAGGCGGTCGGTGCTCGAGCAGTCCTTCGGGCATCTGCCGGAGCCTGAGGGGCCGTTCGCGGGCCGCCGGGATGCGATGACGCAGATCTCTCAGTGGGTGCACGCCGCCCGCGCGTCGACGGAGACCAGGCCGACGGTCGTGGTGCTGTACGGCGCGCCGGGATCGGGGCGCACGACTCTCGCGGTCCGGGCCTCGCACCATCTCAAGGATCAGTTCCGGGGCGCGTGCGTGGTTGATCTGCGCGGCGACAGCGAGCAGCCGCTCTCTACGCGTGATGCGCTGCTGCATCTGCTGAACCGGCTGGGCGCACCCCGCGAACAGCTGCTGTTCCGGGAGCGTTCGTCGGCCGAGCAGCAGGTGCGGCGCCTGGGCGAGCTGTACCACCAGCATCTGACCGGGCTTCCCGTGACGGTGGTGCTGGACGACGCGAGCGACGCGGCGCAGGTGCGCACCCTGGTGCCGGAGCGTTCGGACAGCCTGGTGCTGGTGACCGCGCGCGAGCGGCTCGACCTGCCGGCGGACATTCCGGCGTGGGTGCACCAGCTGCCGGTCGACGCACTGGACGCGGCGGGCGCGGAGGAGCTGTTGCGGGCCTCGGCCGAGGAGCCTCTGTCGGGTCCGTACGACGCCCAGTCGGCCGACGAGGTACGGGAGTTGTGCGGCGGGCTGCCGCTCGCGCTGCGTATCGCCGGCTCCTCGCTCGGCCCGCGGACCGCGCATCAGCTGGCGGCCGATCTCGGCGCGTACGGTCCGGTGGGCCCGGTCGAGCGGGCGCTGTGGCTGCGTTACACCGACCAGCCCGAGCAGGCGCGGCGGCTGCTGCGCCGGCTCGCGCTGGCCGGGCGGGCATCGCTGGGCGCGGCCGCGGCGGCGGCGCTGCTTGCCACGGACGAGCAGGAGTCGCAGCGGCTGCTCACCGGCCTGGCCGGCGCGGGACTGATCGACCATGTGCGGGCCAGCCGCTACCGGCTGCACGACGTCGTACGGTCCTTCGCCCGGGCCCGTCTCCTCGACGAGGAGGAGGCCGCGGAGCGTACGGCCGCGCAGGAGCGGCTCATCCAGAACTACGCGGACCTGGCCGGTGCCGTGATCCGCATGGTGGACGGCAAGATGTCCACGCGCGCGGGCCAGTTCGGTGCGCACGGTTTCGCCTCGCTGGACGCGGCGCTGCGCTGGCTGGACGACGAGTCGAGCTTCATCACCTCGGCGCTGCGGCACGCGGAGGGCGTCAATCAGCAGGCGGTGCTCAATCTGCTGGGCGCGCTGTGCGACTACTGCCTGCTGCGCGGCGATCTGTACCGGCTGGGCGAGATCAGTGAGCTGTCGCAGGCGGTGGACCAGGGCCTGCTCGAACGCTCTGTCCGGTGGCGTACCGGCATCGCGGCCCGGCAGCTCGGCGAGCTCGACAAGGCCCGTACGACCCTGTCGTCCGTCGTCGGCCTCTACCGCGAGGCACACAACGACTCGGGCACCGCGCTCGCGCTCTGTTCTCTCGGCATCACCCTGCACCACCAGGGCAATCTGACCGAGGCCGCGGCGAAGCTGCATGAGGCGATCGAGCTTCAGTCCTCGGACGAGCAGGCCGAGGACCGGGCGTGGTCGCTGCACGCGCTGGCTGCGGTGGAGCGCGACCGGGCCAATCTCGCGGAGGCGCTGACGCTGCTGGCGACGGCGCTGACCCTGCACCGGGAGGGCGAGTCGCTGCACGGCGAGGCATGGACGCACTTCCAGCTGGGCCAGGTGTGCCTGCGGATGGGCGATGTCCCGCGTGCCGATTCGGAGTTGCGTGCGGCCCTCGATCTGTACGGCCGCACCCGCGACGAACGGGGTGAGGCCTGGGCGCTGACGCAACTGGGCAGGGCCAGGCTGGTGGACGGCGACCCGGCTCCCGCGGTGGAACAGCTGGGGCAGGCGCTGTCCCGCCACCGCGACAACGAGGACGCGCGCGGCGAGGCGTGGACGCTGTACTACCTGGGCCAGGCGCTGGAGGAGCGTGGCGACGGCGACCAGGCGGTACGGGAGCTGGAGCGGGCCCGCACGATGTTCTCCCGGATGCGCGACGTGTACGGCCTGGCCTGCGCCCGCCACCACTCGGGCCGTGTCACCCGGGACCAGCGGGCGGCTCAGACCGGCAACCTGCGCAACTCGGGCTTCGCCCGCCAGCTCCTGGTGGACGCCCGCGCCGACTTCCACCGCATCGGCGTCGCCCACGGCGAGGCCTGGACCTGCCTGGAGCTGGCGTTGATCGACGCGGGCAACAACCGCGCGGCGCAGGCGCTTGCGCTGTGCGACGAGGCGGCGGCCCTGTTCGCCTCGTACCAGGACGACCGAGGCGCCGACTGGGCCAGGTTCCTGCGCTGCACGCTGCTGCCGTACGCATCGCCGGGCGGCATCGAGGTCGGCACGGTGGTGGCCCAGGAGGAGCTGGCCCAGCTGATGGGGACGACGCACGCTTCGCGCGACGGCAAGTTGGAGGACTGCGCGGAGGCGCTGGCGGTGATGCTGGAACGGGGCGTGCACCTGGAGGACGGCTGGCAGGCCTGGCACCTGGGCATGGTCCCGAACCGCCATGCGCGCGAGGTGATGGGCGTCCCGGTGCCCGCGGCGACGTAGTGCCGGGGCCGTCCGGCAGCCGTTTCGTCCTCAATCGCCGGACGGGCTTGATTTCAAGCCCGTCCGGCGATTGAGGACAAGCGCTACGCCGACGCCGCGCCCGGCTTCCGCTTGCCGTCCTTCGGAGCCGCCTCCGCTCTGGGGTCCGGGGCTTCCTCGAAGTCGACCCTGCCCATGTGGCGGTTCATCGACTTCATCAGCAGCCACACGCCCACGGCCAGCGCCGCGAAGACGATGAAGCCGAGGACGCCTGGGGTGACCTTGTTGTCGTCGACCTCCTTGGCGAGGGGTACGAGGTGCGTCAGTGCGAGGTTTGCGCTTGCGCTCATATCAGGCATTCTCGCGGATGCCCGCGAAGAGGTCGTCCTCGGGGAGGGAGGTATCGACCAGAGACTTGGCGAGCTCGTACTCCTCGGTCGGCCAGACCTTCTTCTGGATCTCCATCGGCACGCGGAACCAGCCGCCGTCCGGGTCGATCTGCGTCGCGTGCGCGATCAGCGCCTTGTCACGGATCTCGAAGAAGTCCGCGCACGGGACGTACGTGGTCAGGGTGCGCTCGGCGCGCTGGAACTCCTTCCAGCGCTCCAGCCACTCGCCGTACGGGGACTCGATGCCGCGCTCCAGCAGCGCCTCGTGCAGCGCGACCGTACGCGGCCGGTTGAAGCCCTGGTTGTAGTAGAGCTTCTGCGGCTGCCACACGGGGCCGAACTCGGACTCCGGGAACCTCTCGGCGTCCCCCGCGCCTTCGAAGGCCACCATCGAGATCTTGTGGGTCATGATGTGGTCGGGGTGCGGGTAGCCGCCGTTCTCGTCGTAGGTCGTGACGACCTGCGGACGGAAGGCGCGGATCGACTTCACCAGTCGGCCGGACGCCACCTCGATGTCTTCCAGCGCGAAGCAGCCCTCGGGCAGCGGCGGCAGCGGATCGCCCTCGGGCAGGCCGGAGTCGACGAAGCCGAGCCACTCCTGCTCGACGCCGAGGATCTCGCGCGCCTCGTCCATCTCTTTCTTGCGCACATCGTGGATGTTCTCCTCGATGTACGCGTCGCCCTGGAGCTTCGGGTTGAGGATGGAGCCGCGCTCGCCTCCCGTGCAGGTCACGACCAGCACGTCCACCCCCTCGGACACGTACTTGGCCATGGTGGCCGCGCCCTTGCTCGACTCGTCGTCGGGGTGGGCGTGAACGGCCATCAGTCGCAGCTGCTCAGTCAAGACTCGATCCTCAGTGATTCGTCGCGAAACAACCGGTGCCGTCCCGCAGGGCCGTCCGTGTGGGGCGGCGGTCGGGTGACGGGCGGGCGGCTTCTATAGTGACCGAATCGGGGGACGGAAAATTCCGGCAGCCCGTTCTGGAGAGGAATCCCTCATGACCGCGGTGCGCGAGCAGCTTCCGGAGGGCCGTTATGGCCGCTCGGCGGACGAGCGCGCCGACCGCACGCTCAAAGTCGTGGGCGCGGGTCTCGGTGTGGTGCTGCTCTCAGTGGTCGGCTGGTTCGGTTACGACTACATCGCCGGGCAGAAGATCAGCGCCGAGGTGATCAAATTCAAGGTCGTCTCCGACACCGAGGTGCAGGCTCATCTCGAGGTGCGCAAGGACGCGGACGCCACCGGCACCTGCACGCTGCGCTCCCGCTCCGAGGACGGCAGCGAGGTGGGCCGTATCGACGTCGTCGTGGAGCGGCCGGGAGAGAAGCGGATCGACCAGGTCGTGACGGTGCGCACCACGGCGCGCGCGACCAGCGCCGAGCTGGAGCAGTGCACCGCACGCTGACGGCGCGCCGCCATAGCCGCATCGGCTCTGACCTGCACTGATGTAATCTTGATGGCTTTCGTCCTCCCCCTTTCGCCATGAAATTGTTAGGCTCGTGGTTTCGCCCATCCATGAAGGCACATCCTTCTGGGTAGGGCGATGCTTTGTATTCCCAGTACCTACGAGGAGCACCTGTGACCCAGACCAGCGAGAACGTCACCTGGCTCACCCAGGAGGCGTACAGCCAGCTGAAGGCCGAGCTGGAGTACCTGTCTGGTCCCGCGCGCACCGAGATCGCCACCAAGATCGCGGCAGCGCGTGAGGAGGGCGACCTGCGCGAGAACGGCGGGTACCACGCGGCCAAGGAGGAGCAGGGCAAGCAGGAGCTCCGTGTGCGCCAGCTGACCCAGCTCCTGGAGAACGCCAAGGTCGGCGAGGCCCCGGCGGCGACCGGTGTGGTGGCCCCCGGCATGGTCGTGACCATCGCTTTCGACGGCGACGAGGACGACACGACGACCTTCCTGCTCGCCTCCCGCGAGTACGCGAGCGACGACATCGAGACGTACTCACCGCAGTCCCCGCTGGGCTCGGGCGTGAACGGCAAGAAGATCGGCCAGGACGCGGAGTACGAGCTGCCCAACGGCAAGAAGGCTTCGGTGAAGATCCTCGAGGCCAAGCCGTACACCGGCTGAGACCGGACAGAGCGAAGGGGCAGGACCGCTTGACGCGGTCCGGCCCCTTCGCTGTGCGTGCTGCGTGCTGCGTGCTGCGTGCTGTGCGTGCTGCGGATCAGACGGTCGCCGAGCGGTACTTGCGCACCGCCAGCGTCCGGAACACCGCGATGATCAGGACCGACCACAGGATCGAGGCCAGCACCGGGTGCTCCATCGGCCAGGCGTCGGACGGCGAGACGCCCGGGTTACCGAAGAGCAGGCGGCAGGCCTGGACCGTGGCGCTGAACGGGTTCCACTCGGCGATCGGCTGCAGCCAGCCGGCCATTTTGCTGGAGTCCACGAACGCGTTCGAGATGAACGTCACCGGGAACAGCCAGATCAGACCGCCGGAGGTGGCCGCCTCTGGCGTCCGCACCGAGAGTCCGATCAGTGCGCCGATCCACGAGAAGGCGTACCCCAGCAGAAGCAGCAGGGCGAAGGCCCCGAGCGCCTTGGGCAGGCCCTCGTGGATCCGCCAGCCGACGAGGAGGGCGACGATCGTGAGGACCACGACGGTCAGCGCGGTCTGTACGAGGTCCGCGAGCGTACGACCGGTGAGGACCGCTCCACGGGCCATCGGCAGCGACCGGAACCGGTCTATGAGGCCCTTGTGCATATCGTCGGCGATGCCCGCGCCGGCGCCCGCGGTGGCGAAGGTGACGGTCTGGGCGAAGATGCCGGCCATCAGGAATTCGCGGTAGACGGACGGGGCGGTGGACGAACCGATCTGCATGGAGCCGCCGAAGACGTAGCTGAACAGCACTACGAACATGACGGGCTGGATCATCCCGAAGATGATCATCTCCGGGATCCTGGTCATCCGGATGAGATTGCGCTTGGCGATGACGAGCGAGTCGTTGACCGACTGCACTATGCCGCCGCGGGGTCTGGGTGGTGCCGCTGCCTGCACGGCGTCCGTTGTGGCGGTTGTCGCGGTCACTTCGCGGACTCCTTCCGGGACTTCTCGGCTTTCTCTCCCTGGGCGCCCCTGGCATCCTCCGGTGCGCCGTTCTCCTCGGCCCCGGTCTCGGCGGCGTGGCCGGTCAGCGAGATGAAGACATCGTCGAGGGTGGGGCGGCGCAGGCCGATGTCGTCGATCTCGACGCCTCGGACGTCCAGCTCGCGGATCACCTCGGCGAGCAGCTTGGCGCCGCCGGTGACGGGAACGGTGAGCTTGCGGGTGTGCTCGGCTATCGCGACGTCGCCCTTGCCGAAGCGCAGGAGCACTTCGCGTGCGGGGCTGATCTGCTCGCTCTCGTGCACGACCACCTCGACGCGCTCGCCGCCGGTACGCGCCTTGAGCTGGTCGGAGGTGCCGCGGGCGATGACCTTGCCGTGGTCGACGACGCAGATGTCGTGGGCCAGGTGGTCGGCCTCTTCGAGGTACTGGGTGGTGAGCAGCAGTGTCGTACCGACGCTGACCAGCTCCTGGATGACCTCCCACAGCTGTTGCCGGTTGCGCGGGTCGAGGCCGGTGGTCGGCTCGTCCATGAACATCACCGGCGGCGATACGACCAGCGCCGCGGCGAGGTCGAGGCGGCGGCGCATACCGCCGGAGTACGTCTTGGCGGGGCGGTCGGCGGCGTCGGCGAGGTTGAAGCGATCGAGCAGCTCGCCCGCCCGCCGCTTCGCGTCCCGCGCGCTCATCTGGTAGAGCCGGCCGACCATTTGGAGGTTCTCGCGGCCGGTCAGATACTCGTCGACCGCGGCGAACTGGCCGGAGAGGCCGATGGAGCGGCGGACTTCGTTCGGATGCTTGAGGACGTCGATTCCGGCGACGACTGCCTTGCCGCTGTCGGGCTGCAGCAGCGTGGTCAGTACGCGCACGGTGGTGGTCTTGCCGGCGCCGTTCGGGCCGAGAAGTCCCAGAACCGTGCCTTCGGGGACGTCGAGATCGACGCCGTCCAGAGCCCTTACGTCGCCGAAGGTCTTCACCAGACCTTCGGCGTAAATGGCGCCTGGCATATGGGGTCTCCCAAGGTGGCGGTTGTGGTCGCGTGGTTGCGAAAAGCTCGGACATGCATGCGGGCCCGCGGCTCGGCGGGAACATAGCAGAGGCCATAAGTTAACGCGATACATCGCGATACTCAAGAGGGTTGCGATGTAGGGGTCGCGGCGCTCAAGAGCGTCGCGACTGGTGCAGGTTGCTTTGGCCGGCGGCTCAGACCATGACGGTGTAACCCGCCTCGCGCAGCGCCGCCGCGACCTCCTCGCAGTGCTCCGGGCCCTTCGTCTCCAGGTGCAACTCCACCTCCGCCTCCGTGAGCCCGAGCCGCGGATCGGTCCGCACATGACTCACATCAAGGACGTTAGCGTCGACCACTGACAACGAGCCGAGAAGTGCGGCAAGGGCCCCTGGCCGGTCCGTCAGGCGCAGCCGCAGCGAGAGATACCGCCCCGCCGCCGCCATGCCGTGCCGCAGGATGCGCTGCATCAGCAGCGGGTCCACATTGCCGCCCGACAGCAGAGCGACAACCGGCCCTTCGAACGCCCGCGGCTCGCTCAGCAGCGCCGCCACCGGACTGGCCCCGGCGGGCTCGACCACGAGCTTCGCCCGCTCCAGGCAGAGCAGCAGCGCGCTGGAGAGCGCGTCCTCGGAGACCGTACGGACATCGTCGACAAGATCGCCAATGATTTTGAACGGAACGTCCCCGGGGCGGCCCACCTTGATGCCGTCCGCCATCGTCGACGGATGGTCGATCGACACCGGGTGCCCCGCGGTGAGCGAAGGCGGATACGCGGCCGCGCCCTCCGCCTGCACGCCGATCAGCTTCACATCCGGACGCAGCGTCTTCACCGCCACCGCGATGCCGGCCGCGAGCCCGCCGCCGCCGATGCCGACGACGATCGTCCGCACCTCCGGGCACTGCTCGAGGATCTCCAGGCCGACCGTTCCCTGCCCGGCGATGATGTCGGGGTGGTCGAAGGGGTGGATGAAGACCGCGCCCGTCTCGTGCGCGTACTCCTGCGCGGCGGCCATCGTCTCCTCTATGACATGGCCCTGGAGCCGTACATCGGCGCCGTACTCCATCGTCGCCGCGACCTTCGGCAGCGGCGCTCCCATCGGCATGAACACCGTGGAACGCACCCCGAGCAGCGACGACGCCAGCGCGACCCCCTGCGCGTGATTGCCCGCGGACGCCGCGACGACGCCTGCGGCCCGCGCCTCCTGGGAGAGCCCGGCGATCCGTACGTACGCGCCGCGCAGCTTGAACGAACCGGTGCGCTGCAGGTTCTCGCACTTGAGGTGGACGGGCGCGCCCACCAGCTGCGACAGATGCCTGCTGCCCTCCATCGCGGTCATCCTGGCGACCCCCGCGAGCATCTTCTGCGCCCCCCGGATGTCGTCGAGGATGACGGGGCGAAAGGTGCCAGGCGTGCTGAAGGTCATGACGTCAAGTCTCGCAGCTCACGGGCCCGGCGGCCGCCCGGATCCCGTGCTTCCCCACTGGTTTGTGCAGCCCTGGTACGCACCGGGTCGTTGCCGCGTACTCTGTCCCCCACCAACCGACCACCGCACGAGAGAGCCCCCTAGCCATGCCCACCACTCAGGACATGACGACTCATCTCGATCCCGGCCTCCTCGATGCTCTCCAGCACCAGGTCGCCGTCTTCGCACGCCGCGCGGAACAGACCCGGCTCGGCGGGGTCGGCCAGGTCCGCAACTCCATGGACCGTGCCGCATATCTGCTGCTCAACCGGCTCGACAAGGAAGGCCCCATGGGGGTCAAGGCGCTCGCCGCGGGCATGGGCATCGACTCGTCGACCGTCACCCGCCAGGTCGCGCCGCTCGTCGACACGGGCCTCGTCAAGCGCACCTCGCACCCGGAGGACGGCCGCGCCGTCGTGCTCCAGCTGTCGCCCCGCGGCCAGGCCCGGCTCGAAGAAGTCCGCTCCTCGCGGCGCGAACTGATGGCACAGGTGACGGACGGCTGGACGGAGACGGAGCGGGAGTCGTTCTGCACCCTGCTCACCCGCTTCAACACCGCGCTCTCCGCCCGCCAGGCCGGGCTGCCGCCCGTGGACACGGAGACGCCGCCGACCTCTTGACCCCGGTGGCGTACCTGCCTCTATATGAGGAGGTGAGCGAGCGGCAGACGGTACGAGGGCGTCGCCGGGCCCGTGAGTTCGATGCGTTCGTCGCGGGCGCGGCCGGGCGGCTGTTGCACGCCGCGACCCTGCTCACCGCCGAGCCCCCCAGTGCCAACCCGCACGCCCAGCAGCTGCTGACCGCGGCCCTCGCCCATACGTACGCGGAATGGGACCGGCTGCGCGGCGAGGACCCGTACGACCGCACCCGCCAGGAACTCGCCGCCCGCTTCGCCCGCAGCGCCTGGCGCTACCACCGGGTGCGCGGCGGCGTACTGGACCGCCTCACCCCGCAGGAACGCCTCATCCTGGTGCTGCGCCTGTACGAAGGGGTCGCCGAGGAGCAGACGGCGGCGCTGATCGGGCTCCCGGTGGAACGGGTCCGCGCCATCTGCGCCCGCGCGATCGCGACGATGCGCAGCGCCCCGCCGACGCCGCCGCGCGCACAGGCCCAGGCGGTGACATGAGCCGCCAGGACCGCAAGGAGGACGAAGTCCGCCGAATGCTGGAGACCCGCCACCCCGCGGTCCCGGCGGATCTGGCGGCCCGCGCGGCGGAACACGGGACCAGGCTGCTGCGCCGCCACCGGGCGGTCCGCCGCGCCGCATGGCTGCTGGTCGTGGCCGCGGCGATCGCGTTCGCGATCTGGGCGGCGACGGCGGAGCCATGGATGACGCCACCGGCGAAGACAACCCCTCCGTTGGAGGGCTGGTAACGCCCCCCTTGTCCGGATCTATGCTGGATGAAGCGGCGCACAGATCGAGCCGAGGAGGTCGTCATGACCAGAAAAGTTGCCGACTGCCGCAAATTCCCGAGCGAGATGAACTGCACTCTCACCATCTCCGGCGAGGAAGAGGAAGTCGTCCGGGCCGCCAGTGAACACGCGGTCTCCGTCCACGGACACACGGACAGCCTGGAACTGCGTTCGCAGATCCGGGAGATGCTCGAGGACGAGAAGGTCCACGCCTGACCGGGCCTTTGCCGTACGGGCGTGGGGCATTTCGTACGGGCGTAGGGCGTTCCGTACGGGCGTAGAACGCCGGCCGGGCCGGGCGTAGGCCTCCGGTCCGCGTGGTTCAGCCGAGCGCCTGCTGCAGGTCCGCCAGCAGATCGTCGCCCGCCTCGATGCCCACCGACAGACGCACCAGGTCCGCCGGAACCTCCAGGGCTGAGCCGGCCACCGAGGCGTGCGTCATCCGTCCCGGGTGCTCGATCAGCGACTCGACACCGCCCAGGGACTCGCCCAGCGTGAAGAGCTTGGCGCGGTTGCAGACCTCGACCGCCGCCTCCTCGCCGCCTTCGACCCGGAAGGAGACCATCCCGCCGAAGGCCTTCATCTGCTTCGCCGCGGTCTCGTGGCCCGGGTGCTCCGCAAGACCCGGGTAGAGGACCTGTGTGACCTTGGGGTGACGGGTGAGCATCTCGGCGACCCGGGCGGCGTTCGCACTGTGCCGGTCCATCCGCACGGGCAGCGTCTTGATGCCGCGCAGCACCAGCCACGCGTCGAAGGGGCCCGCCACGGCGCCCATCGCGTTCTGGTGGTACGCCAGTTCCTCCCCCACCGCCGCGTCCGCAGCGATCAGCGCACCGCCGACGACGTCGGAGTGCCCGCCCATGTACTTGGTCAGCGAGTGCACGACGATGTCCGCGCCGAGCGCGATCGGCTGCTGCAGATAGGGGCTGGCGAAGGTGTTGTCCACGACGAGCCGCGCGCCCACGCCCCGCGCGATCTCCGCGACCGCCGCGATGTCGGTGATGCCCAGGAGCGGGTTGGACGGGGTCTCGACCCAGATGACCTTCGTCTTGGGGGTGAGGGCCGCACGCACCGCGGCCGGGTCGGAGGTGTTCGCCACCGACCACTCGACGCCCCACCGGGAGACGACCTTCGCGAAGAGCCGGAAGGTGCCGCCGTAGGCGTCGTTCGGGATCACCACATGGTCGCCCGGCTCCAGCAGCGTACGCAGCAGGCAGTCCTCCGCCGCGAGCCCGGAAGCGAAGGCGAGCCCGCGCCGGCCGCCCTCCAGCGCCGCGAGGTTCTCCTCGAGGGCGGTCCGGGTGGGGTTGGCGCTGCGGCTGTACTCGTAGCCGCCGCGCAGTCCGCCCACGCCGTCCTGCTTGTAGGTGGACACCTGATAAATGGGCGGGACGACCGCGCCGGTCAGCGGGTCCGCAGTGTTGCCCGCGTGGATCGCGATGGTCTCGAAGCTGTGCAAGCTGTGCTGGTCGCTCATGAGCCCCGAGCGTAGTCCGGGTCGGCTTCGGGGGCGCGGCCCGGTCCGGCAGCTGTCCGGGACTGTGCGGTCGGACCCGGGACGCGGCCCGCGCCGGCCGCTGTCCAGGGCATCGCGGCCGGGCCCTGGTGCGTGTGCCGCGCCGGCCGCTGTCCTGGACTGTGCGGTCTTGGAGACAATGGGGCCATGGAGATTCTCTGGTTCCTGATCGCGATGGGCATGCTGGCCGCGGTCATCGGTCCTTTCGTGCTGCGCCGCCGCCACGGCATCCGCCAGGTCGCCCCGGGCTCGCCCGACGCCGCCGACCCGGACACGTACGGATTCATGCGCCAGGAGGAGCTGGACATCCGGCTGCCGGGACCTGACCAGGACCTCCTCGACGTACTGGACGTCGTGCTGCAGACCCAGGACTGGCGGGCCGCGTCGCAGCTGCTGGCCGGCACCCCGAAGGACGGCGAGGTGCGCTGGCAGCGCGTGCAGGCCTTCGCCGGAGCGGCGTCGCTGGAGCTCCAGCAGCGGCCGGGCGTCGGCGGGGCATGGCTGCGCGCCTGGCGCTCGGAGTCCCCGAAGGACGCGGGCGGCGCGCAGGTGCACGCGGAGTTCCTGGTGCAGCAGGCCTGGCGGTCCTCGACCGCGGGGACGGACGACTTCCGGATCATCCTGGAGGAGGCCCGTACGGTCTGCGAGGAGGCGGCTCTGCTCGCGCCCGGCGACCCAGTCCCGTACATCATCGAACTCGCCGTCGCGCGCGGACTCGGCTACCCCGCCGAGCAGTTCGACCAGGTGTGGGCGAAGGTCATCGACCGCGCGCCCGAGCACATGGGCGCACATCTGGCCGCGCTGCACTACTGGTGCGAGAAGTGGCACGGCTCCCGCGAGGAGGCCGACCACTTCGCGACGACGGCCGCGGCCCGCGCCCCGCAGGGCTCGCTGCTGGCCGCGCTGCCGCTGTTCGCGGTGTACGAGCACGTCCCCGACGTCAACCTGGTGCAGGGCTTCTACCAGAGCGCGGTGGTGACGAAGGCGATGGAGGGCGCGCTCTTCGCGGTGCACTCCGCCCGCCCCGACGACCCGATGCTCGCGCACGTACGGCATCTGCTGGTCCTCTTCCTCGTACGGTCGGAGAGGTGGGCCGAGGCGATGAACCAGCTGGTGAGGGTGGACGGCCACGTCGGCGCGCTGCCGTGGACACACAGCGGCGACCCGGCGGCGGAGTACACGGTGTACCGGAACCTGGCGGTGGCGGGGTACGAGGCGAATGGCGGGAGCCCGGCGACGCTGCTGCAGTGAGGCGGGGCCGGGGCCGCGGGGCGCGGGCGGCGGCGGGCCGCGGGGCGGAGTGGCGGCGGGGTCAGGAATCCTTGCCCGCCCCCGGACGTTGTCATGTAGGCCGACCGTACGTCGAGGAGACCCGCATGTTCCTGTCCCGCCGCACCCCCGAGCTCCCCACCCCCGACCAGGCCCTGCGCGGCCGCCCGACCCCCGAGTTCTCCGTCCCCGACCGCCACACGGTCCTCGGCAACCCACTGCTGGGCCCGTACCCGGAGGGCCTTGAGGTCGCAGACTTCGGTCTGGGCTGTTTCTGGGGCGCGGAGCGCAAGTTCTGGCAGACGGACGGCGTCTGGACGACGCTGGTCGGCTACCAGGGCGGATACACCCCGAACCCGGCGTACGAAGAGGTCTGCTCGGGCCTGACGGGCCACACGGAGGCGGTCCGCGTCGTCTTCGACCCGTCCGTCGTCTCGTACGAGTCGCTGCTGAAGCTGTTCTGGGAGTCCCACAACCCGACGCAGGGCTTCCGCCAGGGCAATGACGTGGGCACGCAGTACCGCTCGGCGATCTACACCCACTCGGACGCCCAGGCGAAGTCCGCGGAGGCGTCCCGGGAGGCGTACCAAGGGGTCCTGACGGGCTCCGGGTACGGCACGATCACGACGGAACTGCTCCCGGCGGAGGGCCGCCCGTTCTACCCCGCGGAGGGATACCACCAGCAGTACCTGGACAAAAACCCGGCCGGGTACTGCGGGATCGGCGGGACTGGGGTTTCTTGCCCGATCGGCGTCGCAAAGGCAGATGGCTGAGCCCCTCTCACAGCAGGCGACGGCGACGCTGAATGCGCTGCTGACCGGCTCGGATCCGGTGAGCAGCGCGCTGCGCACTCAGATTCCGCATACGCAGGTGGCGGACAGGTGTGGATGCGGCTGCGTGACGGCCGACCTGGCGGTGGACCGTGCCGCAGTGCCGCCAGCTCCGACGCACGGCAATCCGGCTGCGGATGCCTGGTACATCTCGCCCGAGGACGCCGGGGTAATGGTGTTCACGAAGGACGGCTATCTCTCGCTCCTGGAGATCTACTCGGCGTCCAGCGAGCCAATCACCTCATGGCCGCAGCCTCGCTTCGTCGACCGCTGAGCAGCCGACAGCGCAAGCGAGAACACCCACCCTGGTCAAGCGAGAGCAGTCCGCTGTGCCGCGGCAGGAGAACCTTTGTAATGTTCGCGCCATGGTGGATCAGGAAGAACCTGCACGTTTCGTGAATCGCTGGGGTGATACATCGGCCCCGGCCACCGGCAGTCGCGGCTCCTACCGGGACACGTGCATGTGCTTCGACCAGCGCAAGCCACATCCACGTGCGCGCGTGGGCTTCCACCCAGAACGTCAGGACACGTCAGCCCTGGGCTGGCAGCGCCTGCTCGCGCTCATCGAGGAAGCGGCCGCTGACGGCAGAGAGGAGTTCCGCCCGCTCGCCGAACTCAGCCCCGATGAACGCCGGCAGATCATTACTCTGCCCGCAACCATCGCAAAGCTGACCGCCGTCAGGCACCTTGTCCTCTACGGCAGCAACCTCGTCCGGATCCCCCCGGAGATCGGTGCCATGAGCAGCCTGGAGGAGTTCACCCCCTACACCTCATACCGGCTGCACTGGTTCCCTTACGAGATCAACAGATGCTCAAAGCTCACCAGAAGTACCGTCAGCACCCGCGCGCTCTACGGCAACTACAAGTTGCGGGCACCCTTCCCCCGGCTTCAGCGCCCGAGGAGCAGCTCGGCGGACCGCCTCGATCGCGGAGATCTGGATCCCCATATTTGGGGTGCGACAACAATCCGCTCATGCAGCGTTTGCGGCCAGCAGATCAAACAGACCGATCTCCATCAGGCATGGATCTCCCTGCGAGTAGCCACGGACGTCCTTCCCCTTTTGGTCAATGCATGCTCGCCAAAGTGCCTGACAGCTCTGCCCCGTGGTGCTGAGGACTACATCACAACGACACACGAAGGCGGCAGAGTCGACCAACCGTCTCCGGGCTACCTGTAACCGTCCACAGCTGGTGCTCTTGGGTATGCAATACGCCACAGGTCCAATGAACAGCAGCGCATTGGCAACTGGGCTGTCGCCTGACCGAGACCACGGCACTCGCGCGGATCACGTATCGGGTGCTCCCGCATCTCGGTCGGCCACCAGCTGATGCCACTCATGACTGCACCCATCAGCGCAATAGCGCTCGCGTATCCGAGCATCGGCGATGCCGAGCAGAGTGACCAGTAGCCGGAACGCCTTGCTGAGCTCATACATAGGCAGTTGGGACATGTGGAAGCGTCCCAGGCTGGCCATCACGGCAGGTGTGTGAGTGGGCCGTATCCCTGAACGCGCAATACCCTCTGCCGCGTCTTCCTTTGTGGTACGCGCCTGACCACAGAACAGTGACAGTTCATGCAGCGTCAGATGCTGCTCCTCCTCCGCGAGTTTTTCGACCACGCGATGCCCTCTGGCATCGGACGGAGCCTTGAGCAAGCTCGTTGAGGATGATCTCGCGTTCACGCATCACTGCTCTGCCCCCTGACTGGATCCCCGGGGTGAGCGAGGGCGAGTACGACGAGGAGCACATGCCGGAACCGTCCACGTTGTCCCCGATTACCGCGGAGGACTGTCCGAGGTGGCTTGATCTGCCCAAGGACATGTGGGAGACCTGGGAACCTCGTCTCCGGTTGCCGACGGGCGGCTCCAGGTGGCCATCCGACTCCGACATCATCGGGACGAAGGTCGGCGGCTGGCCCGCCTGGACGCAGCCTGCCGACTGGCCGAACTGCGAGAGGGGCTGCGGGTGGCGCTCGCGGCAGGCCGGGACCTCGAACGCCGGGACCGACCAGGGCCGCTCAACGCACCGGGAAGCCGCAGGAGTAGCCCTGCTCCTTGAGCCAGGGGAGGATCCGGCGCAGGGCCTCGACGGTCTGGGAACGGTCGCCGCCCGCGTCGTGGAAGAGGAGCGTCGGCCCATTGGGCAGCTCCCGCTCGACGGTGGCGACGATAGCGTCCGTGCCCGGTTGTTCGAAGTCCTTGGTGTCCACGTTCCAGCCCAGCGGGCGCATCCCCCGGGAAGCGGCGAGCTTACGGCTGTGAGGGGTGAAGGCCCCGCCGGGCGCCCGGTAGTACATCGGCCGTACACCTCCGGACGCCTCGGTGATCAAGCGTTCGGCGTCGTGTATCTGCTGCGACTGGTAGGCCTGGGACTTCTTGTCCATGGTGGTGTCGTGCGACACCGAGTGGTTGCATAGCCGGTGCCCGGCCGCGACCACCTTCTTCACGAGGTCCGGGTGGGCCTGCGCCTGCCTCCCCACCATGCAGAACGTGGCCTTCACCCCGTACTCCCGCAGCACGTCCAGCACTTGAGGGGTCCACACAGGGTCGGGGCCGTCGTCGATGGTGATGTTGACGCCGCGCGTCCCCTTGTCCGAGGCGTGCGCGATGGTCACCGCGACCTGCTTGACGTCACTGCCCGGAGTCGCCGACGCGGCTGCCTTTGGCGACGAGCCGCCCACGGCACCGGCCTGCGCCGTCCACACCGAGGCACCGGTGGCGAGCACCGTCACCCCGAGCGCCGCCCCGACCAGATGGCCGTACCAGCCCCGCCCGCCACCGTGCCGTGCCATGTCGCCCCCGCTTTCGCCCAGTTCCTCGCCGATCCCCGGTCACTTTGCGACCACCTGGCAGGACGAGGGGCGGCGGCCACGGGATGCGTCCGTTACCGATCACGGACAATCTCGGGGGAGTTCGCGGACAACTCGGCTGGCAGCGGCCAGAACCGGGCCAGTTGGCCCGATCCCAGGGCAGCGGCCACGGTGCGGGCTGTCGTTCCACTCAGCCTCCCCGGACATCCCCGACGACGAAGCATCGCGTTGGTGGACACTCCAGCGCCTGGCGGAAGGCCAATGAACGCGACACTCCCCCTCGACCGGCGCGACTTCCATACCGCACGGCCCTTGAGACGGCACAAGGCATTCTGGGCCCGGCCCGACGATCTGCCGCTGTGACGAGGGCCTCCGGCATCGAAGGCCGGCCGCGGAAAGGACTTCGCCAAGCCGAGGTCCTATGGCGTGGGAAGACTCCGACTCGCACTGCGACCCTGTGCCTCTGAGCAACGAGGCACAAACGGGTCACACGGCCTACAGGCTCGGCGGCACCGGCGTCTCCTGCTCGATCGGCGTCGCAAAGGCTCATGGATGAGCTCCGACTTCACCCCCGAGCTGTTGGCGGGGCTGTGGCAGGAACGGCGGCCGTCGGGTCCGCTCATCGCCCACACGTTCCGCAGTACGTACTGCGACCGGTGGGTACGCTTCCACAGCCTCCCCGAATCGAAGCGCTACCCGGAGTCCGAGGACGAGTACGCGATCGTGCTGAACCGGTACAACACGGTTCTCGACGAGCTGTTCGCGGGCAGGGACGTGTTGGTGGTGACCATGGACTGGTCGAACACGCCGACCGGGCCCGCCAGCCACCCGACGCACGACACACGTCAGAAACTGCACCCCGACGGCATCCGCTGGTGGACCCCCGACCGCGCCACCTGGCAGCGTCAGCTGAAGCGCGCGCCCACTCGCATCCAGTGGGATCCCGAGCGCGATACCTGCATCTGCACGCCTTGCCGTACCGCTCCCTGCAACTCGGCCTCGCCGGTGAAGCCGTACGACGCTACGCGGACGAATGGACGGTCGGCATCGTCGATGTGACCCCACTCGCCCGTGAGATCCGCACTCTCGTGAGCAGCGGCGACCTCGACTCCGCGGCCCGGCTACTGCCACAGGAGCGTCCCTACCCTGCCGCAGACGAACTGCTGGCCCACCTACGTCCGTGAACGCACAAGCTCGCCGAACAACCGACCGTCGTAATTGGGTTGGGTCACATGGCAGCACAGGCTCGCCGGGACGGGGGTCAAGCTAAGTACCCCGTTCGAGACGAACTGGGGGCTTCCTGCCCGACCGGCATCGCCCCTGCGCCGGAAGCCACTGAGGGATAATCGCCGCCAGCGGGCCGGGAATTCAGTTGCGTCGCGTCACCCCAAGCTGGCTAGATTCTCCGCATGGCGGACGTTCAGGGCTCATACGATGATCTGTTCACTGCCGTGCCCAGCGCGCTGGCGGCATTGCTGGACGAGGGGGACGCCGGTGGCTCGGTGGCCGTCTTCGTGGACGGCCGGCCGGTGGTGGACGTCTGGGGCGGATTCACCGACGCCGACCGTACGGTCCCGTGGCAGCGCGACACGATCGTCAACGTCTGGTCCGTCACCAAGACGATGACCGCGCTGTGCGCCCTGGTTCTCGCCGACCGTGGCAAACTCGACCTGGCCGCGCCGGTCGCCCGGTACTGGCCGGAGTTCGCCGCGGCGGGCAAAGAGAAGGTGCTGGTACGCCATCTGCTCGCGCACACGGCTGGCCTGCCCGACTGGGACGGGCCGGTGGCGGAGCTGTACGACTGGACGTCCGCCACGGCACGACTGGCCGCGCAGGCTCCGCAATGGGAGCCGGGCAGCGAGGCCGGATACCACTCGCTCACCCAGGGATTCCTCGTGGGCGAGGTCGTACGCCGCATCACCGGCCGGACTCTGGGCGCGTTCTTCGCCGACGAGGTTGCCGGCCCGCTGGGCGCGGACTTCCACATCGGCCTGCCCGCCGAGCACGACCACCGGGTGGCGCTCACGATCCCGCCACAGTCCCGGGACGACGGCTACGCCGCGAGTGCCGCCGCCGATGGCGCGACTCCCGCCGCCGGGACCCCGATACGGGTCCACGACGGGAACAGCGTGGCCTGGCGCCGTGCGCAAATCCCTGCGGCGAGCGGGCTCGGCAACGCCCGCTCGGTCGCCCTCGTGCAGTCCGTGATGGCCTGCGGAGGATCGGTGCGGGGGGCGCGGCTGCTGTCGCAGGCGGGTTGTGACCGTGCCCGGGAGGAGCAGTTCCACGGCGATGACCGCGTCCTGGGCATGCCGATGCGCTGGGGTCTGGGCTACGGACTCTTCGGCAACACCTACGGGTGGGGCGGTTGGGGCGGCTCACTGGTCATGATCGATCCTGACGCCCGTATGGCAGTGGCGTACGTGACACATCAGATGCGCGAACCCGCGGACGACAATCGGGGACTGGAGATCGTCACGGCCGCGTATGACGGGCTCATTGGTCTGCGCGCCTGATCCAACGGGTCGCATGGCAGCACAGGACGAGTGACCGCCCCGTCCTCCGGGCCGGGCGCCGCTCGCACTGCTGGTCGCAGCCTGGCCTCGGGTGTCAATGCCCGTCCCTGCACGCGGAGTTGTGGCACGTGGCCGGACGGCAGGCCATGCTTGGGCCATGGCGGATCAAGCTGCCCTCTATGGGCTGGCCGGGGCGATTGCCGGAGCGGCCCTGGGTGCGGGCGCCGCAGTGTTCGGGCCGATGCTCCTGCACCGGCAGCAGGCACACGAGCGCCGCCTGCAAGAGGCACGGCTTGAGCAGCGCGAACAGGGCCAGGCGCAGCTGGAGTTGGACCGAGAAGAGCGGCGCAGTCGCGAGGGGCTGGCTCAAAGACTGATCAATCTGAGGGCAACCACGAGGAGCTACCAAGAGCTTCTGCTGCAGACCTTTCTCGAACTGAAATCAGGTCGCGCGGTCGACCCTGGAGCATTCGAAGGCAACCTGGCCACCGCCCACTCGGCGCTGAACTCCGCGTTCGACGAAGCTCTCCTGGACGGAATCTGGTTTGCCCACGCGGCATCCGCCCATTTCCTCCTGGCCCGGGGCAGCATGCTCGACGCCCTCGGAAGGGGCACACCTGTGGACGACAGAGTCGATGTCACCGATCTGGGCCACACCTTGAGTCACGCTGCCTTCACCGTGGCGGAGTGCGTCAAGAACGGCGTTCCGGTCACTGCGGAGCGGAACGCCGAAGCAGAACAGGCGCTCGGACAAGTAGAGGCGGCGCGCGCCGAATTGGCCGCCTACATCAAGGGACGGCTCGACGCCCGAAGCGCCGACCTCAGCGCCCCCAGAGAAGCCCACAGAGAATGAGGAGGCCGCCATGTCGTTCGCACGGAGTCGTGATCTGCATCTGCCCACACCCGAGGAGGCCCCGCCGGGCCGGTCCGCGCTCGCGTACGAGGTTCCCGAGAAGCACACCGTGCTCGGGACGGCGTTGCGGAGCCCCTACCCCGAGGGCTTCGAGGTCGCCGACTTCGCCCTTGGCTGCTTCTGGGGTGCCGAGCGCCGGTTCTGGCAGCTTCCGGCGGGCGTCTGGACCACCCTGACCGGCTTTCAGGGGGGCTACACGCCCCACCCGGTGGACGACGAGATACGCACCGGGCTGACGGGGCACGCGGAGACGGTGCGGGTGGTCTTCAACCCCGCGGAGATCACGTACGAGCGGCTGCTCCGGCTCTTCTGGGAGTCGCACGACCCCACCCAGGGCTTCCGCCAGGGCAATGACGTCGGCACCCACGTCAGGTCGATCCTCTTCACCCACTCCCCCGCCCAGCGCGCAGCGGCCGAGCAGACCCGGACGCGCTACCAGCAGGCCCTGTCCGCCTCGGGATACGGCGAGATCACCACGGAGATCCTCCCGGCCGAGCACCACCCGTTCTATCCGGCGCGGGCGTACCACCAGCAGTACTTGGCCAAGAACCCGGCGGGCTACTGCGGGATCGGCGGGACCGGGGTCCAGCTGAATACCCCGTCCGAAACCAACTGCGGACGGCAGTGACAACAACCTGGTCGGCCGAGCCGACCGGGCCCGAGCGCCGCTTGAGCCGCCGCGATGTGCAATCGCAGTTCAGTAGCGTGGGACGGGACAGACCGCGCAATCAGGAGGACGGGATGGCGGCACCACCGAAGCACGCGCTGGCGAAATGGGAGAAGGTCCGGTCCTTTGCCTTGGGACTGCCCAGCGCCGGCGAGGAATTTCCCTGGGGCGACACCGTCGTCAAGGTCAACAAGAAGATCTTCGTCTTTCTGGGAGTGACCGACGGCAGCTATCCGCTGGGTGTCGGCGTAAAACTCAAGGACGAGGCGATGCACGCCCATGCCCTGTCCTGCCCGGGCGCTGAGCCGTCCGGCTACGGGCTGGGGAAGGCGGGCTGGGTGCAGATCCCCCTCGCCCAGAAGGGTGCGCCGTCGGCGGAGGTGCTCTGCGACTGGGTGGAGGAGAGCTACCGCACCATCGCCACGAAGAAGCTGATCGCCGAGCTCGAGGCCCGCTGATCGCGCCCCGGCCCGGGCGCGCAGCGCCTACTCCAGCCATCGTCCATGCGGGGCGAGGGCATCGCGCATCTTGTCGTTGAACGCAGCCACCGTCGGGTTGGCCGCATGCGTCACAACCTAGCCAGGGGCGGGCCCGTGGAGACGACGAGAGACCCCGCCGCTATGGTGGACCGATGGCCTCGATCAAGCAGATCCAAGTCACCTTCGACTGCGCAGAACCTGAGCGCGTCGCTCGTTTCTGGTGCGAGGTGTTGGGGTACGTCGTACCGCCGCCACCGGAGGGGTTTGCTACGTGGGACGATTTCGATCGCTCGCTGCCGCCTGAGCGTCAGGGTTCAGCGTTCGCCTGCATTGATCCCTCAGGTGTGGGCCCGCGACTGTTCTTCCAGCGCGTTCCCGAAGGCAAGGTCGTCAAGAATCGGCTGCATCTTGACGTGCGGGTCGGCACCGGGCTCGTGGGTGAAGAGCGCCTCGCCGCACTTGAGGCCGAGTGCGCACGACTGCTCGCGCTCGGCGCGGTACGCGTGCGACTACTGCGTGCCGATGGCGTCAACGAGTCGTGCCTCTTGATGCAGGACGTCGAGGGCAACGAGTTCTGTCTCGACTGAGTGGCCGCGAACGTGGCCGAGGAGCCCGCGCCGAGGCCCCGGGCCGGCGGTGTGGCCCAGCCTCTGCGCCCACAACTCCCGTCGCCCGGTGCCGAGTTACAGGAAGGTGGCGTATGGCGCGCGGTGCGGCCCGGGTTCCTGTGAGCTGAGAGCAACCATCCCCTTACCGCTGGGAAACCGCACCGGTCACGCCGGTTCGTATCGTCGTCGGACGTGATGCCCAAGCGACGACGCACTCTGCCTCGACAGCCCGCACGGCCCGCACTTCCCGCGCTGCCCGGTTGGGGCACGATTCGCGGCCGTGTGGCCATCGTGCTCGCCGTCCCCACCTGTCTGCTGCTGATCGTGACCGGCCTCGGTGTCGTCGACCGGGCGGCCGACTGGTCCGCGGCGCGCGAGACCGCCGGGCGGGTCGAGCTTGTCCTCAAAGCCCAGGACCTGGTGCGCGAGCTGCAGCGCGAACGTGGCCTCACCAATGGGCTGGTGGGCGGCGCCAAGCAGTACCGCGACGACGTCGACGTCCAGCGTGCCCGCACCGACACCGCCCGTACCGGATTCGACGCCCTGCTCACGGCGGGCGGCGCGGGAGCGGACACCGCCGACGACTTACGGGATGCGCTCTCCGCGGTCGCGGCATTGGCCGACGTGCGCCGGACGGTCGACGACGGCGCTGCCCAGCGCGCGCCGACCCTGGCCGCCTACACCGAATCGATCGACGGCCTGATCGGCGCCGCGGCGGCGGGAGCCGTTCGTGGTGACCGCGCCCTCGCCGACGCGATGGGCGCCCTGCAGGCCCTCGCCAGGGCCACCGAGGCGGTCGCCCTGGAGCGCGGCTCCCTCAACGGGGTCTTTGCCGCCGGGCGTTTCAAGGGGAGCGAGTTCCTCGACTTCACCGAGGTACGGGCGGACCGGCTGGCCTTCCTGCGTCAGTACGCCGAACTTGCCACCTCCGCCCAGCAGTCCGCACTCGCCGCCGCCTTCGGCACCAGCGACGCCCGGCGCGCCACCGGCTACGAGAAGCGGGCGGAGAGCGGGGCCGACGGCAGACGGCTCGCCGTGGACCCCGGCCGTTGGTGGTCGTCGATGACCGTTCTCGTCGACCAACTCCACCGCGTTCAGGGGCAGATCGGCGCCGACGTACGGGTTCGCGCGGTCCGCATCGGGGACGACGCCACCAGGCAGTTGGGCGGCTTCATCGGCCTCGGTGTGCTGATCCTCGCGGTTGCCACCGCACTCGCCGTGCTCTCCGCCCGCTCGATCACCCGGCCGCTCGTCGCACTCGCCGATCAGGCCGACTCGGTGGCACGTACCGGGCTGCCCGCCGCTGTCGCCCGTATACAGAATGCCGAGGCGGGCGACGAACTCGTCCCCGAACCGTCCCGCCGGGTCCCCGACAGCGCCCGCGAGTTCACCCGGCTCGCCACCGCCTTGCACAACGTCGAGCACACTGCGATCGGCCTTGCGACCGAGCAGGCTGTGCTCCGCCGCAACACCTCCGAGTCGCTCGCCAGCCTCGGCCGCCGCAATCAGGCACTGCTCTCGCGCCAGCTCGGCCTGATCACCGTCCTGGAGCGCCAGGAAATCGACCCGGACGCGCTTGGTGAGCTCTTCGAACTCGACCACCTGGCCACCCGTATGCGCCGCAATGCCGAGTCGCTGCTCGTGCTCGCGGGGGAGGAGCTGCCGCAACGCACCTGGTCCGGCCTGGTGACGGCGGCCGAGGTGGTGCAGTCGGCGATCGCCGAGGTCGAGCAGTACCAGCGCGTCGCTGTGGCCGACGTACAGGACGGCCGGATCAGCGGCCGGGCCGTCGCCGAGCTCTCCCATCTGCTCGCCGAACTCATAGAGAACGCCCTGGTCTTCTCACCTCCCTCGTACCCGGTCGAGATCTACGGCTGGCGCGACGGCGGCGATTACTGCCTCGCGGTCGTCGATCGGGGTTCCGGCATGACCGCGGAGGAAATGGCCCGCTCCAACGCCCGTCTCGCGGGCCGGGAGACGTTCCTGATCGCCCCCACCCGCTACCTCGGCCACTACGTCGTCGGGACACTGGCGGCCCGGCTCGGCGCCCAGGTCGAACTGCGCCCCACCCAGGGGCAGGACGGGGCCGCGGGCGTCACCGCGTACATCGCCCTGCCGGCCACTCTCGTCGATGTGCCACAGACGCAGTCGGCACAGACGCAGTCGGTGACGGCCGGCTGAACTCGGGGCGGCCCTGTGGCGGGTCGGCAGCTGTAGCCGAGTGCGCCGGTTCATGCCCTGGCATGCTCCGCGACCTCCGGCACCCGCTGGTTTCCCATCACGCTGACCAGCCAGCCGAGCAGAAAGGCCGCGGGCATCGACACGAGGACGACCGTCTGGAGCGGAAACCAGTCGAGGTGCCAGTCCGGGAAGAGCGCCGAGGGGGAGCCGGAGAAGACCGGGCCGGAGATCTGCAGTCCGACGGCGCAGCCCAGGCCTCCGTACAGCGTCCAGAGCAGCCCGGTACGGGTGTAGCCGCTCCAGAAGAGGGAGTACACCAGTGCCGGAAGCAGGCAGGAGGCGGCCACCGCCAGGGAGAGAGCAGACAGGAACAGGACGTTCCATCCCTGGACCCAGACCGCCAGTCCGATACTCAGTACTCCCACCCCGGCGGACGCCAAGCGTGCGGCGGCCACCTCTCGGCCTTCGGTCGTGCGCCCGCGGCGCAGGACATGCGTGTACAGGTCGTGGGCGACCGCCGCCGCGGCCGCCAGGGTGATGCTCGCTACGACCGCGAGCGTGGTGAGGAACACCGCGGAGGAGACCAGTACGACGAGGAACGCACCGCCCGTGTTGGTGGACGAGCCGCCCGCCAGTTCGCCGGTGAGCATCAGCAGGGTGGTGTTGCCTCCCGGATCCGCGGCCATGATCGCAGGGGCGCCGACCAGCGCGGCGGCCGCGAAGCCCATCAGAGCCAGGGTGAGGCAGAAAGCGCCGACGATGCCGATGGTGTGGCGCACCGTACGGCGCGCGGCGGCCGCGTCAGGAGCGGTGCCGAGTTGCATGGACACGTGTGGCAGGCACGCCACTCCCAGCACGATCGTGATCATCAGGCCGACGAAGTCGAGTGTGCTCTCGGGGTCGGGGCTGCCGGCGAACCGGAGGCCTGGAGTCATATAGCCGGCGGGACGGCCGCTGCCCTGTCCAGCGGCGTCGATCAGGGAGTCGCCGCTCCAGTGGAACTGATGGAGCAGCACAGCTGTCACAGCCAGGGCCGCGGAGAGCAGCACCACCGTTTTGATCACCTGAATCACGATGGTGCCGCGCATGCCGCCGAACACCGTGGCGCAGACGACCAGTGCGCCGATCATGACGACGGCTGTCTGTTCGGCGCCCGCACCGGACAGTCCCAGCAGCGCCGTGGTGGTCACTCCCGCACCGGAGAGCTGCACGACCAGATAGGGGACGCACGCGCAGAGAGTCACGACGGCGGCCGCGATCCTTGCCGCGGGTCCTGGAGCCCGCAGGGCGAATATGTCGCCCAGGGTGTAGCCGGCGCGCTCGCGCAGGGGGCGGGCCAGCAGGAGGAGCACGCCGAGGGACAGGAAGGTGCACATGGCGATGAACAGACCGTCGTAGCCGAAGACCGCGACGCTTCCCGTGGTGCCGAGCACCGTGGCGGCGGACAGGTAGACGCCGGCCAGTACGAGAGCCCCCCGCAAGGGCGCCACCGTGCGACCTGCTGTGTAGAAGTCGTTGACCCGGTCCCTTTCTGGGCCGCTGAGGACGCAGATGAACAAGATGGGGACGATGAACGTAAGAAAGCCCACGAGGACCAGGGCGCGCGTGTCCCTGTCCAGGGCACCGGGCGCGGCGAGCAGAATCTCCGGATTCATCAGTAATCCAGCTCCTGCTCCTGCGGAACGACGCGTTGGTCCGCACGGCGGTCGTACCGCGCCGCGGTCCACATCAGCAGGAAACCCTGGATGAGGAGGGCCAGCACACCGATGGTGGTTTTCCCCCAGACGCGGGTGGCCATCAAGTCGGGGGCGGAGCAGGCGAGCAGCAGATGGACGCTGAACGTCAGTCCGTTGACCACGGCGAAGGACACACCCGGGCGATGCGGCCGTGGTCGATGATGAAGCAGAGGGGCGTGCTGTTGGGCCATGGCGGTCTCCTGGCGGGCGCGGATGCGGGCGGGTCACCTCTGATGCGAGGCTCACCAGAGCACCCGCGTCCCGGCCCGTCCATGCGCTGTGCTCGGGCTGTTGTCCGCTCCCAATGCTCCGCACAGGTGGCTGTGCGGATGCACATTCAGTCGTGCCGCCCACGGTCATGGCGGCGGCGGCCATGGCGGCGGTCATCGGCCGCCGCGGAGCCGTGCGTCGTCAGGCAGTCGTCGGGCGATTGCGGTCGTCGGTGGTGCCGAGCGCGGCGGCTGGTCCGAGCAGGCGGTGGGCGTCGAGCGCGAGGGTGAGTTGCACCAGATCGCGGGGGCGGGTCAGCGTAAGACCGGTTATCTGCTCGAAGCGGCGCAGCCGGTTGAGCACGGTGTTGCGATGGCAGAGCATGTGCCGGGCGGCCTGGACGGCGGAGCCGCCGTTCTCGATCCAGATACCGACGGTGTCGAACAGTGTCTCCCGGTCGGCGGGTTCAAGGTCGTACATGGGACGGAGCACCCCGTGGGCCAGTTCCGCGGACAGGTCGGGCCGCGAGATCAGGAGCCCTTCGGGCAGGCGGGAGTCGAGCCGGGCGATCTCACCGTCGGCCCGGCACGTACGAAGGGCGAGCCCGGCCATGTCACGCGCTCGGGCCAGGTTCTCCAGCCCCTGGACGACCGGGCTGATCCCGATACGGAACCCGGGACCGGCGTCCAGGCCGGAGGCGAGCGCGTCCAGGGGACGGTCGCCCAGGTGGGCGACGAGCACATCGCGCCGTCCGCAGGCTTGGCGCAGGATCCGGATGCCGCGAACCTCCGGAGTGGTCTGCGGCGCACGGCCGTACGGCGGTGTCGCCCCCACCACCGCCACCGCGAAGCGCCCGTCGATCGGCAGATCGAGGATGGCCGCCGCGTCGCGGGTGAATTCGGGTTCGTTACGGGACTCCAGCAAGGCGGCGAGGATCAGACGGACGCGTTCACCGTCCTGGCTCGCGACGCCTTTGGCGACCTGCCGGTAGGCGTCGGCGACCATGAAGGCGTCGCGGTCATTGGTCTTCCACACCAGCTCGGCGACGTGTACCAGCTGGCTCGCGTCGCCGAGTCCGTCCCGCTCCACCACGCTGATGATCCCGCTCCAGACTTCGGAGCCGGCGACACGGAACGCATGCAGCACCTCGTCGAGAGGTCGGCCCTCTTCCGCGCGTCTCATGCCGAGCTCTCTGGTGAACCGCTCGACGTCCACGATTCTGCTTGGATCCACGCCGGCTTCCAGCGCGTGGCGGATGCCGATGCCCACGTTCCGCCGCACGTCCGGCGGCGCGAGCACCGGGTCGGCGTAGTACGGCACTTCGGCGCGGATCTTCTCCACCACGGTGTCGGTGAAGTCAACGCCGCGCCCCAGAAGGCGCCGGCAGGCACGGTCGAAGAGCTGGAGAGGAGAGGGATCCCGGCCGCCGTCGGGCAGCGGACGGCTGGGCAGGGCTACGTCATGGCGGCGAGTGCGAACGCTGCCGGGGACGGAACTGGCGTGCATGGACCCTCCAGGTTGGACGGGGCGTGCGAGAACACCACGCGAGTTGCCATGTCGTGAGCTGCGCTGCGCGCAGTGAGGTTCCTCCACCGGGTCAATGGCTGCCGCGCGGAAGCCGCGTGCGGAAGCCGACGGCACCTTCCCGGAGGCCACCATGCTAAGCAGTCGCTTATCCAAGGGCGAGGTTTCAGCCAAACCGTAATGTTTCCGCCCAGTAGGTCTTGCGGACTGTGAGCTCTCACAAGCAGGACACCTCCCGACTGGGAGCGGACAGCGACTCGCCGTACCTGTATGGACGCCCTGCTCCGGCCGTGTTCTCGTAGCGCCCAGCCCGACCCGCTCGTTTGCACCTTTTGCGAGGAGACCCCCTATGAGCCCTCCACCGACGCAGCCAGGATCCCTTCGAATCACTGATCTCCACGTCACCTACGGCAGGTCCGTGCGGGCGTTGCACGGGGTTTCGCTGAACGTCCCGCAGGGTGGAATCGTCGCCGTCCTGGGCTCCAACGGAGCGGGCAAGACCACGCTGCTCCGGGCGGTCTCCGGGACCCTCGCGCTCCATCGGGGCACGGTGGACAGCGGCACTGTGCACTTCGGCGAAACACGGCTGACCGGCGATGCCGCACGGTCGGTGGCCGCCGGAGTGGTGCAGGTGCCCGAGGGCCGCAGGATCTTCGGCGCCCTGTCGGTGGAGGACAACCTGCGGGCCGGGTTCCTGGGGGCCCGCAGCCGCGGTGGCGCGGACCGGCAGGCGGCCCGCGACCGCGTCTTCGCGCTGTTCCCGCTGCTGGCCGAGCGGCGGCGGCAGGCCGCGGGGCTGCTGTCCGGAGGCGAGCAGCAGATGCTCGCGATGGGCCGCGCGCTCATGGCCGCCCCCCGGCTGCTGCTGCTCGACGAGCCCTCACTGGGACTTGCGCCCCTCATGGTTCAGCGCATCGCGTCGGTCATCCGCGAGATCAACGCCCAGGGAACGTCGATCCTGCTCGTCGAGCAGAACGCCTCTATGGGTCTGGCACTGTCCGACCGTGCCTCGGTGCTGGACGTCGGCCAGGTGCGGCTGGAGGGGGCGTCGGCCGACCTCGCCGGCACGGACGAAGTGCGGCGCCTGTACCTGGGCGAGAGCTTCGAAGCCGACACGGCGGGCCAGGATGCGGTGTCCGCCGCTACGTCCGCGAGCGCCTTGTCCGCGACCGCACCGGGACTGACCGAGCTGGCCAGGTGGAACGGATGAGCATCGACGCCGCGGCCACGACGCGCGATCCCGCCTCTTCACCGGAACCGGACGCTGAGACGGAGCCGGTGCCGGCGCTCACGGTCGACGCGCTGACCGTCCGCTTCTCCGGCCTCGTCGCCCTCGACACCGTCTCATTCACCGTCGCCCCCGGTACGATCCACGCCCTCATCGGGCCCAACGGCGCGGGCAAGTCGACCTGCTTCAACGTCGTGTCCGGGGTGTACCGCGCCACGGCCGGAGCCGTCCGGTACGCGGGCAAGGACCTCACCCGCCTGGCACCGCACAGCATCGCCCGACTCGGAGTGGCCCGCACCTTCCAGAACATCGTGCTCACCCACGGAACCGTTGCCGACAACCTCATGCTCGGCCGCCACAGCCTGACCCGTGCGGGATTCACGGCGACCGCGTTGCGACTGCCGCAAACGGTACGGGAGCAGCGCCGCCACCGGGAGCGCGCGGCCGAGATCGCGGACTTCCTCGGCCTGGGCCCCGCCTTCGACAAGCCGGTGGGTTCGCTCGCGTACGGAGACCGAAAGCGCGTCGAGATGGCTCGCGCGTTGTGCATGGAACCGAAGCTGCTGCTGCTGGACGAACCCGTCGCCGGTATGCATCCCACCGAGCGGGTGGCGATGGCCGAAACCATCGCCAAGGTCCGTGACGCCCTGAACATCTCGATCCTCATCGTCGAGCACGACATGGGCTTGGTCATGCGGATCGCCGATTCCGTGACCGTTCTCGACTTCGGCCGGCTCATCGCCGACGGGACGCCCGAACGTGTCCAGCGCGACCCGGCGGTCATCAGCGCCTACCTCGGCGCCCCTGCCGAAGACGCCCAGGACACGCAGGACGCCCAGGACACCCAGAACGAAGGGAAGCAACCGTGATCAAGCTGGCCGAAACGATTCTGAACGGGCTGGCGCTGGGTTCGGTGTACGCGCTGATAGCCCTCGGCTTCGTCGTGATCTTCAAGGCGTCGGGCGTCATGAACTTCGCCCACGGCTCCCTGCTGCTGTTCGGCGGCTACGTCGTGGCACGGCTGCACGACAGCATCGGCTTCCTGCCGGCCGTGCTCGTGGGCGCCGCGCTGGCGGCGGCGCTCGCGGGGCTGGTGCAACTCCTGGCCACCCGCGGTCTGCGCGGCGCCGAAATCCACACGCTGACGATCCTGACGATCGGTGTGGACGTCCTGCTCAATACCGAACTGAACAGGCGGGTGGGCGCCGACTTCCTCAGCATGGGAGACCCCTGGGGCGCCGAGGTGACGCGGTTCGCAGGCATCACCGTCGCCGACGCCCGCATCGCGAGCACAGCGGTGGCGGTCGTTGTCATCAGCGTGTTCTTCGCGGCGTTCCGCTGGTCCCGCTGGGGCCTGTCCATGAGGGCGGCCGCCGCCGACCCGGAGGCCGCCTCCTTGATGGGGATTCGACTGGACCGCGTACGCCTCATCGCCTGGTGCGTCGCCGGAGCGCTGGCCGCTCTCGCCGCGGTGTTCCTCGCCGCCTTTCCCGCCCCGGGGCTGGACCGCACGACCAGCCAGATCGCCCTGAGCGCCTTCCCGGCCGCCATCCTCGGCGGTCTGGACTCGGCCGCCGGCGCACTTCTCGGGAGTTTCGTGATCGGCCTGACAGCGGCGATGGCCGCCGGATACCAGAGCGAGTTGAGCGCTCTCGGCTCCGGACTCTCCGACGTGGCCCCGTACCTCGTGATGGTGCTCGTTCTCCTGGTCCGGCCGAACGGTCTCCTCGGATCGAAGGAGCTGACCCGTGTCTGACACCCTGTCGCCCGACGCCTCCCCTCCTGCCACCACGAGCGCTCCCCCCGAAGGTTCGGGCGGTGCCGCCGGACGCCGGTCCGGCACAGCTTCCAGGGCGGGCACCGTCATCGCCGCCGTGCTGCTTCTGCTCGTCATGCCCTTCTACGTCTCGTCGTTCTGGCTTCAGACAGGCCTGTTCGCCATGGCCGCCGTCATCGGAGCCATCGGACTGAACCTGCTCTCCGGGACCACCGGACAACTGTCCCTGGGCCACGCCTTCTTCCTCGCCATTGGCGCGTACGGCTATGTGTGGCTGGCCGCGGACCCGTCCGGCACCGGCTCCGCCCAGCTGTACGGGCTCGGGCTGCCGCCCCTGCTCGCCCTCGTTCTCGCCGTCGCCCTCGCCGGCGTCGCGGGAGGGCTGTTCAGCCCCATCTCCGGTCGCCTGCGCGGCATGTACCTGGGCATCGCCACCCTCGCCCTGGTCTTCCTCGGCCACCACGTGATGCTCAACGCCCGTGACATCACAGGCGGCTTCAACGGCCGCTCCGTACCGGCGCTGGAAATCTTCGGGTTCTCCTTCTCCGACGCCTCACCCGACGGGCTCGCCGTGCTCGGCGTCCCCTTCGGCGGACTTGAACGCCTCTGGTACTTCGGCCTCGTACTGGTAGCCATAGCCTGGCTCGCCGCGCGCAATATCCTGCTCGGACGTCCCGGCCGTGCCCTTGCGGCGGTACGCGACAGCGAAGTCGCCGCAGCCGTCATGGGAGTTCCCCTCTCCCGCTACCGCGCCTCCGCGTTCATCGTCTCCTCGATGTACGCGGGCGCCGCCGGCGCTCTGCTGGCTCTGGTGTTCAAGCGCGTCGTCCCCGACCACTTCGGTCTGCTGCTCTCCATCGACTACCTCGCGATGATCGTCATCGGCGGCCTGGGATCGGTCGGCGGCGCCGCCGCCGGAGCCGTCTTCGTCGCCCTGCTACCGCATCTCCTCACCAAATACGCCGACCACCTGCCGCTGCTCACCGCACCAGGTACCGCCGGATCCGGCGTGACCCCCGGCGACGCCGCGCGCTACCTCTACGGCGCCGCGATCGTCCTCGTCCTGATCTTCGCGCCGGGCGGCCTGGCCGGCCTGGCCCACAGACAGCCGCGCCGCACCGGCGACGGCACTCGCCGCAACTGGCGTTTCCCTCTCCGCACCCGCACCACCTCCGACCCTCAGGGCGTCGAAGGCGCCACCCCGAAGGAGCACACACCGTGAGATACCACCGCCTTACCCCGGCCGCGGCCGTCCTTGCCGTACTCACCCTGAGCGCCACGGCCTGCAGCACCAAAAGCGGTACCGGTACGGACACGGCCGGCAGCGACGGCGTCAAGACCGGCCCCGGAGTGACGGAGACGACCATCACCCTGGGCGCGCTGACCGACCTCACCGGACCGTACGCGTCGCTCGGCAGGAGCATCGTCAACGCGCAGCAGCTGTACGCCGACCAGCTCAACGCCTCCGGCGGCGTCTGCGGCCGTACCGTCCGGATAACCGTCAAGGATCACGGCTACGACGTACAGAAGGCCGTGACCGCGTTCACCGAGACCGAGCCGAATGTGGCCGCCCTGTCCCAGGTGGTCGGTTCTCCCGTGGTGTCCTCGCTGCAGCAGGAGATCGAAGCCAAGCACCTGCTGACGCTTCCGATGGCATGGGCCTCCAGCCTGCTGGGCAACGAGTACCTCCAAGTGATCGGATCCACCTATGACATCGACATGGTCAACGGCGTCGAGTTCGTCGTCCGCAAGGCGAAGCTGAAGCCCGGCGACAAGATCGGCCACGTCTACTTCGAGGGCGAGTTCGGTGAGAACGCCCTGGCCGGAGCCAAGTACGCGGCGAAGCAGCACCGGCTGAGCATCGTCGAGCAGAAGATCAAGCCCACCGATCAGGATCTGACCGCACAGGTCACCGCCCTCAAGCAGGCCGGCGTCAAGGCGGTCCTCATCAGCGCCGGCCCCAAGCAGACGGCGGCCCTGGTCGGCACCGCGGCTGCGCAGGGCTTCGCTGTCCCGGTTCTCAGCAACTCACCCGGCTTCGCCCCTCAACTGCTGGCCACGCCGGTCGCCCCGGCCGTGGAGAAGCAGCTCCATGTGGTCAGCCCCGCCCCGTCGTTCAGCTCCGACATCCCGGCGATCCAGAAGCTCGCCAAGGACTACAAGGCGAAGTACCCCAAGGCCCTGCTCGACTCGGGCGTCATCGGCGGCTGGAACGCGATCGCTGTCCTCGGTGAGGACCTCAAGGCAGCCTGCAAGGCCAAGGACCTCACCCGGGACGGCATCGCCGCGGCGCACCGCAAGCAGTCCGGGCTCAGCATTCTCGGGGTGTCGCACGACTTCTCCGACCGCGCCAAGCCGTCCACCTACGAGTCCTTCGTCCACAAGCCCTCCAAGCAGGCCGCGGGCGGGCTGGTGAACGTCGAGCCGGCCCACGCAGTGCCCGCGGCACGGTCCTACCCGCTGCCCAAGAGCTGACGCGTCACCTCTGCCCCGCCCTGTGCGGCCGGGGGAGGGCGGACGTCCCTGGTGCGGCCCCGCCCGGCCGATCCCCGGATCGGCCGGATGACGCCCCCGTTAGGGTTGCCGGGTGGGGGTCAGCGAACAGGCAGAGGCCGTACGGACAAGAGCCGGCAAGCGGGACGCGTCACCGAGGTGGCGCGTCCCGCTCGTCGCCACCGCCGTCGTCGGTCCGCTGTACATCCTGTGGGCCGGCCTGCTCGCGACCGGCGGCGGCGATCTGGCCGCGCAGCTCGCCTGGGCCGGCTTCATGGAGCGGCACCCCGCGTCCGCTTACAACCTCTCCTGGTACGGCGGCACCCACACCGCCAACTACAGCCTGCTGACTCCCCCGCTGATGGCCGTCTTCGGCGTACGGGCCGTGTCCGTGGCCGCCGGCCTCTCCGGAGCCTGGGTGCTGGCCTGCCTGTTCGTACGCAGCGGGGTGCCGCGGCCGGTGTGGCCCGCTGTCGTCGGGGCGCTCGCGCTCTGGTGCAACGTGGCCTCCGGGCGTACGACCTTCGCGCTGGGCGTCGCGATCGGGCTGCTCGCCGTGCTGTACGTACGCAGAAGCGCGATCGCGGCGGTGTGCGCGGCGCTCGCGACCATGGCCAGCCCTGTCGCCGGGCTGTTCCTGCTGGTGGCGGGGGCGGGGTATCTGCTGGACCGGCAGTGGCGGAAAGGGGCCGCGCTCGTACTGCCGCCGTTCGTCGTGGTGGGGGCGGTGACACTGCTCTTCCCCTTTCAGGGCGAACAGCCCATGGCGACCGGCAAACTGTGGCTGCCGCTGGCCGTCTCCGCCGCGGTGGCCGTCGCGGCGCCGCGCGCGTGGCCGGTGGTGCGGTACGGGGCGGGGGTGTACGGCGTCGGGGTGGTGCTGACGTATCTCATCGCCTCGCCGATCGGCACGAACGTCGAGCGGCTGGTGGGACTGGTGGGGCCGCCGGTGCTGCTCGCGGCGGTACTCGCGAGCGGGAGCGGGAACGGAGGGCTGGACAGGCTCAACGGGCGGGATCGGCTCACCGCGCGGGATCCGCTCAGGGCGCGGGTCAGGCAAGGCGGGCTCCACAAGCTCGGCGAGCTGGTCGACCGCGGCGGGCTCCTGCTCGCCGTGCTCGCGATCGCGCTCGTCATGAACACGCACTGGCTGATCGACAAGACCGAGGACGATCTGGCCGTCTCCAACGACGTGCCCGTGTGGGCCGCGCACACCGACGGTGTCGTACGGGCGCTGGAGCGGCTGGGCGCCGACCGTACGCGGGTCGAGGTCGTCCCCGCCCGCAATCACCGCGAGGCGACGGCGCTCGCCCCGCACATCAACATGGCGCGCGGCTGGAACCGGCAGCTCGACGTCGAGCGCGGGCGGCTCTTCTACGACGGGTCGCTGACCGGGACGACGTACCGGCAGTGGCTGGACCGATGGGCCGTCGGCTTCGTGGTGCTGCACCACGGACGTCCCGACGGGCCCGCCGAGGGCGAGGCCGCGATCGTCAGGAGCGGGCCCGGCTGGCTGGAGCGGGTGTGGCAGGACGAGGGCTGGACGGTCTACCGGGTGCGGGATGCGGTTCCGCTGGCGGCCGCCCCGGCGACGGTGGTGCGGGGCGATGACGCGGAGCTGGTGGTACGGATGCCGGCGGCCGGATCGGTGACGGTGCGGGTGGCGTACTCGCCGTGGCTGCAGGCGAAGGGGGCGTGTCTGCGGCAGGAGGGCGAGTGGACGCGGCTGACCGTGCCGCGGGCGGGAGAGTACCGGCTGGAATCGCCCTACCGGCTGCCGCGCTCGGCGGGCTCGGACTGCTGAACGGAGCCCGCCCGCCGACCGGTTCGCGGTCAGGGCCGATTGTCAGTGGCGTGTGCCACGCTCGATCCCATGATTGACCACATCGCAGTGCAGGTGGATGACCCGGCGGCCAGTGCCGTCTTCTACGACCGCGTGCTGGCCCCGCTCGGCGGCACCCGGCTGCTCGACTTCGGCGAGGTGATCGGCTGGGGCACCACGCAGCCGACGTTCTGGATCAGCCCGGTGACGACGCAGGGGCGGCCGCGCGAGGCGCATATCGCTTTCGCGGCGGCCGACCGCGCGGGCGTACGAGCATTCCATGCGGCGGCCGTGGAGGCGGGGGCGGAGGTGCTGCACGAGCCACGGGTGTGGCCCGAGTACCACCCGTCGTACTACGGGGCGTTCGTCAGGGATCCGGACGGCAACAACGTGGAGGCGGTCTGCCATATGCCGGAGTGAGTCTTCAGCGCCGGCTGCGGCGCCGACGCGACCGGACGCGGTTAGAGCTTCGCCTGGAAGACCGCGGCCGCCCGCTCGCGCCGGTAGCCGAGTTGTTCGTTGACCGCCAGCATCGGTCCGTTGTCGTCGGCGACTGTGGTCGCGATCTCCCGTACGCCGGGCTGCTGCGCGCTCACCATCGACAGCATGTGCCGCTTGACCGCACGGCCGAGTGCGCGGCCCCGGTGGGCCGGGGCGACCACCGTGTCGTACTGGAGGGCGCGGACGTCCGAGGGGTCACGCAGCACCAGTTCGGTGTACGCGGCGACGGCGTTGCCGCCCGCCGGGTGGAGGACCACCGAGGAGAGGATCACCCCGCCCCGGTCCACGATCAGCTGCGCGGCGGCCCGCACCCGGTCCGCGTCCCACCTCGGTGACTGCTCGTCCCTGTCGCCGTTGGGCGCGTCCTCCATGGCGTTGTGGGCCTCGGCAAACGCGTCGGCATGGGCGTCGGGCACCACGCCGGCCCACTGGGCGTAGGCATAGCCCTCGGGGAGTTCCGGCGGCTGCGGGTGTGCGTCCAGCGCGGCGCGCACATTCTGTACGTACCACCCGAGCGGCAGCACGTTCTCGAAGCCGAGCCCGGTGGCGAACTCCTCGCCCGCGCCGCCCGGTTCGAGGACGGTGGAGACCGATGTCCGCCCCTCGGCGGCGAGTTCGGCGCGCGCGGCGGCCCAGAGCGCGGCGCCGACGCCGCGGCGCCTGGCACCCGGGCGTACGGCCAGCACATCGAGACAGGCCGTGTGCCGGTTGGCCTCGTCCGTGAACAGCAGCAGCGAGGCCACGCCGTCGTACGAGCCGTCCGGGGCCGTCGCCGCGAGGTGGACGGTATGCCCACTCACCGAGGAGTGCCGCAGCTTCCCCTCGGTCTCGGCCCGGCCGGGCGCCGGCACCCCCGCCGGAAGGTCGTGCGCGTGCGCGGCGGTGACCACCGCATGCCAGGCGTCGACGGCGGAGGCGGTGGGTGGGGCGGGGAGGCGGGTGATCGTCATATCGAGCGACCGTACGGGCAGGTTCAGCCAGGCGCAGGCCAATTTTCCCGGCACCATCCGGCGGGATCCGGCATCCGGCATCCGGCGACAAGAAGAGGCGGCGGCACCCCGGGCTGGGTGCCGCCGCCTTCTCAATCCGTACGGACCCGGGCTCAGACCGCGGAACCGGCCTTCCACTGGCTCCAGCTCAGGTTCCAGCCGTTCAGGCCGTTGTCGGGCTGGATTACCCGGTCCTTGGAGTTCTTCACGATGACGACATCGCCGACGATCGTGTTGTTGAACAGCCAGGCGGCTGGCTGGTTCGGGTCACCCGCGCCCTTGACGTCGTTCAGGCCGACACAGCCGTGGCTGGTGTTGGCGCTGCCGAAGATCGAGTCGGCGCCCCAGTAGTTGCCGTGGATGAAGGTGCCCGACGTGGACAGCCGCATCGCGTGCGGGACGTCCTTGATGTCGTACTCGCCCTTGCCGTCGTCGTCCGTGAAGCCGACCGTCGCGCCGTTCATCCGGGTCTCCTTGAACTTCTCGGAGACCACCATCTGACCGTTGTAGGTCGGGTTGTCGGAGGAGCCCGCGGAGATCGGGATGGTCTTGATCGTCTTGCCGTCCTGAGTGACCGTCATGGTCTTGGAGGAGGCGTCGACGGTGGAGACCTGGTTGCGGCCGATCTTGAAGGTGACCGTCTTCTGCTGGACGCCGAAGACTCCGTCGGCACCCTCGACGCCGTCGAGGTTCAGCTTCAGGGTGACGGTCGCCCCCTCCTGCCAGTACTGGTCGGGACGGAAGTCGAGACGCTGCCCGTTGAACCAGTGGCCGACGACCTCCTGGCCGCTGCTCGACGTCACGGTGATCCCGGACTGCACGGCCTTCTTGTCGGTGATCGCCTTGTTGAAGTTGATCGACACCGGCATGCCGACGCCGACGGTGGAACCGTCCTCCGGCGTGAAGTTGCCGATGAAGCTGTTCGCGGGCGAGACCGTCGTGAAGGACGAGTTCTCGTGGGCCTCCAGGCCCTTGCTGTCCTTCGCGGTCGCGGCGATCTTGTACGTGGTGGAGCGCTCGAGCTGCGCGTCCGGCTTCCAGCTCTTGCCGTCGGCGGCCAGCGTGCCCTTGACGCTCTGACCATCGGCGGTGGTCATGGTCACCTGAGTCAGGGTGCCGTCACTGACGGTGACTTTGGCGTCCTTGTTGAGGCCGGCATTGGTCGCGCCGTTCTTGGGCGAGATGGTTATTCGGGCCTTCGAAGCGTCCTTCGCCGCCGCCTCGTCGACCTGGGCCTGCGACTTCTTCGAGCTGTCGGCGCTGCCACCGTCGCCGCTGCAGGCAGACATCGCCAGCACGCCACCGAGCACGGCGGACGCGGCCATCAGGGCCCTGCGCCGCTTGCTGTCCGTTATCACACGCTTCTCCATCGTCGCCGAGTCCCCTGACCAACACCTTGGTAAACACCCATACCGGGCTAGCCGGTTCCACATCAGATTTCGATGTGGGGAAAGCCACTCACCGATCCACCGACGCAGCCGCGGCACCCGGCGGTTGCACTGGGAACGAAATCAGCCGGGCACCGGTTCACCGACGGCCTTCGTCGCCGTCGTCGTCGTCGCCGTCGTCGTCGCCGTCTTCGTACGCCTCGCCGTCTCCATCTTCCTCGTCGAGGTCCCACTCCTCCGCATCGGGGTCGTAATCGATCTGCTCACTGCTCCAGGAGGCCTGGGCGAGTTCCACCCCGGGGACCTCGCTGATCAGATCAAAGGGGTCCACGAGATAGGCGATGGCCTCGGCCTCGTCCTCGCGTACGGCCGACTCGGCGTGCGCACGCTCCTCGTCGGGCATGAACTCGTCCGCCGCGATGCGGTCGAGGGCGGCGCCGGTCAGCTCTCCGGAGTCCCCCACCTCCAACACCAATTCCACCCGCAGCCGCACATAACGTGATGTCTCAGAAGTGGTCATACGACGGAGGGTAGGCCTCCCGCCCCTGCGGGTTTCCCCCGACCCGCTGCTTTCATTAGCATCAGCGCACCCGCCCAATTCGAGGATGCCTCAAGGGGGATCGAGTCCGTGTCCGTCGCACGTCGACCGCTTCTGACCGCCACTGCCGCAGGGACTCTGCTGTGTGCGCTGTGGTTCGTTCCCTCGGCGAATGCCACCGCAGAGCGGGAAGCCGTGCAGAGGCATCAGAGCGGCGCCGCCGCCTCTTCACAGGGACTGACTCTCGCCGACACAGGCACCGTTGACACGACTCCGTATCTGGTCGGCGGGACAACGTTCCTGGGGATCGGCGTGGGCTTCGTGGCGTACTCCGTGCGCCGCCGCGGTGCTTGGGAGATGTGACGAGTGACGTGGAAGGGCCGCCCCGCGGGGCGGCCCTTCCACGTGCACGCTAGGCCAGCGGGCCGGTCACCGGCTCCACGGCGGCGATGAGCTTTCCGTCCCGTACGAACGCGTCCGCGGCCTCCAGGTCGGGCGCGAGGAAACGGTCCGGGCCCGGTCCCTCGACGCCTGCCCCGCGCAGCGCCTCGATCGCGGCCTGCGAGGCGGGCGCGGGAGTCAGACCGCGCCGGAGCTGGATCGCCCGGGTCGCGGCGTAGAGCTCGACGGCGAGGATGCGGTTCAGGTTGGCGACGGTGGTGCGCAGCTTGCGAGCGGCCGACCAGCCCATAGAGACATGGTCCTCCTGCATCGCGGAGGACGGAATCGAGTCGGCGGAGGCCGGCACGGCGAGCCGCTTCATCTCGCTGACCAGGGCTGCCTGCGTGTACTGGGCGATCATCAGGCCCGAGTCCACGCCGGCGTCGTCGGCGAGGAAGGGCGGCAGGCCATGGCTGCGGTTCTTGTCGAGGAGCCGGTCGGTGCGGCGCTCGGCGATGGAGCCGAGGTCGGCTGCGGCGATGGCCAGGAAGTCCAGGACGTACGCGACGGGCGCGCCGTGGAAGTTGCCGTTGGACTCCACGCGGCCGTCGGGGAGTACGACCGGGTTGTCGACGGCCGACGCCAGCTCGCGGTCGGCGACGAGGCCGGCATGGGCGAGGGTGTCCCGCCCGGCCCCGGCGACCTGCGGGGCGCAGCGCACCGAGTACGCGTCCTGGACGCGGGGCGCTTCCTCCTCCTGGAAGTGACCCGTGAGCCCGGAGCCCTTGAGCACGGCGCTCATATTGGCGGCGGCGGCGGCCTGGCCGGGGTGCGGGCGGATGGCGTGCAGCTCGGGGGCGAGCACCTTGTCGGTGCCGAGCAGAGCCTCCAGGGACAGCGCGGCGGTGATGTCGGCGGTGACGTAGAGGCGCCGGAGGTCGGCGAGGGCCATGACCAGCATGCCGAGCATGCCGTCGGTGCCGTTCAGGAGGGCGAGGCCCTCCTTCTCGCGGAGTTCGACGGGCGCGATGCCGTGCGCGGCGAGCAGCTCGCCTGCGGGCTTCACGATGCCGTCGGGGCCCTCGGCGTCGCCCTCGCCCATGAGGGTGAGCGCGCAGTGGGAGAGCGGCGCGAGGTCGCCGGAGCAGCCCAGGGAGCCGTACTCGTGGACGACGGGAGTGATGCCGGCGTTCAGGATGTCCGCCATGGTCTGGGCGACCTCGGGGCGTACGCCGGTGCGGCCGGAGGCCACGGTCTTCAGACGGAGGAACATCAGCGCGCGGACGACCTCGCGCTCGACGCGCGGGCCCATGCCGGCGGCGTGCGAGCGGACGATGTTGCGCTGGAGCTGGGCGCGGAGCTCGGGGCTGATGTGCCGGGTGGCGAGTGCGCCGAATCCGGTGGAGACCCCGTAGACGGGCTCGGGCTTGGCGGCCAGCGCTTCGACGATCCCGCGGGCCGCGGCGAGGGCGGCGACGGCCTCGGCGGAGAGCTCGATCCGGGCTCCCTCGCGGGCCACGGCGATGACGTCATCGGCGGTGGTACCGGACGTCCCCACCACGACTGTGTGCATATCCATATTCAGCAGCGTACGGACTGAAACTCAACCTGTCACTACTGCCGACGGCGTTGGCCCCTTACTGCAATCACACCGTTGTCAGGGCTCGCTCCAGGGCTCCTGGGAGTCCTCGGGCCGTACGCCCCGGAAGGCGCGGCGCTCGTGCGGCGGGCGCGGCGGGGCGTCCGCGAGACGGATCACCGTGCCGTCGCGGCCCGCGACCACCGGCTTCGGGGAGCGCGCCGCCTTCGCCCGGTACTGGGCCGCGTCCGCGAGCCGGAACAGCCGGCGGGACGAGCGGACCTGCCCGATCGGGTCACCGGTCGACGCGACCCCGCACGCCACGCCCTCGCCCAGCTCCAACTCGCCCGCGCGGACGCAGAGTTCGTCCGCGACACGGACCACCTCGTCCGCCGCGGGGCCCACCGCGAGGAGGCAGAACTCGTCCCCGCCGAGCCGTGCCGCGAGGGTGCCGGGCAGCATCGCCCCGCACAGCGAGAGGACCGAGCCGAATCGTTCGAGCAGCCGGTCGCCGACCGCGTGGCCGTGGGTGTCGTTCACCTGCTTGAGACCGTTGACGTCGCAGACGACGAGGCTGACGACCGAGCCGTCCGTGCGATGCCGTTCAAGGGCCTCGTCGAGCCTTATGTCGACGGCGCGGCGGTTGGCGAGCCCGGTCAGCGGATCGGTGAAGGCCAGCCTGCGTACCTCTTCGAGGCGCTCGGTCTGGGCGATCCCGGCGGCCACGACGGAGGCGAGCACGGTCGCGAAATCCGCGTCGTCCCGGCCGAACATCGGGGCGCCGAGCGGCCTGGCGACGTACAGCTCGCCCCAGGCGCGCCCGTGCAGCACTATCGGCGCGACGACGCAGCAGCCGCGGCGGCGTCGGCGCAGGGCCGCGACCCTTTGGTGGCAGTAGCCGTGCGCGGGCGTCGCCGGGCCGTCCACGGTCTCCACCCAGGCGTCGGGCTCGCCGCCGCCGGCCCACCGCTCGTGCAGAAACTCGGTGATCTCCGGGAAGCGGTTGACCGGGTAGGTCTCGGACTCGGGGAACTCCTCCTCCTCGGGGGCCCGTTCGCCCGCGTTCACGAGCACCTTGAGCCGTCCGAGCTCGCGCTCCCACACCGACAGCGCGGCGAAGGACCCGGCGAGCGCGTCGCGTGCGCCCAGCGCAGCCGCCCGCCAGGACTCGCGCGGGGTGTGCGCGGACGCCATCGCCTGCGCCAGCGCCACCACGGCTCGCAAACGCCGATCCTCAGCCATCACTCCAGCTTAGGGAGTTTTGCGCCACTTCGATCACATGGGTGGCCACGATCCGAAATGCTCACTGAGTCATGGGGGCCACGGCCCTTCGGGACGTGCCGTTCGGGACGTGCCGTTCGGGACGGGGTCACTCTGGACGGGGTCACCCGGACCGTGGCCGTCCGGGACGGGGTCACTCGTACACGGTCACTCGCCGGGCCACTGCGGCTTCCGCTTCTCGTTGAAGGCCGCGACGCCCTCGGCCCGGTCCCCGGAGAAGGCGACAGAACGCCACGCGGCGTCCTCCACCTCGAGACCCGCCCGCAGATCGAGCCCCTGCCCCAGCCGAAGCGCGCGCTTGGCGGCGCGCAGCCCGACGGGCGAGTTCGCGGCGATCCGGGCGGCGAGGGCGAGCGCCTCGGTCCTGGCGTCGTCCGCCAGCTGATCGACGAGCCCCAACTCCCGTGCCTCGGCTGCCTCCAGGCGCCGCGCCGTATAGATCAGCTCGGCGGCCCGCGCCGCCCCGACCCGGCGCGGCAGCAGCTGCGTCCCGCCGCCGCCCGGGATGACGCCCACGGACACCTCGGGCAGCCCCACGACGGCGGTGCCGTCGGCCACGATCAGATCGCAGGCCAGCGCCAGCTCGTACCCCCCGCCGAGCGCGTAACCGTGCACGGCGGCGACGGTCGGCATGGGCAGCTCCAGCACCCCGGTGTAGGCGGCGCGCGCGGTCGGCCGCTGGCGCACCAACTCGGCGTCGGAGAAGGAGTTCCGCTCCTTGAGGTCGGCGCCGACGCAGAAGGCCCGCTCATGGGTGGAGGTGAGGACGGTGACGCGCACGCCCCGGTCGGCGGCGAGCGCGTCGCAGGCGGCGGCGATGGAGCGGGCCATCTCGCTGGAGACGGCGTTCATGGCCTTGGGCCGGTCGAGTACGAGCTCGGCGACATGCTCGTGCCGCCGTACGACGACGAAATCCCCGAACCGCTGCTCGGACTCGGACATGACGGCACCCTCCCTGACGGCTTGGGGGAACCCCCAAGGAACACAGCACGATGGTTCACCGGATCATAGGCGCGCGGGCGCGCCCGGCCTCAGCCCCTACGGGACAGCAGCCAGGGCTCGACCACTCCCAGGCCGCGGACCGGGCGTTGCCACATCGGCTGGAGGGCGAAGCGGTACGAGGGGGGCTCCTCGCCCTCCTTCTCGGCCGCGGCCGCCGCCTCCGCCGCCTCCGCCTCGGAGGCCGGCGCGTCTCCCGTACGGATGAGTTCCTCCGCGAACGCGCCGTCCACCAGCACCGCGTCCTTCGGCGCTATCGACGTCAGCCGACTGGCCAGGTTCACCGTCGTACCGAAGACGTCACCCATCCGCGTGGTGACCGTCCCGAAAGCGATGCCGACGCGCAGCTCCGGCATCGACTCGTCCTGAGTCATCGTCTCTATCAGCCGCAGCGCGATCTCCGTCGCCGTGCCCGCCTCGTCCGCCGCGTACAGGACCTCGTCGCCCAGCGTCTTGATCAGGCGGCCGCCGTGCGCCGCGACCAGGTCGGCCGAGGTGGTTTCGAACGCCTCGACCAGCTCGCCCAGTTCCTCCTCCTCGAGGCGCCGCGTCAGCCGGGTGAAGCCGACGAGGTCCGCGAAGCCGACGGCGAGCCGGCGGTCGACCATCTCCTCGTCGTCCGCGGCCTGGACCACGCGCCCGGTGGCCGCGGCCAGCTGGCGGCGCCAGACGTACACCAGGAACTCCTCCAGCTCGGGCAGGAGCAGCTCCACCAGGGGGTACGTGACTTCCGTGCGGGTCATCCCGGGCTCGGGCGGCTCGGTCAGGCCCTCCAGGAAGGAATCGATCTGCCATTCCGCCAGCCGGGCGGTCGTCTGCCCGGTCGAGCGGGCCACCTGGACCGCCATCGGCTCGCTCAGCAGGCCCGCCTCGACCAGACCGGCGAGCCGCCGCAGGGCCAGCACGTCCGCCTCGGTCAGCGCCTTCGCCTGGCCGATGTCGGCGAACCCCATCGCCCGCCAGAAGCGGGAGGCCAGCTCCATCGAGACACCGGCGGTGCGGGCCGCCTGGAACGGCGTGTAGCGCCGGTCCGCGCCGAGAATCAGCTGCTCGAGGCGGATCGCGAGCGGGTCGTCGGTCGGCTCCGCCGTGTGATCGACCTCGTGGTGCGGCGGGTGCACGGCGGAGGATCCGGAATACGGTCCGGAGGCAGCCCCGGGAGAGATCGCGGACGTGCCCCCGGAAGACGATTCCGAAGACGATTCCGAAGAGGACGCGTCAGAGGACGCGTCCGACGGCACAGACGTCTCGTCGGACGATGAAAACGATGAGGACGATGCATTCGATGGGGAGGACGCGCCGGAGGAGGAGTCCGACGGCGGCTGCGCGCCCTCGCCGGAATTGGTGTCGTCGACGGTCACCAGCCGCCTCCTGCCCGTTCCCTGCGCACTGCCGTGCCGATCTGTCGCTCGATCGCCTCAACGATACGGCAGGTGTGCCCTGGCTCACGTCCTGGCCGCCGTACCGGTTCAGCCGGCCGGCCGCAGGTGCACGATGTCGCCCGCGCTGATCGGCTGGTGCTCGCCGTCCTCGGTGGCCAGCACCAGCCGCCCGTCTCCGTCCAGTGCCACGGCCTCGCCGGTGACCGCGCGGCCGCCCGGCAGCTCGGCCCGTACGGTCTGTCCCAGCGTCGCGCAGCCCGCCGCGTACGCCGCCTGCAGCCCCGAGGTCCCCGGGTCGCCGCCCGCCGCGCGCCAGTCGCCGTACCACTGCTCCAGCGAGCGCAGCACCGCCCGCAGCAGCGGGTCGCGGTCCGTGGAGATCGCGTTCGCCAGGCCCAGGGAGCCCGCCGTGGGGACGGGGAGTTCGCCCTCGCGCAGCGTGACATTGACGCCGATGCCGATGACGACCGCGTCGTCCCCCGCACGCTCGGCGAGGATCCCGCCGGTCTTGCGCTCCTCGCCGCCGACTTTTACCAGCAGGTCATTGGGCCATTTGAGGGACATGTCCACTCCCGCGGCCCGCGCGAGGCCGGTAGCGGCCGCGACTCCGGCGAGCAGCGGCAGCCACCCCCAGCGCTCCACCGGGACGTCGGCCCCGGGCCGCAGCAGTACGGACAGGAACAGCCCCGAGCGCGCGGGCGACGTCCAGGTCCGGTCCAGGCGGCCCCGCCCCGCCGTCTGCTCCTCGGCGACGAGCACCGCCCCCTCGTCCAGGGATGCGGCGCGGGCCGCCAGGTCGGAGTTGGTGGAGCCGGTCGAGGCCACGATGTCGAGCGAGGTCCACAGCCCGCCCGGCTGCAGCAGCGCACGGCGCAGCATGGGCTCGTTCAGCGGCGGCCGGTCGAGGTCGGACCAGCGGCTCTCGGGCGCATTCTCAGGCGTCATGCAAGCCAGGTTAGGTGTGGCAAACGCCGCACTGCTGAGCGCCATGCGCGCCGATACGCTACGTGTCAGTAGCCATTCCGGTTGACGTTGACCAGGACAGGGAGCCGCATCCCGATGTCGGAGTCCGAGATTGACATCCACACCACCGCAGGAAAGCTCGCAGACCTGCAGCGCCGCGTAGACGCGGCGACGCATGCAGGCTCCGCCCGCGCGGTGGAAAAGCAGCACGCCAAGGGCAAGTTGACTGCCCGCGAGCGGATCGAACTGCTGCTGGACGAGGGTTCGTTCGTGGAGCTCGACGAGTTCGCCCGGCACCGGTCCACCGACTTCGGCATGGAGAAGAACCGGCCCTACGGCGACGGTGTGGTCACCGGCTACGGCACGGTCGACGGCCGCCCGGTGGCGGTCTTCTCCCAGGACTTCACGGTCCTCGGCGGCTCCCTGGGCGAGGTCTACGGCCAGAAGATCATGAAGGTGATGGACTTCGCACTGAAGACCGGCTGTCCCGTCATCGGCATCAACGACTCCGGCGGCGCCCGTATTCAGGAAGGCGTCATGGCCCTCGGCATGTACGGGGAGATCTTCCGCCGCAATACCCATGCCTCCGGCGTGATCCCGCAGATCTCGCTGGTCGTCGGACCGTGCGCGGGCGGCGCTGTCTACTCCCCCGCGATCACCGACTTCACGGTGATGGTCGACCAGACCTCGCACATGTTCATCACCGGCCCCGACGTGATCAAGACGGTCACCGGCGAGGATGTCGGCTTCGAGGAGCTGGGCGGAGCCCGTACGCACAACACCACCTCGGGTGTCGCGCACCACATGGCGGGCGACGAGAAGGACGCCGTCGAGTACGTCAAGTCGCTGTTGTCGTACCTGCCGTCCAACAACCTCTCCGAAGCACCGGCCTTCCCCGAGGAGGCCGACCTGGAGACGACCGACGAGGACCGCGAGCTCGACACCCTCATCCCCGACTCCGCGAATCAGCCCTACGACATGCACACGGTCATCGAGCATGTGCTGGACGACGGCGAGTTCCTGGAGACCCAGGCGCTGTTCGCGCCGAACATCGTCACCGGCTTCGGGCGGGTGGAGGGCTTCCCGGTCGGCATCGTCGCCAACCAGCCGATGCAGTTCGCCGGCTGTCTCGACATCAACGCCTCCGAGAAGGCCGCGCGCTTCGTACGCACCTGCGACGCGTTCAACGTTCCCGTGCTGACCTTCGTCGACGTGCCCGGCTTCCTCCCCGGCGTCGACCAGGAGTACGGCGGGATCATCCGGCGCGGCGCGAAGCTGATCTACGCCTACGCGGAGGCGACGGTCCCGCTGATCACGGTGATCACGCGGAAGGCCTTCGGCGGCGCGTACGACGTGATGGGCTCCAAGCACCTGGGCGCCGACCTCAATGTGGCCTGGCCGACCGCGCAGATCGCGGTGATGGGCGCGCAGGGCGCGGTGAACATCCTGCACCGCCGCACCATCGAGGCAGCCAAGGACGCAGACGAGGCAGCGGCGACCCGCGCCGAGCTGATCCAGGACTACGAGGACACGCTCCTCAACCCGTATGTCGCGGCGGAGCGGGGCTATGTCGACGCCGTGATCATGCCGTCCCAGACACGGGAGCACGTCGTGCGGGGCCTGCGTCAGCTGCGTACGAAGCGGGCCAGCCTGCCGCCGAAGAAGCACGGCAACATCCCCCTGTAAGCACACAAGCCCGGAAGCCTGGAAGGAGTCGCTGTGATCAAGGTTGTACGGGGCAATCCGACCCCGGAGGAGCTGGCCGCCGCACTGGCGGTGGTTCAGGCGCGCGCCGCCGCGACGGCCTCCGCGGTGGAGGGCGCGGCGGCGCCGCCCGAGCAGTGGGCCGACCCGGCGCGCATCGCGCGCAGCCGCAGGCCACTGCCGGGGCCGCGCGCGTGGGCGCGCACCTACTGGCCTGTGTAGGGCAGGACACCGGGGTTCCGCCCCGGCAGTCCAGCGGTCCGCAATCGCCGGACGGGCTGAAGATCAGCCCGTCCGGCGATTGCGTGACAGCCCGGGCACCCCAGACGGAACAGCAGCCCCATTTGTTCGTTTCGGCACCTGGAATTAGTCCGTTGTCACCCCGGCGGCTGAGTACGCGTACTCAGGCGCCGGGGCAGGACCCGGCAGCAGGATCGAAGGCATGCTGTGGTCCGATCCGGAGGACGAGCCCCCCGAGGAACTGCGTGAGACGCAGGCCATGATGCGCCGCGTGGGCCTTGTGCTGGCGCTGGCCATGGTGCTTGCGATGTTCGTGCTCGGGCTCCGCTGACCGCCACCTACGATGACCCCATGACCGCTCAGCGCCCCCGCCTCGTCCTCGGTTCCGCCTCCCCCGCCCGGCTGAACCTGCTGCGCCATGCCGGACTCGCCCCTGAGGTGATCGTCAGCGGCGTCGACGAGGACGCGCTGGACGCGCCGACCCCCGCCGAGCTGGCCCTGGTACTCGCCGAGGCGAAGGCAGCCGCCGTGGCCGCCCGCCCCGAGGCCGCCGGCGCGCTCGTCATCGGCTGCGACTCGGTCCTCGAACTCGACGGCGCGGCCCTCGGCAAGCCGGCCGACGCGGAGGACGCCACCGCCCGCTGGAAGGCGATGCGCGGCCGCTCCGGCGTCCTGCTGACCGGCCACTGCGTGACCGACACCGCGACCGGCCGCAGCGTGTCCGCCACCGCGTCGACCACCGTGCACTTCGGCGACCCGACGGACGCCGAGATCGCCGCGTACGTCGCCAGCGGCGAACCGCTGCATGTGGCGGGCGCGTTCACGCTGGACGGCCGCTCGGCGCCGTTCATCGACTCCATAGAGGGCGACCACGGGAACGTGATCGGCCTCTCGCTGCCGCTGCTGCGCAGGCTGCTGGCCGAGCTCGGTTACTCGATCACGGACCTGTGGGTGTAGTTCAGACAGCCGCGGGGGCCCCGGCCTCCGCCCCGTTGCCGTTGCCGTGGCCGTTCTCGGCGCCGGGCCCCTTCTCCTTCTCCTTGCCGTACGCCACCAGCGTCAGCACGATCAGCGCCAGCACGACCATCAGGAACGCGAACGCGTCCCACCCCACGAGCCCCACCGTCAGCGCCCCGAAGACCCCGTGCACGATCGCACAACTGATCAGCAGGATCCGGGCGATGCGCCCCGGGGCGCGGTCGCGCAGCCCCATCACCAGACACACCACGGCACACGTCGCCAGATACAGGCCGAAGACCCCGCCCATCGCCCAGGTGCCCGCGACCATCGCGCCGGGGTCCAGGTGGGCGAGCGACATGTTCTGCTTGTCGACGAAGGTGGCGAGGATGCCGTTGATCAGCACGATGCCGACGGCCTCCACCAGCAGAACAATCGCGGCCACCACGGCCACCGGTCTGCGCGCCACGGCGCCCCCAACCCTCTGTTACCGGAAGTACGTACGACATCGCGAAGGCTACTAACGGGTAAAGGGCGGGACAAGGGTTCCGGCACGCTCGGTCTCGCGGCAAAGAATCATTGGGCCATTCGTAGGGACTCGACAAAGAAACGTCATCCGTCGCTGGGCTGTCGAACAGAGACCTGTGCCACACCCCAGGGCTACTGTTCGGGGGAGGAACCCGTCGTACCGTGGTGCGACAAGGGATTTCGCGACTTGCGCGAGCCTCGAATCACGCTCTGTGTGGGCAAGCTCACCATTGGGGATGGGTCGAAAGGCCGTGTCGGTAGTCCCTAAACTCAGCTTGTTTCAAGGAGGGAGCCATCGTGCGCAAGGTGCTCATCGCCAACCGTGGCGAAATCGCTGTCCGCGTTGCCCGTGCATGCCGGGACGCCGGGATCGCGAGCG
>NZ_JBIAPW010000035.1:0-10011 GCF_042888505.1 Streptomyces sp. NPDC002870
CCACGTCAACTGTCCCGGCCAACCGATGGCTCCACCAGCTCTCCCCAACGCGTCACACCGCCGGCAGCCCCGACTTCTTCAGGGGCAAGTAGCTAAGGAAGCCACCGTGACCAGTCTCAGCGTCGAGACGCTGGCAGCGGACGCCACCGAAACGATCACTTCGGCCGGCAACGCGCAGTTGGGCATAGCCGTTCTCGCGGGCATTGCCGTCATAGTCCTGCTCATCACCAAGTTCAAGGTCCACGCCTTCCTGGCGCTGACCATCGGTTCACTGGCGCTCGGCGCGTTCGCCGGCGCGCCGCTGGACAAGACCATCGTCAGCTTCACCACCGGTCTCGGCACCACTGTCGCCGGTGTGGGCGTACTGATAGCGCTCGGTGCGATCCTCGGCAAGCTGCTCGCCGACTCGGGCGGCGCGGACCAGATCGTCGACACGATTCTGGCCAAGGCCGGCGGGCGCGCGATGCCCTGGGCGATGGTGCTGATCGCCTCTGTGATCGGGCTGCCCCTCTTCTTCGAGGTCGGCATCGTGCTGCTGATCCCGGTGGTGCTGCTCGTCGCCAAGCGCGGCAACTACTCCCTGATGCGGATCGGCATCCCCGCGCTGGCCGGTCTCTCCGTGATGCACGGGCTGGTTCCGCCGCACCCCGGACCGCTGGTGGCGATCGATGCCGTCGGCGCCGACCTCGGCGTCACGCTGGCGCTGGGTGTGCTGGTCGCCATCCCGACCGTGATCATCGCGGGTCCGGTCTTCTCCCGGTACGCCGCGCGCTGGGTGGACATCCCGGCGCCCGAGAAGATGATCCCCGCCCGGCCCTCCGAGGACCTGGACCGGCGTCCCGGCTTCGTCGCGACCGTGACCACCGTGCTGCTGCCCGTCGTCCTGATGCTGGGCAAGGCGCTGGTGGAGCTCGTCGTCGACGACCCCGAGAGCGGTGTCCAGCGCGTCACCGACTTCATCGGCTCCCCGCTCATCGCCCTGCTCGCCGCGGTGATCGTCGGCATGTTCACGCTGGGCCGCGCGGCCGGCTTCACCAAGGACCGGATCTCCTCGACCGTCGAGAAGTCGCTCGCCCCGATCGCGGGCATCCTGCTGATCGTCGGCGCGGGCGGCGGCTTCAAGACGACCCTCATCGACGTCGGCGTGGGCCAGATGATCCTGGACTTCTCCAAGAACTGGGCGATTCCGACGCTGCTGCTGGGCTGGCTGATCGCGGTGGCCATCCGCCTCGCGACCGGCTCTGCGACCGTGGCGACGATCTCCGCCGCCGGACTTGTCGCGCCGCTCGCGGCCGACATGTCGACCTCGCATGCGGCCCTGCTGGTGCTGGCGATCGGCGCGGGCTCGCTCTTCTTCAGCCATGTCAACGACGCCGGGTTCTGGCTGGTGAAGGAGTACTTCGGGATGACGGTCGGCCAGACGATCAAGACCTGGTCGGTGATGGAGACCATCATCTCGGTGGTCGGCATCGGCTTCGTCCTGCTGCTGTCACTCGTCCTTTAGCGCGTAGCGCCCAGCGCCCTTCAGCGCCACTCGTCGAGCTACTGGTGGCTACTCGTCCTTCAGCCACAGCGGGTGCTCCCGCTCCGCCCACGGGCGCTCGACCGACCCGGTGCGCATACCCCTTCGTGCCTCCGGGTCGGCGAGCGCCATTCCCATGTGTCCGAAGAGCACGATGCCGACCGCGAGCGACAGCCAGTCGTGCACAAAGGTCGCGCTCGTACGCCACACCAACGGCGCGAGCGAGGTGAACCACATCAGCAGCCCGGTCGCGAGCATCACCAGAACCGCGCCGGCGAGCCACGCCGCGAAGACCTTCTGCCCGGCGTTGAACTTGCCCGCGGGACGGGACGCGGGCCGGTGGTCGCGCCGCCTGACCGCGCGCAGCCACGTCCGGTCATGCCGTCCGAAGCGGTTCAGCCTGCGTAGATCGGCCCGGAAGGCGCGCGAGCCGAGCCCGAGCAGAAACGGCACGGGGAGCAGCAGCCCCGACCACTCATGGACGGTGACCACCAGATAGCGGCGGCCGACGAGTTCGGCGATCTGCGGTACGTACAGGGCCGCGGCGGTCGCCACGCACAGCAGCATCAGCGCGGCGGTCGTGCGGTGCACCCAGCGTTCGGCGCGGCTGAACCGCCGTACGCGCGCGGGCCGTTCAGACGGTGGGGGTGTCGCTGCGGCCGTTGGACCGGCCGACCCAGGCGTCGACGTCATATCCCCGCTCCTCCCAGTAGCCGGGCTGGACGTCGGAGGTGACGGTGATCCCGGAGAGCCATTTCGCCGACTTGTAGAAGTACATCGGCGCGACATACAGCCGGACCGGGCCGCCGTGCGAGTGGCTGACCGGCTTGTCCTGCATCTGCAGACAGACCAGCACATCGTCGCGGCGCGCCTGCGGGAGCGTGAGGCTTTCGCTGTAGGTGCCGTCGAAGCAGGTGAAGCGGATCGCCTTGCCCTGCGGGCGTACGCCGGCGGCGTCCAGCAGCAGCGACAGCTTGACGCCCGAGAAGGGGGTGTCGGGGACGCGCCAGCCGGTGACGCACTGGACGTCGCGTACGACACGGGTCTGCGGCAGCTTGCGCAGCGCGTCGAGGGTGTACGTCGTGGGGCGGTCGACCAGCCCGTCGACGGTCAGCCGGTAGCTCTGCTCGTCCTTGTGCGGCACGGAGGAGGCGACCGAGTAGTAGCGGAAGCCGCCGCCGTTGGGCAGCAGCCCGGAAAGCCCGGTCGGATCCTTGTCCGAGGCCGCGCCGAGGAAGGATTCGAGCCCGCGCTGCAGATACGGCGCCCCCGCGACGCCGGCCGCGCCGAGCCCGAGCATGCCGAGCACCAAGCGGCGCCCCACAGGGGCGCCCTCGGCGTCGGGGTGGTGTGTGGTCACGCTTCGATTCGAACACTCGTGGCTGCCCGAAGCCAGGGAAATCGGCTGCGCGTCAGACTTCCGTCACACTTCGTCCGGGGGAGATTGAGGCGTGGGGGTCCGGGGCGGAGCCCCGCGGCGCTGGACCCGGCTAGGCGACCGACTTCGCCGCCGCTCGACCCGCCGCGCGGCCCGAGAACATGCAGCCCCCCAGAAACGTCCCCTCCAATGCGCGGTAGCCATGCACACCCCCGCCCCCGAAGCCCGCCGCCTCGCCCGCCGCGTACAGCCCCGGCAGCGGCTCGCCGTCCTCGGCCAGTACCCGCGAGGAGAGGTCCGTCTCCAGGCCGCCGAGTGACTTGCGGGTCAGTATGTTCAGCCGCACGGCGATCAGCGGTCCGGCCTTGGGGTCGAGGATGCGGTGCGGCGTGGCCGTACGGATGAGCTTGTCGCCCAGATACTTGCGGGCCCCGCGGATGGCCGTGACCTGGAGGTCCTTGGTGAACGCGTTCTTGATCTCCCGGTCCCGCGCGGTGATCTCGCGCCGCAGCTCGGCCTCGTCGATCAGCGGCTCCTCGGTGAGCGCGTTCATGCCCCGGACAAGAGCGGCGAGGTCCTTCTCGACCACGAAGTCCGCGCCGTGGTCCATGAATGCCTTCACCGGCCCCGGCACATCCGCCCTGGCCCGCCCGATCACATCGCGGATCGACTTGCCCGTCAGGTCGGGGTTCTGCTCCGAGCCCGACAGCGCGAACTCCTTGCCGATGATCTTCTGGTCGAGCACGAACCAGGTGTAGCCGAAGCCGGACTTCATGATGTACTCGAGCGTGCCGAGGGTGTCGAAGCCGGGGAAGAGCGGGACGGGCAGCCGCTTGCCGCGCGCGTCCAGCCAGAGCGACGACGGGCCCGGCAGGATCCGGATGCCGTGCCTGGCCCAGATCGGGTTCCAGTTCTCGATGCCTTCGGTGTAGTGCCACATCCGGTCGCGGTTGATGTGGCTCGCGCCGGCGTGCTCCGCTATGCCGAGCATCAGCCCGTCGACGTGTGCGGGGACGCCGGAGAGCATCTTCTCGGGCGGGGTGCCGAGCCGGTCGGGCCACTGGGCGCGCACGAGATCGTGGTTGCCGCCGATGCCGCCAGAGGTGAGGATCACCGCCTGGGCCCGGAACTCGAAGGCTCCGGCGACCTCGCGGCTGCTCGCTGTGCCGCGCTCGGCGTCGGACGGTTCCAGGACCGCGCCGCTCACGGTGTCCAGCACGCCGGCGTGCCTGCTCAGGCCGGTGACGCGGTGGCGGAACTTCAGCTGGACGAGACCGCGCGCCACTCCTTCCCGGACGCGCCGTTCGAAGGGGGCGACGACGCCGGGGCCGGTCCCCCAGGTGATGTGGAAACGCGGTACGGAGTTTCCGTGGCCGGTGGCGTCGTAGCCGCCGCGCTCGGCCCAGCCGACGACCGGGAAGAACCGCATCCCCTGCGCATGCAGCCAGGACCGCTTCTCGCCGGAGGCGAAGTCGACGTATGCCTCGGCCCATTGACGCGGCCACCGGTCCTCGTCGCGGTCGAAGCCCGCCGTGCCGAGCCAGTCCTGGAACGCGAGGGCCCGGCTGTCCTTGATCCGCATCCGGCGCTGTTCCGGCGAGTCGACGAAGAACAGTCCGCCGAGGGACCAGTGCGCCTGACCGCCGACCGACTGCTCCGGTTCCTGGTCGAGCAGGATGACCTTGCGTCCGGCGTCCACCAGCTCCGCGGTGGCCACCAGGCCCGCGAGACCTGCCCCGATCACGATCACATCAGCGTCGTACGCCATCGGTTCCATCCTTGTCGGGGGGCCGGAGTGCGATGGGACCGATCTTCGGTACGGGGCAGTAACTCGTCAACCGTTCGCCAGTGATTGGATTGGAGCATGACCCCGGCTGACGAAATCCTGGACATCGTCGACGAGCAGGACGAGGTGATCGGTCAGGCCCCCCGCGGCGAGGCGTACGCGCGCGGCATGCGCCACCGCTGCGCGTTCATCCTGGTCAGGGACGGGCAGGGCCGGATCTTCGTCCATCGTCGTACGCCGACGAAGCTGGTCTTCCCTTCGCTGTACGACATGTTCGTGGGCGGCGTGGTCGGCGCGGGCGAGAGCTACGACGCGGCGGCGCTGCGCGAGGCCGAGGAGGAGCTGGGGGTTTCCGGACTCCCCCGGCCCGCACCGCTGTTCAAGTTCCTTTACGAGAGCGGCGATCAGACCTGGTGGTCGGCTGTGTACGAAGTGCGCTGCGAGCTGCCGGTGAACCCGCAGGCCGAGGAGGTCGCCTGGTACGACTTCCTGTCACCGGAGGAACTGGAGCGGCGGCTCACCGAGTGGGAGTGGACGCCGGACGGGCTCGCCGCGTACGAACGGCTGCGGGCGCACGGCGCGGGTTGAATCGGGCGCACCCGGGCCACTGGCCCATCCGTAGGTATGGTGCGACGCGTGAGCGACTTCGGACAGAGCCTGCGGCTGTGGTTCGCGCCCCACCGGGTGCGGGAGGAGGGCGAGACCCCCGACTACCGGTTCTCGCTCGCCAATGAGCGGACCTTCCTCGCCTGGCTCCGTACGGCGCTCGCGCTCATCGGCGGCGGGTTCGCCGTCGATCAGTTCCTGCCGGACCTGCCCTGGGGATTGCGGGCGGGGATGGCGCTCGGGCTGCTCGGCGCCGGGGTGCTGTGCGCGCTGCGGGCCGTCAATCACTGGGTGCGCTGCGAGCGCGCCATGCGGCGGGGCGAGGATCTGCCGGTCTCCCGGTTCCCGGTCCTGCTGAGTGTCGTGATCGCCGTCGTGGCGGTGGCGATGGTGGTGGTCGTGCTGTTCGGGTGGGAGGGCGGCCGTTGACGGCCGTGTCCGAGCGGGATCCGGGACTGCAGCCCGAGCGGACCCGGCTGGCGTGGCGCAGGACCACGCTGGCATACACCGTGGCGGCCGTGCTCGCGGCCCGGCAGGTGGCGGGCGGCGATCTGGGCCCGGCCGGGTTGGTCGCGGTGGCGCTCAGCGCGCTGGTCTGGCTGGGCTTTCTGCGGGTGGCCCACCGGCGGGTGCAAGCGCTGACAGCCCGGCCCAGGCCGCAAGTGCTGTCGGCGCGGACGGCGCTGGCTGCCGTGGCCTGTACGGTCGCGCTGGCGGGGTTCGCCGTAGCGATGGTGGTGTGAGGACAGGCAGGGCGTCGAAGACTAGCCTGGACAGCGGCAGATGCCGTGAATCGCATCAAAGGTGAGCACCATGGCGGCTCCCCATCAAGAACACCCCACGCACGAGCACACCCACGGTCCGACCTGCGGGCACGCCGAGATCCCGCACGGCGATCACGTCGACCACGCGCAGGACGGCCGTATCCACAAGGCGCACTCCGGCTACTGGGACGAGTGCGAGCCCGGCGAGCATGTCTCGCACAGCGGGCACGCCCACGAGCACGGACCCCACTGCGGCCACCCCGCCATGGAGCACGGCGCGGCCCACGCGACTACGCCCACGACGGACACCGGCACGACGGGCAAGACAGACACGACGGACACGACGGGCACTGGGACGACCACTGATTCGACCCCTTGAGCCCGCTCGTCCGGCTTCCCTCGCGCGGGCCCGACTGACAGGCTCCTCCTGACCGGTTCGGCCTTGACTCGGGGGAGCACTCAGTTGTCCGCGACAGATCCGTACACCGTCCAGCTCACACCAGAAGTGCACGCCTACGTCCAGCCGGACGGCGGCTGGTGTCTGAACAACGCGGGATTCGTCAGCGACGGTGAATCGACCCTCCTCGTGGACACCGCCGCCACCGAGCGGCGCGCGCGGGCGCTGCGTGAAGCGATCCTCGGAGCGGGCGTCCCGCTGCCGCGCACCGTCGTCAATACGCACCACCACGGCGACCACACCTACGGCAACGGCGTATTCAGCGAAGCCGTCGTGATCGGGCACGACTCCTGCCGCAGCGAAGTGCTCGCGGCCGGTCACCAGCTCCATCTTCTGTGGCCGCAGACCGACTTCGGCGACATCAGGATCACCGCCCCCACCGTGACGTACAACGACCGGCTCACCGTCCATGTCTCGGACGTCGAGGTGCGCCTCATCCACCCCGGCGGCGTGGCGCACACCCCCGGGGACACGGTCGTGCATCTGCCGGGACAAGGGGTGGTCTTCACCGGGGACCTGATCTTCCAGGGCGGCACCCCGTTCATCCCGATGGGCTCGCTGAGCGGGTCGCTGCGGGCGCTGGACGTGCTGCGCTCGCTGGACGCGTCGACGGTGGTGCCCGGCCACGGCCCGATCACCGACCCGTCCGCGTACGACGCCACGGAGCGTTATCTGCGGTACGTCGCCGAGCTGGCCCAGCAGGGGCACGCCAAGGGACTCACTCCGCTGGAGACGGCGCGCGAGGCGGACCTCGGGGTCTTCGCCGAACTGCGGGAGAGCGAACGGCTGGTGGCGAACCTGCACCGGGCGTACGCGGAGCTGGACGGGCAGCCGGAGGGCTCGCCGCTGGACCCCGTCGCCGTGTTCGGCGACATGGCGGAGATGAACGGCGGAGTCCCTGTGGCCTGCCACGCCTGAGCCCTACCTGGTACGCCTGTGTCCTGCCGCGCCTGAGCCCCGCCGCCCCTGAGCCCTGCCTGGTGCGCCTGCGCCCCGCCCCGCTGGAGCCTGTCCCGCCTGAGCCCCGCCTGGTGCGCCTGCGCCCTGTCCGCCTGTGATCCAGGCCTGGGATCCGGCTGCGCACTGGACTACATACCGACTGGTCGGTCATCATGAGCGGGACCGGTTCCACCCGCCCCCCCGGAGGTGCCCCCGATGAGCTCAGTCCCGCCGCCAGGCCTCGATCCCGAGCAGCTGCGCGGTTATCTCGACCGCGAGCGGCCGGGGCTGGTGAGCGGACCGCTCAGCGCCCGGCTGATCCAGGGCGGCCGCTCCAATCTCACGTACTCCGTCACCGACGGCACCGGCCGCTGGGTGGTCCGGCGGCCTCCGCTCGGACATGTGCTGGCCACCGCGCACGACATGAAGCGCGAGCACCGGGTGATCAGCGCGCTGCACCCGACCGCCGTGCCGGTGCCGGAGCCGGTGCTGCTGTGCGAGGACGATTCGGTGATCGGATCGCCGTTCTACGTGATGGAATTCGTGGACGGCACTCCGTACCGCACCGCCGAGGAGCTGGCGCCGCTGGGGCCGGAGCGCACCAGGGACGCGGTGCTCGGTCTGGTCGACACCCTCGTAGAACTGCACGCCGTGGACCCGGAGTCGGTCGGCCTGGGCGACTTCGGCCGGCCCGAGGGCTTCCTCGACCGGCAGCTGCGCCGCTGGGGCAAGCAGCTGGACGCCTCGCGCAACCGCGAACTGCCCGGCATCGACGAGCTGCACGCCGCGCTCGGCCGCGAACTGCCCGCGTCCCCCACGCCCACCGTCATCCACGGCGACTACCGCCTGGACAACGTCCTGGTCGGCGCGGACGACCGGATCAAGGCCGTGCTGGACTGGGAGATGTCGACGCTCGGCGATCCGCTGACCGATCTCGGGCTGCTGGTGATGTACAGCAAGAAGCTGGAACTGCCCGACTCCCCCATCAGCACCACCGCGGGCGCGGCCGGCCACCCGGAGGCGGCCGAGCTGATCGAGCGGTACGCCGCCCGGTCCGGCCGCGACACCTCCGCCATCGCCTGGTACACGGCCTTCGCCTGGTTCAAGCTCGCCGTGATCCTCGAGGGCATCCACTACCGCTACACCCTCGGCCAGACCGTCGGCCCCGGCTTCGACCGGATCGGCGATCTCGTGCCCCTCTTCATCGAGCACGGCCTCACCACCCTCCAGGAAGGCTGAGTACACCCATGGACTTCGCATTCGACGCGCGCACCGAGGAGCTGCGGGCCAAGCTGCTCGCCTTCATGGACGAGCACATCTACCCGGCCGAGGCGGTCGCGGACGAGCAGCGCGCGAAGCTGGCCTCCCCCTGGGACACCCCCGCGATCGTCGACGAGCTCAAGGCCGAGGCGCGCAGGCAGGGCCTGTGGAACCTCTTCCTGCCGGACGGGGAGTACGGGGCGGGGCTGACCAATCTCCAGTACGCGCCGCTGGCCGAAATCACCGGCCGCAGCCCGCATTTGGCGCCCACCGCGCTGAACTGCGCCGCCCCCGACACCGGGAACATGGAAGTGCTCGCGCAGTTCGCCACCGACGAGCAGAAGAAGCAGTGGCTGGACCCGCTGCTCGCCGGCGAGATCCGGTCCGCGTTCGCGATGACCGAGCCGGAGGTCGCCTCGTCGGACGCGACGAACATCCAGACGCGGATCGACCGGGACGGCGACGACTACGTCGTCAACGGCCGCAAGTGGTACATCTCCGGGGCGATGAACCCCGACTGCAAGATCTTCATCGTGATGGGCAAGACCGACCCGGACGGCGCGGACATCCGCCGCCAGCAGTCGATGATCCTGGTGCCCCGCGACGCCCCGGGCCTGGAGGTCCGGCGCGCCATGCAGGTGTACGGCTACGAGGACCACTCGCACGGCGGCCACGCGGAAGTCGTCTTCGACGATGTCCGGGTGCCTGCGTCGAACCTCATCGGCGAGGAGGGCGGCGGCTTCGCCATCGCCCAGGCGCGGCTCGGGCCGGGCCGCATCCACCACTGCATGCGGCTGATCGGTATGGCCGAGCGGGCCATCGAGCTGATGTGCCGGCGGGCCGTTTCCCGTGAGGCGTTCGGCAAGGCGATCGCCCAGCAGGGTGTCGTACAGAACTGGATCGCTGATGCCCGGGTCACGGTGGAGCAGCTGCGGCTCCTTGTGCTGAAGACGGCCTGGCTGATGGACACGGTCGGCAACCGCGGAGCGCACACCGAGATCCAGGCGATCAAGATCGCCACCCCGCGCGCGGTCGTGGACATCCTCGACAAGGCGGTGCAGGTGCACGGCGCGGGCGGTGTCAGCCAGGACTTCCCGCTGGCCGAACTGTGGGCGGCGGCACGGACGTTGAAGCTGGCGGACGGTCCTGACGAGGTGCACCAGCGCTCGCTGGCGCGGCGGGAGCTGAAGCGGTACCTCTGAACCGGGGCTCCGCCCCGGACCCCACGCCTCAATCGCCGGCGGGGCCGCCGGGGGGGCCCCCCCGGGGGGTTTGGCCCGGCAAAATCGAACGGCGCCG
>NZ_JBIAPW010000035.1:10020-93574 GCF_042888505.1 Streptomyces sp. NPDC002870
GCCGGCGGGCCCCCCCCCCCCCCCCCCCCCCCCGCGCCCCCCCCCCCCCCCCCCCCCCCACCCCCCCCCCGCCCCCCCCCCCCCCCCCCCCCCCGGCGATTGAGGACAGGAAAAAGCTACGGGCGCAGCGCCCGCAGCAGCATGTCCGCCAGGTGGTCCGCCACCTGTTGCGGGGTGAGCGGGCCGTCCGGCCGGTACCAGGTCGACAGATGGTGGACCGACCCGAAGTGGTAGTCCACCACCAGGTCCGCGGGCGTGGCAGAGGAGAAGACCCCGCTGTTCTGGCCCTCTTCGACCAGCGCGCGGAACCGCTCGTGGTAGCGGCGGCGCTCGGCGCGTACCTGCTTGTGCTTCTCCGGGCTCAGATGGTGCATGGAGCGGAAGAAGATCGCGGCGTCGTCGAGGTTGTCGATGGTGGTGACGACCACGTCGGCGGCCGCGCCGCGCAGCCGCAACTCGACCGGCTCGTCGGCGTCCGCGAACGCGTCGAGCCGCTCCTGCTGGAGCCGCAGCACCCGCGCGTAGACCTCCTGGAGCAGGTCTTCCTTGGAGCCGAAGTAGTGGTACAGCGCGCCCTTGGTGACACCGGCCGCCTCGACGATCTCCTGGACGGAAGTCCGGTCGTATCCTCGCTCGGCGAAGAGCCGGGTGGCGGCGGCCAGCAGCCTCTGCGGGACGGGGGTTCCGTCCCCGTCCGTCGTCCTGGCCATTGCCGCCACCCGCCTCTCGTCAATTCCTTGCGTCTATCCGGGAAAACGCAGTTCCCGCCTGAGGATCTTCCCACTTGTGGTCTTCGACAGCTCCGGCAGGATCTCGACTTCGCCGGGGTATTTGTACGCCGCCAGTCGTTCCGCACAGTACGCCGAGATCTCGGCCGGTCCGGCGGCGGCCCCCGGACGCAGACTCACATACGCAGCATGACCGCCACGCGGCCGACGGCGGCGCGGAAGGAATGGACGACGATCGGGGGCGCGGTGATCAAGGCGCGCTGGGCCTCGCCGAGCCGGCCGAGCCAGGGCCTGGCCGCGTAGATCGAGGTCACCGGCCGGTCCCTTCCCACTTCTGCTGGAGGTGGCTCATACCGGCCAGCCAGCGGTCGGGAGTGGCGGCGCGGGCCTCGTAGTACCCGGCGACCTCGGGGTGCGGCAGGATCAGGAAGCGGTCCGCTTCGATGCCCTCGAACAGCGCGTCGGCGACGTCCTCGGGCTCGATCGCGGTCGGCGCGAGGACCAGTTCGCCCGCCGATCCGGCCGCGGTGAGCATGTCCGTACGCACGCCCTGCGGGCAGATGGCGTGGACCTTGAGGCCGCGGTGGCGGTAGGTGAGGGACAGCCACTCCGCGAAGGCGTACGCGCCATGCTTGGAGACGCTGTACGGTGCCGCGCCCACCATGGTGAGCAGCCCGGCGGCGGAGACGGTGGAGACGAAGCGTCCGCTGCCGCGCTCCAGCCAGTCGGGCAGCAGGGTGCGGGCGGCGCGGACGTGTGCCATGACATTGACGTCCCAGGCGGCGGCCCAGACTCCTTCGTCGGCGAAGGCGTCGCCGGGCGAGGCGAGGCCCGCGTTGGCGCAGTAGACGTCGACGGTGCCGTCCAGTGCGTCGCGGGCCTCCGCCACGATCTCGGAGGCGTCGCCGGGGACCGCGGTCGCGCCGATCTCGTCGGCGATCGTCTTGGTCCTCGTGGGGTCGATATCGTTGACCACGACGCGGGCGCCCTCCGCCGCGAACCGGCGGGCCAGTGCGGCGCCTATGCCGCCGCCCGCACCCGTGACCACCACTCCAGCGCCCTGCACCGTACCCATCAAGCTCCGCCTCTCCGCGTGCCGACCATCCGTGCAGACTAACCAGTCGGTATGTGGCGGGGGAAGGGGGCGGGCGGCGCGGGCACCGTCGGGTGCCGGGCCGGGGTGCCGGACGCGAACCGTGGCGCCGGGGTCGTTCCCCGTGCCCGCCGTGCGCGCTAGCGTGCGTGGCCATGACAGACAGCGATCACGGAGGTAACCCGATGAGCCTGTCCAGACGGGGCCTGCTGGCCGCCGCCGGCGCGGTGACTGCCGGCGGCGCGGTCACTGCCGCCGCCCCGGTGGGAGCCGCGACCGTATCGCCCGCCTCAGCCCGCTCGGGCCGCGGCCGGGTCCGCACCGGCTTCGACCGGCTGGCCGCCGACGGCTACCGGCTGCTGTCCGGCGAGCGGGTCGGAGTGGTCACCAACCCGACCGGGATCACCCGGGACGCGCGGCACATCGTGGACGTCATGCACCCGGACGACCGGGTGAACCTGGTCGCCGTCTTCGGCCCGGAGCACGGCTTCCGCGGCACGGCCCAGGCGGGCGGCTCCGAGGGCCGCTACGACGACCCGGCGACCGGGCTGCCCGTGTACGACACGTATCTCAAGAGCGGGCAGCCGCTCGCCGACATCTTCACCGCGTCGGGCGTGCAGACGATCGTCTTCGACATCCAGGACGCCGGCGCGCGTTTCTACACGTACATCTGGACGCTGTACGACTGCATGCAGGCGGCCGCGCTCGCGGGCAAACGCTTCGTGGTGCTGGACCGGCCGAATCCGGTGACCGGGCGGGCCGCGCTCGGTCCCGTACTGGACAAGGCCTTCGCGACCTTCGTGGGCCGCGAGCCGATCGCGCAGGCGCACGGCATGACGGTCACCGAGCTGGCGGGGCTGTTCAACGGCGAATTCCTGACGCAGCCGGTGGAGCTGGAGACGGTACGGATGTCGGGCTGGCGGCGTTCGGACTTCTTCGACGCGACGGGCCTGCCGTGGGTGCCGCCGAGCCCCAACATGCCGACGCCGGACACCGCGCTGGTGTACTCGGGCACCTGTCTCTTCGAGGGCACAAACCTCTCGGAGGGGCGCGGCACGACGCGCCCGTTCGAACTGCTGGGCGCGGAGGGCATCGACCGCCGCTGGGCGCAGGCCGCGAACGCGCTGGAGCTGCCGGGCGTCCGCTTCCGCGAGGCGTACTTCGCGCCGACGTTCTCCAAGTTCCAGGGCAAGACCGTCGGCGGGGTTCAACTGCACGTCCACGACCGGGAGTCGTATGACCCGGTGCGCACCGGGATCGGCCTGCTGGTGACGGCGAAGCGGACATGGAGCGGCTTCGCCTGGCGGCCGGACAACTGGATCGACAAGCTGACGGGCTCGGCAAAGGTCCGCACGATGATCGACGCGGGGGCGGGGACCGACGAGGTGGTGGGGGCGTGGCGGGACGAGCTGGCCGCGTTCCGCGCCGTACGGAAGAGGTATCTGCGGTACTGACGGGGGCGCCGGAGCCGGCCCGGGTCCGCTCCGCCGACCGGGTCTGACCGTCCGGGACCGGCCGTGACCGAGCGCGGCCGACTGCCGCCACAGGTATGGCCGTCTCTCCCCTTGCGCAGGATGCTGTTGCCCAAGGGGCTGGAACGGGGACAACGGGGAGGGGCAGGCCATGCCGCAGATGAGTGTGCATCCGTACCGGGACATCACCTTCGACAAGGACGGCGACGTCGACACCGCGCAGCGCGAGCGACTGGCCGAAATGGACGTCACCGATCTGGTCATGTTCGCCCACGGGTGGAACAACTCGCCCGCCATCGCGAACCGGCTGTACTCGGCCTTCTTCGCGCCGTTTCCGGGGCTGCTGGCGGCCGCTCCCGAGGTACGGCTCGGATATGTGGGCGTCGTATGGCCGTCCATGAAGTTCACGGACGAGCCGATCCCCGACTTCCAGCCCTCGGCCGTCGCTTCGCCGCTGGACTCCGGGCTGGACGAGGCGACGCGGCACGCCCTGGTCGAGCTGTTTCCCGGGCACGACGCGACGGTCGCGCGGCTGGCCCAACTGCTCGACGAACAGCCCGAGTCGGAGGCGGCGTTCGCGGAGTTCGGAGCGCTGGCACGGCAATTGGCCGAGGCACCGGCCGGCGGTCTTGAGGGGACCTGTTTCACGGACGATCTGCCCCACGACGAGCAAGGCCCGCCCGCCGTGCTGTACGAGGACGCCCTCACGATGTGCCGGAGGTTCACGCTGGCGCTGGAGGAGACCGGTGAGGTGACCGAGAAGGAGCCCGCCCTCTCGTCCTTCTCCTTCGCCGGTGGGCTCAAGAAGGTGTGGAAGGGCGCGAAGGAGCTGCTGCGCCAGACGACGTACTACGCGATGAAGCGGCGCGCCGGGACGGTGGGCGAGCTGGGCCTGGGCCCGCTGCTCGGGCAGCTGGCCCGGTCGTCCCCCGGTGTGCGCGTCCATCTGGTCGGCCACAGCCAGGGGGCGCGGCTGGTGTCGTTCGCGCTGCGCGGACTGCCCGACGGGGCACACAACGTAAAGTCGCTGACGCTCCTTCAGGGAGCTTTTTCGCACTATGCGTTCGCGCAGAGCCTGCCGCATTCGACGCACAGCGGTGGCGCTCTGCGCGGCATGGAGCAGCGGGTCGACGGTCCCGTGGTGGCCTGCTACTCGCGGCACGACAGCGCGCTCGGGGTGATCTATCCGCTGGCGGCGAGCCTGGCCGGGGACGACGCGAGTGCGGTCGGACTCGACAAGCGCTGGTGGGCGATGGGGCACAGCGGCATCCAGGCCGTCCGGCCGCTGGTCCGGCTCACCCTGGAGGAGACGCTGCGGCAGGGGATTCCCGGCTCGGGCTGCGTGAGTGTGGACACGGCGTCGGTGGTGCGGCGCGGCGGGCCGCCGGCGGGTGCGCACAGCGACATATGCCATGAGGAGCTGGCCCGGGTGGTGCTGGCCGCGGGCCGCATCGGACGCTGAGTCGCCACTCAACGCCCGTACGGCCCACGGCTGTTGTCACTGCCCGGTTGTCACCGGCGGGACGGGAATTCGACCACCTGCTGTGGCAGGGGGGCCGGCAGACCGGCGGCGAGCGCGAACACCGCGGCGTCGGTGGCGGTTTTGAGTCTTCCGATGCGTCGTCGCATGAATGCTCCTCGGGGAGGCCGATGCGGCGGACGTTACTGGCGGTATGACTCGCGAGTGAGGTGAACATGCGTCACCTTTTCCGGATCGCTGCACCGGCACATGCCGCGCCCCGCCCCATCAGCGCGACGGGGGAGGGAGGGCCCCGCCCGCCGCCTGCTGCCCGGATCGGTCAACTGGCCTACGGAGGGCGGAATGGGGCGCTTTGCCCGGACCCGACAGTGAAGGTCGAACTCTCCCCCGCTGCGCCCGGCACCGTAGGCGAAATCCGGCTGATGACCGCCATCGAATTTTCGATGGAGCCGGATCGGGCACACGTACGTCCATTCCATGACGCCGAAGTACGAGCGACGGAGGTGGCAGGGCGATGGCAGGTTTCCGGAGTCTTGCGAGACAGGTGCGCGACGCGCGGTGCGATCTGGCGCTCAGGCGCTATTCACTGCGCAAGTGCCTTGAGCGATTTGCCCCCTATGGGCACCGGGCGACCTGGGATCATCTGTGCGCGAGGCACAGCATCGAACCCGAGGACCGAGCACCGGATCCGGCGCGGCTGGTAGCCGCGCTGGAGGAACTGGAGAAGGCGCGGGCGGTCTGGCTCGCGTACGAAGAGGGTTTCGCGGACCGCCGCAAGCGCGAGAAGCACGACGGGCTGCGACGGCCGGCGTCCATAGACGACTGGCACCGGCGGACCTGGGGCGGGAACGGCGTCGCGCGCTGCGACAGGCCGGCCGCGCACCCTTCGGCGCCGCTCGACGAGGTGCTGCGGCGGCTGATAGCGGCGCTGGAGACGAAACCGGGCACTGCCTGCCCGGTGTGCGGGGGGACGCACATCGTGTGGCGGCAGGATCTCGCGAACGAGCCGTGGTTCGGGCCGGTCTGCACGGGCTGCGGCATCGTCGTGCCGCAGCCCGTTCTGACGACCGAGGCTGTGGCGGCGGCCAAGCGGGCGGGCCGCAAGGAACTGGCGTCGGTCGCCTGATGCGCGCGGGGGCGGTCGACGCAGTCGCTGAGCCCCCGCGTTGTCAGTGGCGCCGTCGGTGGCGTGGTCAGTGGCGTCATCGGCGGCGCCGTCAGTGGCGCTGTCAGTGGCGACCGGCACCATCGACGACATGATCCAGGTCTGCTTGAACGGGCCCCTTTCGGCCAGTGACGGCGCTGCCGTGCCGCTCTCGCCCGGAGCGATGGCCGAGTCGGCGGCGGAAGCCGTCGCGGCCGGCGCCGCCGAGGTGCATGTGCACCCCAAGACACCGTGCGGCGACGACACCCTGTCGCCTCGCGCCCTGGCCGAGGTGCTCATGGCGATACGGGCCGTGGTGGACGTTCCCGTCGGGGTGAGCACGGGCGCCTGGGCCGAGCCCGACCCCGGGCGCCGGGTGGAGCGCGTCCGCTCCTGGACCGTGCTGCCCGACCACGCCTCGGTCAACTGGCACGAGCCGGGTGCGGAGTTGGTCGCGGGGGTCCTGCTGGAGCGCGGGGTCGGCGTGGAGGCGGGCCTGTGGTCGGGGACGGACGGACCGCGGCGTTTTCTGGCGTCTGAGCTGGCGCCGCGTGTGCTGCGGATGCTCGCCGAGGTGATGGACACCGATCCCGGCACGGCCGGGGAGTCGGCCCGCTCACTCCTCGCCGAACTGGGCACGGCCCATGGGTTACCGCTGCTCCTGCACGGCGAGGACGGCGGGGCGTGGCCGGTGCTGCGGCTCGCACGGCAGTCCGGTCTGGACACCCGGATCGGCCTGGAGGATGTGCTCTTCCTGCCAGACGGGCGGCGTGCCGCGTCAAACGCCGAACTGGTGCGCGCGGCCCGGGACATCGCGGATATTCGGTGGCCGCGTGATGGGGGTGGCCCGCACAGTGGTTGCGGAAATCCGTAACCGAGGAGACGCCGATGTCCACGCTGCGTGTCACCGCAGAGCTGCTGACCGTCCACAAGCACCCGAACGCCGACGCGCTCGAACTGGCCCAGGTGGGCCTGTACCGCGCGGTCGTCGCCAAGGGCGCCTACCGCAGCGGTGACGCGGCCGTCTACATCCCGGAACAGGCCGTGCTCCCGGCCGCATTGATCGAGGAGCTCGGGCTGACGGGGCGGCTGGCAGGGAAGGCGTCCGACCGGGTCAAGGCGGTGCGGCTGCGCGGAGAGCTGTCGCAGGGCATCGTGTGCCGGCCGCGGGCGCTGGCGGAGATCGATCTGGCGCGGGCGGCCGCCGACGGCACGGACTTCGCCGAGCTGCTCTCGATCACCAAGTGGTCGCCGCCGATCCCGCCCACGATGAGCGGGGACGTGGAGACCGCGCCCGATCTGCTGCCGTGGGTCGACATCGAGAACATCCAGCGCTACCCCGACATCTTCACGCCCGGTGAGCCGGTGGTCCTGACCGAGAAGCTGCACGGCTCGGCCTGCCTGCTGACGTACAGCGTCGCGGATGGCGGGAAGGTCCAGGTGTCGTCGAAGGGCTTCGGCGCGAAGGGCCTCGCGCTCAAGGAGGACCCGCGCAATCTCTACTGGCGCGCGGTGCTGGCCCATGACGTCCCGGCGGTCGCGGCGCGCCTCGCCGAGAAGCTGGGGGCGAGCCGGGTCGGACTCTTCGGCGAGGTGTACGGCGCGGGGGTGCAGGACCTGGGCTATGGGGCCAACGCCCGTTCCGAGGCACTGGGTTACGCCGTCTTCGACGTATCGGCGGAGATATCCGGCCAGGTCGGCTGGCTGGGCCCGGCAGAACTGCTGCAGGGCGAACTGCCGCTGGTGCCACGGCTGTACGAGGGCCCGTACGACATCGCCAAGGTGCTGGAGCTGGCGAGCGGCCGGGAGACGGTGTCGGGCCGCGAGCTGCATCTGCGCGAGGGCGTCGTGATCCGCCCCGCCGCGGAGCGCTACAGCTCGGTGGTGGGTGGCAGGGCGATCGCGAAGGCGGTGAGCCCGGCGTATCTGACCCGCAAGGGCGGCACGGAGTACGAGTGAGCCCGCCGGACCGCGTCGGCCCGCCCCCGGGGGTGCGGGCCCGCGCATGTTCCGCGGAAAGGGTGGGCCCGTCACGGGGGTGCGGGCCCGCCTTTCACGTCGTACGCCGGTGCTCGCGCAGGCGGCCGCGCTCGCACCGGTGCCCGCTCTCGAACCGGTGCCCGCTCTCGCCTAGGCCTCGCCCTTCGCCGGCTTGCGGCCCTCCGGGAGCAGGCGGGAGCCCGTCATCCGGTCGCCGAAGATGTCGTCCGGGTTGGACAGTACGCAGGTCTCCAGCGAGAGGCAGCCGCAGCCGATGCAGTCAGTGAGGTGGTCGCGGAGGCGGCCGAGTTGCTGGATGCGTTCGTCGAGTTCCGTGCGCCATGCCTCGGACAGCCGGGCCCAGTCCTCCCGGTCCGGCGTGCGCTCCTCCGGGAGTTCGGCGAGGGCCTTCCTGATCGTCGCGAGGGGGATGCCAACGCGCTGCGCGGCGCGGACGAAGGCGACGCGGCGCAACGCGTCCCTGCTGTAGCGGCGCTGGTTTCCGCTGGTCCGGCGGCTGCTGATCAGGCCCTTGGACTCGTAGAAGTGGAGGGCGGACACCGCCGCGCCACTGCGCGCGGACAACTGGCCGACCGTGAGCTCGTGAATCGTCTCGGGAATCTGTGGCACTCCTCGAAGCCTACTGGTGGTCCGGCACTCGTCGTTCGCCACGGGTCGTTCGCCACTCGTCGTTCACCGCCTGTCGTCCGTTGACAGGGCGCGCACATCCAACCATGCTGAGCAAGCGCTTAGACAAGAGCTTGAACGCTTGAGAGGCAGGGACCAGGGACATGGCTGAGCCGAAGATCTTCACCTCCCCCGACGAACTGCGCGCCGGGGTCGGCGAGCAGCTGGGTTACAGCGACTGGCTGGAGATCGAGCAGAAGCGGATCGATCTCTTCGCCGAGGCCACGGGCGACCACCAGTGGATCCATGTGGACCCCGAGCGCGCGGCGAGCGGCCCCTTCGGCACGACGATCGCGCACGGCTATCTCACGCTTTCGCTGCTGCCGACCTTCGTGCCGCAGGTCATGCGCGTCGAGGGCATGAAGATGGGCATCAACTACGGGGCCAACAAGGTCCGCTTCCCCGCCCCCGTGCCGGTGGGCTCGCGGCTGCGCGCGACCGCGGTCCTGCAAAGCGTCGAGGAGGCGGGCGGCGGCGTGCAGGTGACCGCCCTCATCACGGTCGAGCGCGAGGGCGGCGAGAAGCCGGTATGCGTGGCCGAGTCGGTGTCCCGCTACTTCTTCTGAGTCACCGGACTACTTCCGAGCGGTGACCATCCGCAGGACGAGGTCGGCGTAGAGCGCGCCGACCTCGTCGGGCGTCCTGCGCCCCTTGGTGTTGAACCAGCGCGCCACGTCGATGCAGAGCGACAGCACCGCGACCGTGGTGCCGGGAATGTCCGGAACGTCAAACTCCCCCGACTCCACACCATCGCGCAGAATCCCGCGCACGACGGCGTCGCTCCGGCGACGCAGCTCGAGGATCTCCGTACGGTGGTCGTCAGAGAGCGCGTCGATCTCGTACTGCACCACATGCGCGGTGTCGTGCCGCCCGGCGTGCCAGCGGACGAACGAGCTCACCGCGTCGGCGAGCCGCTCGGAGGGTGTGCCTTCGGCGTCCGCCGCCGCCGAAAGGATCTCCAGGGCCTTGTCATGCCCGATCCGACTGATCCGGTGGAGCAGCTCTTCCTTTGTCTTGTAGTGGATGTAGAGCGCGGCGGGGCTCATCCCCGCGCGGCCCGCGATGTCCCGGGTCGTCGTCGCGTGATAGCCCCGCTCGGCGAAGGCCCCGACGGCAGCGACGAGCAGCTTCTTCGCCGCCTCGGGCGTGACCTCGTCCCACGGCATGTCCTCGCCCGCCGTGTCCTCCGCCGTACTCATCGCTCGCCCCTTCCGTTCAGCAGAAAGCACACCCTACCTCGCCGGTGAGCAAGCGCTTAGCGCTTGGGTCAGAGCTTCTGGAAGGGGTCGTGTTGGGCGAGCATCTTCTCCAGCCTGGCCTGGTCGACGCGGCTGACGATCTGTCCGGCCTCCTGACGGTCCCTGATCACCTTGGCCAGAGTGAACGCCGACGTCGTGAGATAGAGGACGGCGATGGCGAGAAAGCCGCGCACCCAGGCGTCCGCGTCGAGATAGAGGATGCCGAGGCCGACGGCCGCCAGGGCCACGGTGAAGGAGGCGACCGACTGTCCGTAGAAGGCCGTCGTGCTCTGCTGCTTGACCGGTGTCTCACTCATGCACGTCAGGATCGGCGGTTGTGGCCCGCACCACATCCGCTCCCGTACTCACTCACCTACTCAGGCACTCAGAAGGCCGAGACTCCGGTCAGCGCGCGGCGGCCGCGCGCACCGCCGCCTCGGAGGCGAAGAGCTTGGCCTGGGAGGCGGCGGTGGCGAAGTCCTCGCCCCGGTCGAGCAGGTCGGCGACCCGCCAGGTCACCCCGATTTTAACTATCACTGCTAGTTTCTTGTCTGCAGGCCCTACTATGTGCCGCATGGCCCGCCCGCGCAAGCCCCTCCTCAGCCGAGAACGCATCGTCGAGACGGCGAGCGCTCTCGTGGACGCCGAGGGTCTCGAGGCCGTCTCCACCCGGCGGCTGGCGGCCGAGCTCGGCGTCAGCGGCCCCTCCCTCTACAACCACTTCCGCAACAAGGACGAGATCCTCGACGCCGTCGCCGACGCGGTCAGCGCGCAGGTCGATCTGTCGATGTTCGAGGAGGGCGACGAGCGCGACTGGCGCACCGCGCTGCACGACTGGGCCGTCTCCTACCGCGCCGCCCTGACGGCCCACCCCAACACCGTCCCGGTCCTGGCCCGCGGTCCAGGACGTCGCCCGGCCGGCCTCAGGGTGGCTGACGCGGTCTTCGGCGCGATGGTCCGCGCGGGCTGGCCACCGGCCCAGGCGACGTACATCGGCGCCCTGATGCGCTACTTCATCACCGGCTCGGCGCTCGGCTCCTTCGCCCGGGGCTTCGTCGACGACGAGACGGCGTACGACCCGGCCGACTATCCCCACCTCGGCCAGGCGCATCTGCTGGCCGAGCGGCAGCAGAAGGTGGACGAGGGCGCCTTCGAGACCGGGCTGCGCGCGCTCATCGACGGCTTGGCCGTGCAGTACGCGGCGCTGGCGAACGCCTGACCCGCACGGCGGAGACACCCAGCGAGCGTGATCCTCGCGGCGTACGAGACCCGCGCGGCGTACGAGATACGACGCGACGCTTCGGCCGCCGCCGAACGGTGGATGGCGGATCCTGGAGGCATGCAATCCAGAGACCTCGCAGCCCTGGCCGCGCTCCTCTCCGACGAGACGCGCGCCGCCTTCTGTCTCGCGCTGCTCGACGGGCGCGCCTGGACCGCAGGCGAGCTCGCGCGGCAGTCGCGCGTGGCGCCTTCGACCGCCAGCGAGCATCTGGGCAAGCTCGTCGCGGGCGGGCTGCTCGCCGAGGAGCGGCAGGGGCGGCACCGCTATGTGCGCCTCGCCGACGAACGCGTTGCGCATCTCGTCGAGGAGCTCGCCTCGCACTCCGCGCCCGCGCCGGACGCGCCTGCCGGCACACTGCGGGCGGCGAGCGCGCGCAGCGCCATGGCCCGGGGGCGTACCTGCTACGACCATCTCGCCGGGCGGCTCGGCATCGCGATCACCGAGGCGATGACCGCGCGCGGGCTGCTGAACCAGGACACGGGATTCGCACTGACCTCTCAAGGGGTGGGCTGGTTCGGCGAGTTGGGGCTCCCGCTGGAGCGGAGGGGGCGTCGGCCGCTCGTACGGTCGTGCCTGGACTGGACCGAGCGTAAACCGCATCTCGCGGGGACCGCGGGAGCCGAACTGTGCCGCCATGCGCTGGACGCCGGCTGGTGCGTACGGATCGGGTCCGAGCGGGCCGTGAGGGTGACCGCGGACGGCGAGCGGGCGCTGCACGACCTGCTCGGCATCGAGCCCGGGATATTGCGGTGAGCGCCGAAGCGTCGAGGCCCTACGGTCGGCCCATGACGAACCCCTCGCCCTCCGCCGACCGCTCGCAGTGGCCCGCCCTGGCCGCCGCGGGGGTCACCGTCGTCCTGTGGGCCTCCGCCTTTGTGTCGATCCGCAGCGCCGGTGCTGCGTACTCCCCCGGCGCGCTGGCCCTCGGACGGCTGCTCGCCGGGTCTCTGGCTCTCGGCTGCGTCCTGCTGATCCGGCGCGAGGGGCTGCCGCCGCGTGCCGCCTGGCCCGGAATCGCCATATCCGGGCTGCTCTGGTTCGGCGTCTACATGGTGGCCCTCAACTGGGGCGAGCAGGAGGTCGACGCGGGCACGGCGGCGATGGTCGTGAACATCGGTCCGGTCCTGATCGCGCTGCTCGGCGCGCGGCTGCTGGGCGAGGCACTGCCGCCGCGGCTGCTGGCCGGTATGGCGGTGTCCTTCGCGGGAGCGGTGACCGTGGGACTTTCGATGTCGGGCAAGGGCAGCGCCTCCACGCTGGGAGTGCTGCTGTGCCTGCTGGCGGCGGTGGGGTACGCGGGCGGGGTGGTGGGCCAGAAGCCCGCGCTGGCGCATGCGAGCGCGCTCCAGGTGACGACGTTCGGCTGTCTGGTCGGTGCGGTGGCCTGTCTCCCGTTCATCGGGCAGTTGGTCTCCGAGGCGGAGCGCGCGCCGCTTTCTGCCACGCTCAACATGGTCTATCTGGGCGTGTTCCCGACCGCCCTGGCGTTCACGACCTGGGCGTACGCCCTGGCCCGTACGACCGCTGGACGGATGGGCGCGACGACCTATGCCGTACCGGCGCTGGTCGTGCTGATGTCGTGGCTGGCGCTGGACGAGGTGCCGGGCTGGCTGACCATGGCGGGCGGCGCGCTGTGCCTGGCCGGAGTGGCCGTCTCCCGCAGCCGGTCCCGGCGAGTGGCCGCCCCGGTCTCGCCCTCACGGGCCCTGGCGGGGGAGCCCACAGCCGCGGACACCGGGACGCCGGACATCGGGACTCCGGACGCCGGGACTCCGGACGCCGGGACTCCGGACGCCGGGACTCCGGACGTCGACGCGCCCGGGGGACGGGGCCGTCGGAGCTGACAGACGCTCTCCGGCGCCGGGCGATGTATCCGTGCGACGTGAGTGAATGCGGCCGTCCCGCGGGGAAGTCGGGACGGCCGCACACAGGGGTCTCACGTGAGTGAATCGCGAGCGGTTCACTCCTGGGCGGCGGCCCCGTCGGCAGTCCGGGCGGCGGCCCGCTTGGCCAGAATCCTGATCGAGACGAGGGCGACGACAGCCAGGCCGATGATGTAGGCGGACACAGCCATGGACGTGCCGGTGGCCTCCAGGAGCAGGACCATCATGAACGGGGCCAGTCCGCCGCCGAACACCGCCGCGATCTGGTAGCCGAGCGAGGCTCCCGTGTAGCGCATCTCGGCGGTGAACAGCTCGGCGAAGAGCGCGGCCTGCGGCCCGTACATGATGCTCAGGAAACAGCTGGTGACGAAGGTGCCGACGCCCAGCCAGAGCAGCGACTTGGTGTCGATCAGCAGGAACATCGGGATCGCCCAGACCAGCAGGCCGACCGCGCCGAAGGCATAGATACGCAGCCGCCCGATGCGGTCGGACAGCGCGGCCGCCGCGGGTATCAGCACCAGCTGGGTGAGACTGACGCAGAGCGAGACGGTGAGCACGGCGCTGCGCTTCATGTCGAGTTCGCGGGTCGCGTAGTCGAGCACGCCGGTGATGATGATGTAGAAGGTCGCGGTGTTGACCGCGAACGAGCCGCCGGCCAGGAAGACGGTGCCGAGGTGCTCCCGCAGGATCGTACGCAGCGGCGAGCGGGGTTCGCTCTTCTCCTGTGCGGCCAGGGCGCGTTCGGCCTCGCGGAACGCCGGGGTCTCCTCAACCCGGGTGTGGATGAACCAGGCGAGTGCGAGCACCAGGAAGCCGACGAAGAAGGGGACGCGCCAGCCCCAGGCGGCGAAGCTGGAGTCGCTGGTGACGGCTCCGGCGACCAGGAAGACGGTGTTGGCGCTCACCACGCCGATGGGGACGCCGAGTTGGACGAGACTGCCGTACAGTCCGCGCTTGCCCTCGGGGGCGTACTCCGTGGCCATCAGCATCGCGCCGCCCCACTGGGCGCCGACCGCGATGCCCTGGAGGACGCGGAACAGCACCAGCAGCACGGGGGCGGCGATGCCGATGGTCTCGTACGTCGGGAGCAGACCGATTCCGGTGGTGGCGAGGCCCATCAGGGTCAGCGCGAGGACCAGCATCGGCTTGCGGCCGTGCTTGTCACCGAGCTGGCCCGCGATGATGCCGCCGACGGGGCGGGCGAGGAAGCCGACGGCGAACGTCGCGAAGGCGGCGAGCACGCCGGCCGACGAACTGCCGGCGGGGAAGTACAGATCGCCGAGAACGAGGGCGGCGGCGATGCCGAAGACGAAGTAGTCGTACCACTCGACGGCGGAGGCGAGGGCGGCGGCGGTGGCGACGCGACGGCGACGGGGATCGGCGGGCGCGTCGGTGCTGGTGAGCTGTGGGGCGGTGTCCATGCGTGCACACTCCGGTGGGTGCGGGGACGAGGAGTGCGGGGACCATACCGACCGGTGGGTATGGGGTCAACGGTTTGCGCAGCCGAAGGGCTCACTCGTAACCGGGGGCTGCGCCCCCCCGGACCCCCGTGGGGCCTCCGGCCGTGTCCTGGGGGTCCCCCCACGCCCGCAGGGCGTAGGGGGTGGGGGCACCTCCATGCCCGAAGGTTGGTTCTTCGGCGACGCCGTCGCCCGGGCTCGCGACGCGTGGTGGGGCTCGCCGAGCGAGCCCGGCAGACCATGGACCTGCTCGTCGGCTACCGAGACGCGATCGTGGCGGGAGCGATCCGGCACGACGGAGCGTGTGTCCTGGCCCGTCGACGGCGCCCGCCCCCTCCCTGCCAGCGGACTGCCGGAAGGCGATGAACAGCACGATCACGACACCTCTGTGAGCAGGCGGCATGGAAATGCTCGCTCGCTGGCTCCGCTCAGCCCGTCCGCTCCACCTGGTACAGGTGGGCCCCTGGAGCGCGGGTAACCGTTTCCGCCGGAAGGCCGTCCATGAAAAGCCCTCCAACTGCGTCCTCCAACGCCCAGCCCGCCGGAAGGGCCCCGGTTGCCACGGCTGCCTGGTAGGAGAGGCGACAGCCCGGCTCACCGTCGTAGTGCGGGCAGACCGAGCCGGCAACAGGCCCAACCCGTCCGGCAGGAAACCAAGCGGCCCGAAAGAGTCGGTATGAGACCCCTCGGCCCAGCAGTTGGCGCCGGCACTGATTCCGCACAACAGCGTTCCGAGGCCGTAGGCCTCGCGCAGCAATCGATCCACGCCGTGCGTGCTGCCAGACCGCCAGCAGGTTCACGGTGTTGCCGTCACCCACGTACACGACGTCTTGAGCGAGCAGGAACGCGCGCAAGGCGTCATCGCCGAACTCCCGCCGGAACAGCGGCAAGACGGAGGACTCGCAGTCGGGTCGCGACTGGAACGCAGCGAGAAGGGGCCCCCGCGGGAGGTCAGCGCGCAGCATCCGTGCCTCGCACTGAACAGGCACGCAGACGCCACCGTCGCTCATGGCTTCCGCCGTCTGGTGCTGCATCAGGATCTGAACTTCTTGTGATGTGCGTCACAATCGAGGGAGTGCAGGACGCCCGTCCGTAGGCGGCAGGCCGTCTGCGCAGGCCGCCCGCCGCTCCATTCGAGGCATGCGGCGGACACCGACCCGCGGATCACCTTCGATTCGGACGAAACGGCGCGCTCGGCGCGCCGCCCTGACGATATCGGGCAGTCACCACCGCCCGCCGTAGGCGAGGGTTCACGTCGACAACGTCAGCACATGCGGGCACCGCTTCTGGTGATCGGTTGCGTTCGGTTCACCGGCCGGGAACCCACAACATCAGCGTACCGCTGCGAATTGAACCATTCGGTTCGGTGAATGCCCCTGGCCGGGGCGTATGAGTCCTGTCGACGGCCCATTCAATGGCCGTTGATTTCGACCGAGTTGCGGACAACACTTGTATCCACACGGAACCGATGCCGCATTCCCGTATTCCTCAGAAACGGGCGCCGGGCTCGCGTGGGGATGGAGGTGACGAGACACATGGGCATGAACATTGCGATGACTACCCGCTGCTCGATCTCCGTGCGTTGGAAGCACGTGCGGGTGGTCATCATTGTCGTCGTCCTCGTGATCCTGAGTGTGCTGACTCATGGAAACGGTGACACGACACTGTTCGACGCGCTTTTGCCGCGCGTCTGAGGGAAGCGCTGATCCCTCAAGTGGGGGCGGTTGCCGGGAGACCAGTAGCTGCCCCTTCACATTTCAGGTTAGCGCACAACTACCCGTCGCTGAAGAGGTTTCTGCGCCATACCCCCAGAGCGTTCTTGGAACTATCCGGTAGCAGACGATCTGGGTGTCACACCAATACGAATTGAATACACGGCAGCGGGAGGGGTGCGGAGATGCAGACGCGCGCCCGGTTCCCCGACCACGGAATACGTGATCATACGGAAAGGACCCGGCGGAAAGCGCCGTTGCCGTACTCGTCCGGCGGCGTGACCGGGACTCCCTGCGCCTCGACCCAGGCGTGGAAGCGGTAGGGATCATCGGCCGTGCCGATACACCACATCGCCCGCCGCCCGGTGAACGCCAGGACCGCAAGGGTGGCGAGGGACACCTCCAGGCAGGCGGCCCGCCCAGGGTACAGCCCCGCGGCGCGCCGCACCGCTGTGAGCGAGGCCGCCGCCTGACGCGGGGTCGCCTCCCGTCGGCACCACCCACGTGCGGTCCACCTCACCACGCGAAAGACGATCCGGAACGGCAGCCGGATCAGGAAGAGCGCCAGCAGGAGACCGAGCAGGCCGACGACCACCGCGGGCGCGCCGCGGCCTTTGCGGGTACCTGCCGGCCGTACCGGAGTCGCGGCCATCAGCATCTCCGCAGCGGCCGAGGGGATCACAGGTCCTGGTGCACCTCGGCCGCCGGACCTGCGGTGCGCGCGCGTCTGTAACGTCGCTGCCGCAGGAACTAGTTGGAGGGTTGCCGGTGCCGGGTTCACTGGTCTCGAGATCACTCGTTCCGGGATCCCCGCTTCTTCGGTCTCCTCCTCCGGGCCGCCGACAGTGAGCAGGCCACGGCTGATCAGATCGTCCGCGAGCCGCCGGGCGTCCTGGCGGATCCGTTCATGGTGCGGCTCGGGGTAGCGGCTCTCCATCACGTGCACCGCGGAGTCGAAATCCCGGCTGCGGCGCCACTCCTGCCACAGGGCCCGCGCAATGGGGTTCATCGCGAAGCAGTGGCCGGAGCGCACGTCGAGGAGCACGGTCCCGCCATGCGGTGCGGAACTCTCACGGACGTGTTCGGGCACACTCAACCAGGTCATGGCAGCTCCTCGCCGCTTTCACAGCACGCCAGCCACATATCCGCGCCCAGTAGGCGGTTGAGCGCCGGGAACGGCGCCGATAGCCCCGCGACGGCACGGTCGAGTGAAGCGATCACCCGCGATGGTTCGATGATGCCGAGGTCGGCCAGTGGCGACCGGACAAGACGTGCTCGCAGTTCCGCAGCGGACAGGCGGGCGCCCCAGTAGTCCTCGGCCGCGTAGTCGCCCTTGGTCCGCCGCCGCAGCACGGGGTCGGGGACCAGTCCGGCCAGTCCGGCCGCCAGCAGCGGCTTGACGGTGAACGGATCGGCTTTGAGAGGCAGCGGCAGGCTCGTACAGGCCCGTACGACCTCACTGTCGAGGAAGGGTGCCTGGGGCCACACACCGAACTCGCGTGCTATGGACGTGAATTGGCCTTGCACCGCCGCGGAGTTGCGCAAATCGCAGAGGACCGCTCGGGTGCCCGGTGTCAAAAGCACCGGATCACAAGAGGCCGACTCGGAACGTGCCCGGGCTAGTTCGGCAAGGTGCCGGCGCGCGCGAGTGGTCAGCCAGGCGGCCTCCGGCCCTGGGGGCGACCACCAGGCGACCGCGTCCAGCCACTGTGTTGGACGCTGCACCGGATTTTCCAGCAGCACGGCCAGTTCACGCAATGCCCGGTCCGCAGGCGTATGCGCCAGGCGAAGCGCCCGGAAAGCCACTCTCGCAGGGGAGAGCTGGCGCAGCCTGGCGAGGGCGCGTGCGTCGTGAGCGAGTCGACGCAGTCCCACGGCAGCCGCCAGGTCACCGAGGTAGGCGGGTGGCACCGCCAGCAGAGCGTCACCGCCCTCCCCAGTCAGGTGGACGCTGCCGCCGTCGCGCGCGATATGCGCGAGGCGCAACCGCAGCCGCGAGCCGGTCACGGCTGCCGGGTCAGGCTGGTCCACAGGGCCCTGGGACTCCAGGCCGCGATAGGGCAGCGACGCGAGGCTACCCCGGGTGACATCCAGTCGGATCGCGGGTGTCTCCGCAGCGTAGTGCAGTGCGTGATCGAGGTCGCCCGCCGACGCGTCGGGGTGGTGGTAGACGAACGCGTCCAGCGGTTCGGTGGCCCCACGGGCGGCAAGGAAGGCCAGCGAGGTGGAGTCCATTCCCCCGCTGAAGTCGGAGGTGACCCGCCTGGGGCCGTCGGCGCGCAGAGTGACCGCGCGCGTCAGCGACGACCGCAGTCGTGCTGCGCTCTCCTTGAAGTCGGCGCCGCTGTCGGGACTGAGCCGTTCGTACGTCCAGTGGGTGAGGACTCCGGAGGGTTCGATCCGTAGCGCTTCCCCGCCGCCGAGTCGCCGCACCTGGGCGAACGCCGAGCGCGCTTCGGTGAGTTCGGGAACTCCGGGGCAGACGATCTGCGCGGCGAGCGCCGTCGCGTCGGCGGCGCCGCCTGTCCCCGCCAGGACCGCTGCGGCCGTCGCCCGCGTGGAGAGGGCCGTACGGTCGCCGCGCTGCGCGTAGTAGAGGGGAAACTGACCCGCCGGGTCGACATACGCGGTGAGGCGGTCACCGTCATGTATGACCACGAGCAGATATGCGCCAGGCCACTGCGTCAGCCGTTCCCAGCGGCCGTCCCTCGTCGCACGCTCCAGGTCCTCCCGCATCGTTCGTGCGTCGGCGAGGCACTGGCCGACCGCGAGCAGCCGTGCGCGCGCACACTCGGCAGTGCTCACCTCACCGGGGTGCCAGGGTCCCCAAGACCACAGCCGGCGTTCAGCGGGCCACACCCTGGCGGCCGGTTCCGGTAGGGGGGGCCACGTCGGCGAAAGGAACCCGGCGATCGCGGGGCCGTGAGGGAGGCGGACAGCAAGGCGGGGGCCGCGGTTGTCCGAGAGGGCGACAGGCGTAGGGGCAGGCATGACGGCGATCCGCAGAGCTACCAGTAGTACTGCGCGTTGGCGTCGGCGTTACCACTGGGCGAGCTGCCAAGCGTCACCTCGCGGACATGGCCGAGATCGACCAGCAACGGTGACTCGTAGGCCGCCTGCTCACAAGGGGACGGCACCACACCGGGGTTCTCCGCTTGCCGCTCGCCTTCGGAATCGCCGCACAGGAATTCGGCGAAAGTGTCATGAGCCATCGGGCCGCCTCGGGTCGGGGGCAGGCAACTGCCCCGGAAAATAGGTGCATGAGTGGCGTACGCCATTCCACTCGAGCGACAACGGATTCTAACCACCTCCGCGCTCCGGCAGGTATCGAACTGGACCGCATGCGCAGCGTGTTGGCCTGGCAGTTCATCCCCCGTCGCCATAACGGCCGGCAGAGTCCCTACTCAGCGCCATACCAGGCCACACACCGGTTTCCCTAATTGACGAACGGCGCCTGCTCATTCGAAGAGGTAACGCGGTGAATCCGGGAACTTCTTCATCACGTCGAAGATGTGGCTGGTCGAAAAGGGGGGCCCGGACATTACGCGCCTTCTCCAGCCGCCATACGACAGGCCCGGAGCGCCCGAGGACCCGGGATCGTTACGGCTCCGTGTTCTCCGTGGTCTCCGTGGTCTCCGTGTTCTCCGCGCTCTCCTGGCCTCGCAGTCCGAGGACGAGGGCGCCCTGCGCCTCCGCCTTGGTGCCCAGTTCGCTGAGCGTGAGGGCGAACTCGGAGCTGCTGGCGACCGCGCCGGGCAGCGCGAAGCGGCGCAGCGACTCCTTGCAGCCCTCTAGCAGCAGGTGTTGGCACTCGGCGAGCTGACCGCCGACCACGATGAGGTCGGGGTTGAACATGTTGCACAGCTGGGCGAGGGAGCGGCCCAGGGTGCGTCCGGCATCTTGGATCACCCGCATGCAGACCGCGTCCTGCGCGTTAGCCGCCCTGATGATGTCCTCCAGCTGCTCAGGACCGGCCGCGCTGTTCCTGGCGCGCGCGGCGCGGACCTGCGCGATCAGTGCCTCGGCGCCGATCACCGTCTCCAGACAGCCGCGCCCGCCGCACTGGCACACCGCGCCGTCCGGGTCCACGGTCAGGTGGCCGATCTCCCCGGCCATCCCGCGATGACCGCGCAGCACGCTGTTGTGCACAATGATCCCGGCCCCGACGCCCGTCGACGCCTTCACGTAGACCACCGTCTCGGCACTCTCACGCGTGCCGTACGTCTGTTCCGCCAGTGCGCCGAGGTTGGCGTCGTTGTCGATGACCGCGCGCACGCCCAGCAGGGCTCCCAGGTCCCCCGCCGGGTCGTCCTCCGCCCGCCACGGATGCAGGATCGGCGGAGTGAACGCGGCGGTGCGCGGGTCTATCATCCGGGGCACGGCGATGCCGAGCGAGAACACATCATTCCGCCGCTGTCCCGTCGCGTCGACCGCGTCGATGATCATGTCCCTCACGACCGGCAGCGCCCTGTGCCACCCCCTGCTGACACCTTCCGCGTTGACCCGCACGGCCACCTGATCGAATTCCTTGTCGAGTCTGCGGGCGACCACCGTGACGTGGTTGTACCCAAGGTGTACGCCCACACCGACGTTCTCGACGGGGACAAGGCAGACCTTGCCGCCGCGCCCCTTCCCCTCCGCCCTGACGCCGTGCACGAGTTCGGCCGCTTCGAGGTCCCGCACTGCGGCCGATACCGTGGCCTGGGACAGCAGAGTGCGGCGTGCGATGCCGACCTGCGTATCCGCCTTGATCGCAACGGCGAGTAACACCTTCCTGCGATTGGTGCCCCGCGTGGGTGACCCCGTCAACCGGCCTAAAAGATCGCGCATGTCACCCATCGAGCCCCCCAGCCGGAATCCACACTTCGACCTTTCTACGGCCGAAACGGAAATTTTACCAGGTGGATCTTCGATTCCAAGTCCGCGCGGCTTCGAATAGTTCCACGAAAAACTGAGGACACACGGTGTCCAGCATTCGAAATTGATCAATTGCGCGGACCGAAATTGGCTGAAAATGGCGACGAAGAACCGGAAAAGACCACATCCGTGCGTGGCTCACGCGGTTATTGATCGTTGCCGAGCGAGTTGTCCGGGCACCTACCTCTTCTCGCTTAACGATCTCTCAGCGCGCACAGGTCGGCAGCGAGGGCAAGCGCGTCCCCGGCTTGCTGGCGGACCGAGTACGAGCACCACCGTGCGCCACGACACACCACCCGCCCCCCTGCGCCTCGCCATGGCCACAACCCTAGGGAGCCCCGGCTGGTGCCGCACTCCGATCGGGACGATCGACCCTCCCGCAACCGTTCCCGGGTCTGTCGGCCGTTCGGGGTGCTGTGGGAGGACGTGAGCTGTTTACCCGCCTCGGTGGAGGACTGGCAGGCGGTCCTCGATCTCGTCGAAGTGAAGGGTTGGAGGTGCAGTACTCCGAAGGCGAGGCGGTGTTGCCGGTGCCTCGGGCGGCTATGGGGGTCCGGGGCGGAGCCGGAGCCCCGGTGGTCAGGGCCGAATGTTCGGCCTCGTGGGGGTTCTCCCCCCGGACGAAGTCAGGGGGAGTTTGAGGCGCGGAGCCCCGGGCAGAGCACGGGCAGCGCCCCGGTCAGAACACGACCAGCGCCCGGCCGCCCTTGCCCGCGAGCATGTCCTCGAAGGCCGCAGGGATCCCGGCGAGTCCGATCCGCGCGGTCACCAGGTCACCCAGGTCCAGCCGACCCGCCCGGATGTGGTCCGCCAGCACCGGCAGGTCACGCGCCGGGTCGCTGTTGCCGTACACGCAGCCGGAGAGCGTGCGGCCCCAGTGGAAGATCTCCAGCGCGTTGAAGGTGACCTGCTGGTCCTTGCCGCCGATGCCGACGACCGTGGTGCGGCCGCCGCGGCGGGTGGATTCCCAGGCGGTGCGGATGGTGGCGGCCCGGCCCACGCACTCGATCGCGACGTCCGCGCCCCGGCCGCCGGTGAGCGCCCTGATCTGCCTCACCGTGGTGTCGGAGGCGACGACGTACTCCGTCGCGCCTGCCTGCCGCGCCAGCTCCTCCTTCTCCGGAGACACATCGACCGCGATGATCGTCGACGCGCCCGCGATCCGGGCGGACTGGAGGGTGGCGAGGCCGACGCCGCCGGCGCCGAAGACCACCACCGACTCGCCCGCGCGGACGCGTGCGGCGTGGTGGATCGCGCCGTACCCGGTGAGGACCGCGCAGCCGAGCAGCGCGGCGTCGGTGAGCGGGACGCCGTCAGGGGCCGGCAGGACGCAGTTCGCGGCGACGACGCTCTCCTCCGCGAAGGCCGCGACGTTCAGACCCGGGTACAGCTCGGCGCCGTCGGCGGTGCGGGCGTAGACGCTCGCCGCGCCCGCCAGTGCGTTGACGCACAGCCAGACCTCGCCGATCCCGCAGTGGTGGCAACTCCCGCAGGAAGGGGCCCAGTTGAGGACAACGCCGTCTCCGACGGCGACATGGGTGACGCCCTCGCCGACGGACACGACCGTGCCCGCACCTTCGTGGCCGAGGACGCAGGGCGTCGGCACGCGCATCGTGCCGTTGGACAGGGACAGATCGGAGTGGCAGACCCCGGCGGCGGCGAGGCGCACCCGCACCTGGCCGGGGCCGGGCTCGGGCAGTTCGATGTCGGTGATCTCCAGCGGAGAGCCGACGGCGGGCAGTACGGCGGCGCGGACCATGGTGCAGGGCTCCCGGCTCAGAACTGGAGGGACTTGGTCTGGAGGTACTCGGACAGACCGTGCGGGCCGAGCTCGCGGCCCACACCCGACTGCTTGTAACCGCCGAACGGGGCCAGCGGGTTGAAGCGGCCGCCGTTGATGTCGACCTGTCCGGTGTCCATCCGGCGGGCGAAGGCGACGGCCTCCGCCTCGTCGGCCGCCCAGACCGCACCCGCGAGGCCGTAGACCGTGCCGTTGGCGATGCGGAGCGCGTCCTCCTCGTCGACGTACTCGATCATGGAGACGACCGGGCCGAAGATCTCCTCCTGGGCGATGGTCATCTCCGGCGTGACATCGGCGAATACGGTGGGGCTGACGTAGTAGCCCGTCTCGTGCGGGGCGGCGGGACCGCCCGCGACAAGGCGGGCGCCCTCGGCGACGCCCTTCTCGATATAGCCGCGTACGCGCTGCTGCTGCTTGGCGTTGACCAGCGGGCCGACCCGCTGGCCCGGTACGTATTTGGCGACCGCGGCAGCCGCGAGTGACACCGCCTCCTCGTACTGGTCCTTGTGGACCAGCATCCGGGTCCACGCGCTGCACGTCTGGCCGGAGTTGGACATCACGTTGGCGATGCCGACGTTGACGGCCTTGGCCAGGTCGGCGCTCGGCAGGATGACATTGGCGGACTTGCCGCCGAGCTCCAGAGCGACCCGCTTGACCGCGGCCCCTGCCGTCGCGCCGATCTGCCTGCCGACGGCGGTGGAGCCGGTGAAGGAGACGAGGTCCACGCCCTCGTGCGCGGCGAGTGCCTGTCCGGCGACCGGGCCGAGGCCCGTCACCAGGTTGAACACCCCGGCGGGCAGTCCGGCCTCGTCGACGGCCTCGGCGAAGAGCTGCGCGGTCAGCGGGGTGTCCTCGGCGGGCTTGAGGACCACGGTGCAGCCCGCCGCGAGAGCGGGGGCCACCTTGGCGACGACCTGGTGCAGCGGGTAGTTCCAGGGCGTGATGGCGCCGACCACGCCGACCGGCTCCAGCAGCACCGTGGAGTTGCCGATCTTCTCCTCGAAGGAGTACGAGGCGGCCAGCTCCGCGTACGAACCGGCGACCATGACCGGCAGGCCCGCGTGGACCGTCTGCGACAGGGCGAGCGGCGCGCCGAGTTCGGCGGTGACGGTCTCTGCGATCTCGTCCGCCCGGGCCAAGAGCACATCGCGCAGTGCGGCGATCCGGGCCGCGCGCTCGGCCGGCGCCGTGGCGGCCCAGCCGGGGAACGCGGCGCGGGCGGCGCGTACGGCGGCGTCGACGTCCTCGGCGGTGCCCGCCGGGACATGGGCGATGACCTGCTCGTCCGCCGGGTTCACCACGGCGATGGTGTCCGGGCCTGTGGCGGGCCGCCACTGACCGCCGATGTACATCCCGTCGTGGGCCTTCATGGCACTCCTCCAGAGCCTGCGGTAGTCGTCCGCACCCCAAACTAGCGGTGTTAGTTTTTGGACGCCAGGGGCACCTGGAGCGTAGCCGGGCCCGTCAGGCGTCCAGGCCCGGGAGGTCCGCCGGAGCAGGACAGATCCTGCGGCCGTGGTGGTCGAAGACGTACAGATGCGCGAGGTCGACGAGGAGCGGCACCTGAGCGCCGGTGCGCAGCCGCACATCGGGACCGGTCCGCACGACGAGATCGCTCGCCGCGACGGACGGGCGCTCGGCGGCGACGGGACGAGGCCCCGGCTCCGGGTCGTCGAGCGCCACGACGGGCCCCGAGACATGACCGACCGCGCGCCCCCTGATCCGGGTCAGGACGCTGGGGCCGCCGCTTCTGCTTCTGCGCCTTCGCGCGGGGGCCTGCGGCCTGGGCGACTCCAGATCGGCGACCACGGCGGGCTGCGAGCCGGTGTTGAAGTGCACCAGCGCCTCATGCCCCTGGTACTCCATGTGCTCGACGATCCCGGTCAGGGCGACCTCGCCGGGGCGGGCCTGGCTCGGCGGGGCGATCCGGGTGGCTTCGGAGCGCAGGCCGACGATGATCTGCCGGCCCTGCTGGATGCGGAGCAACTGGTGGTCGGTGCTGAGGGGTTCGGGCAGCGGCAGCCGCTGTTTGCCGAGGTCGATCGACATCCGGCCGTCCAGCGGCGCGTAGACGACGGCCTGCAACAGATTGATGCGCGGCGTGCCGATGAACGCGGCGACGAATACGTTCTCGGGCAGGGCGTACATATCGCGAGGGGTGCTCACTTGCTGGAGCACCCCGCCGCGCATCACGGCGACCCGGTCGCCGAGCGACATCGCCTCGGCCTGGTCGTGCGTGACGTAGACGGTGGTCACCCCCAACTCGGCCGTGAGCTGGGCGATTTCGGCCCGCAGGCGGTTGCGCAGCTTCGCGTCGAGGTTGGACAGCGGCTCGTCCATCAGGAAGACGGAGGGCCGCCGGGAGATGGCCCGGCCCATCGCTACCCGCTGGCGTTCGCCGCCGGAGAGCTGGCTGGGGTAGCGGTCCAGGACGTCCTCGATGCCGAGCATCCGGGCGGTGGCCTCGACCTGCGGGCGGCAGTCCAGCCGGGGGTTCTCCAGCCGCAGCGGGAAGCCTATGTTGTCGCGGTTGGTCATGGTCGGGTAGAGGGCGAAGTTCTGGAACACCATGGCCATGGCGCGGGCGCGGGGCGGGATGTCGTTGGCGTACTCCCCGTCGAGCAGCAACTCCCCCTCGGTGATGTCCTCGAGACCGGCGATCATGCGCAGCACGGTCGACTTGCCGCAGCCCGAAGGGCCGAGCAGCACCACGAACTCCCCCGGCTCGATGTCGAGAGTGAAACGGTCGACGGCGCGATTGGTGCGTTCGTACCTCTTGCTGACGCTGCGAAGCGTGATGGCGCGACTCATATGGTTCCGCCGGGGGAAGAGGGGAGCGGCTGAGACGCCTGAAACTAGCCGACTACTCCCGGTCAGGGAATGACTCGCGCGCAGGTTTGGGACGGCCTTTTTGTACGGAGCCGTCCACTGTCGGCGGGCGTTGCCGAGAGATGGTGCCCGTGCCGTGAACTCCGTTGTCCCGCGGGCGGGTTGGCTGACGTGCGGCCAGCCCGGCCGCGGCCAGCAGAAGTGCGCCCAGCTTGGCGAACGGGGCCGCGGTGCCCGCCACCCCCGCGACCAGTCCGGCCGTTGCGGGTGCGGCGACCTGCCCGAGACGGTTACCGGTCAGCCTCAGGGCGAGCGCAGTTGAGCGTGTACCGGCCGGGGCCGCCTGGACGACCGTCGTCATCGACAGCGGCTGCCCGACGCCCAGGCAGAAGCCGCGCCCGTAGTCCGTCCTGCGCCCCAGCGGTACGGCGGCGAACAGGGGAAGCAGCGCGTACACACCCGCGATCACGCCGATCGCGCGCTCGTCCGCGCCCAGGGCCAGCGCCCGGTAGGAGACGGCCGGCCGCGCCATCGACACCGCACCCTGCGCGAAGCCGAGGCGATGACGAGGCGCAGCAGCCAGCCTCGTGCCGGGGTGACCGGCATCAGATGATGCCGAAGAGGACTCCGGCTCCGAGCACCACCAGTGAGGTGAGCGCGGCCCATTTGACCGTGAACCTGGTGTGGTCGCCGAACTCGACCTTGGCCATGCCGACCAGGACGTACACGGCGGGGACGAGCGGGCTCGACATGTGCAGCGCCTGGCCGACGAGGGATGCGCGGGCGATCTCCAGCGGGGAGACGCCGTGGGCCGCGCCCGCCTCGGCGAGGACGGGCAGGACGCCGAAGTAGAAGCCGTCGTTCGACATGAAGTAGGTGAGCGGGAGGCTCAGCACACCGGTGACGATGGCCATGTGCGGGCCCATGCCCTCGGGGACGGCGCCGACGAGCCAGTCGGCCATGTGCTTGACCATGCCGGTGCCGGTCAGGACGCCGGTGAAGACGGCGGCGGCGAAGACCATGCCGGTGACGTTGAGGACGTTGTCGGCGTGGGCGGCGATCCGGGCCTTCTGGTCGGCGACCTTCGGGAAGTTGACCGTGAGGGCGAGGGCCGCGCCGAGCAGGAAGAGCACCGGTATAGGCAGCCACTCCATGATCATCGCGGTGAGCAGAGCGACGGTGAGCCCGGCGTTGAACCAGTAGAGCTTGGGGCGCAGCGTGGCACGGTTCGGGTCGAGGCCCTGGTGACGCGCGTCCTCTTCGTCCTCCTCGTCCTCCTCGCCCTCCTCCTTCTCCGGCGCGCCGGGGGCGTCGCCGGTGCCGCCGATGACTGCCTCGCGCTGCTCCGAACCACCGCCGCCCGCCTTGACCAGCACGGTCTCGGAGACGGTCTCGGAATCGGTTTCCAGCACCTCGTCGAGCGTGAGCACGCCGAGGCGCTTGCGCTCGCGGCGGCCCAGTACGTAGGCGAGGACGAAGACGAAGAGCAGTCCGACGGCGAGCGCGGGAATCATGGGGACGAAGATGTCGGCCGCGTCGAGCTTGAGGGCGGTGGCGGCGCGGGCGGTGGGGCCGCCCCAGGGCAGCGTGTTCATGACGCCGTTCGCCGTGGCGGCGACTCCGGTCATCACGACCAGGCTCATCTTGAGGCGCTTGTAGAGCGGATACATCGCCGCGACGGTGATCATGAATGTGGTGGAGCCGTCGCCATCCAGCGAGACGATCGCGGCGAGCAGCGCCGTACCGACCACGACGCGCATCGGATCCGCCTTGCAGAAGCGCAGGATGCCGCGGACGATCGGGTCGAACAGCCCCACGTCGATCATCACGCCGAAGTAGACGATCGCGAACATCAGCATCGCCGCGGTGGGGGCGAGCGTGCCGACCCCTTCGATGACGTAGTCGCCGAGGTGCGCGCCCTGTCCGACGAATACGCAGAAGAGGGCGGGGATGAGGACCAGCGCCGCGATCGGCGACATCTTCTTCATCATGATCAGGACCAGGAAAGTCGCAATCATGGCGAAGCCAAGGATTGTCAGCATTTGGGACACCTATCGTTCACCGTTGAACTCCCACCGGAGCGGCGGTTTCGATGACGGTAGGTCGCGCCAACAGCCGTTAACAAGGTGTTGACGCGTGAGCAATACGAGCAAAACCCCAGGTCATCGCATAGGTGATACCTCGACGGGGAAGCCGTTGAGCACGGCGGTGCCGGACAGCGGGTCGAGCCGGGAGCCGTCGAGCAGCTGATTGACATTGACTCCGGGGCGCGCGGCGGCCACCGACATCCGGGTGCCCGGCCGGCTGTGTCCCCAGCCGTGCGGCAGGCTCACCACTCCGGTCCGTACGGCGTCGGTGATCTCCACCGGCGCTTCGACCTCCCCTCCGTCCGCCGTGATCCGGGCCTGCGCGCCGTCCTCGAGACCGAGCCGGGCCGCATCGGCCGGGTGGATCTGGAGAGTGCAGCGGTTGGAACCGCCGTTGAGCGTGGCGACGTTGTGCATCCAGCTGTTGTTGGAGCGCAGATGGCGGCGGCCGACGAGGACGAGGGCGGCGGGCCGCTCTCCCCCGGAGCTTCGCCCGGAAGGCGCCCCCAGCGCGCTCCGCAGCCTCGGCAGATCGGCGGCGATGGGTCCCGGCAGCAGCTCGACGCGTCCGCTGCGGGTCTTGAGGACCTGCGGGATCCGGGGCTGAAGCGGGCCGAGGTCGATGCCGTGCGGTTGTTCCAGGAGCTTGTCGAGAGTGAGGTCGTACGGGCCGAGGCGCAGCATCATGTCCAGGCGCCGCTCCGGCCCGCTGCCGCCGGTGAGCTGTGCGGTCAGCTCCTTCACGTCCTTGCCGTGGACCGGGGAGTGCGGATCGGCGACGGCCTTGGTGAGGGTGCGCTCGATGACCATGTCGTCGACGGCGCCCGGGTCCGCGCCGTGCATGCCGCCGACGGCGAGCACCAGACGGGCCTGGATCTCGCACTCGCCCAGACGGCCCTCTTCCAGGGGGACTGCCGCCGGGCTGTAGCGAGCCTGGTTGTGTACGGCGAAGGCGTTGAACGCGAAGTCGAAGTGCGCGCTCTGGGAGGGCGGCGGCGGGGGCAGCAGCACGTCCGCGTGGCGCGAGGTCTCATTGAGGTACGGATCGACACTGACCATGAAGTCGAGTCCGGCAAGCGCCTGGTCGAGCCGGTCGCCGTCGGGCGCGGAGAGCACCGGGTTGGCGGCGAGCGAGATCACCGCGCGGATCCGCCCGTCCCCGGGGGTGTCGATCTCCTCGGCGAGCGCGGCCATGGGCAGTTCACTCTTGGCCTCGGGGTGGCCGCTGACCCTGCTGGTCCAGCGGCCGAGGGCGAAGCCCTTGCCGGGCGCGGCGGGGCGGGGCGCGCGGTCGGTGGCGGAGAGCGGGAAGAGCGCGCCGCCGGGACGGTCGAGGTTGCCGGTGAGCACATTGAGGACGTCGACCAGCCAGTTGGTGAGGGTGCCGTACTCGACGGTGCTGCTGCCGACGCGTCCGTATACGGCGGCGGTGGGCGCGGCGGCGAGCTCGCGGGCGACCGTACGGATCTCCTCGGCGTCCATGTCGCAGGCACCGGCGACCGCTTCTGGCGTGAACTCCCGTACCGCTTCGGCGACTTCAGCCACTCCCTCGACATGCGCTTCGAGCGCCCCGAGGTCGGTGAGCTTCTCCTCGAAGAGGGTCTGGGCGATGGCGGCGAGCAGCAGGGCGTCGGCGCCGGGCCGGATGGCGATGTGCCGGTCGGCGAGCTGCGCGGTGCGAGTGCGGCGCGGGTCGACGACGGTCAGCGTGCCACCGCGCCGCCGCAGCGCCTTGAGCTTGCCCGGGAAGTCGGCCGCGGTGCACAGGCTGCCGTTGGAGTCGAAGGGGTTGGCGCCGAGGAGCAGCAGATGGTCGGTGCGGTCCAGGTCGGGGACGGGGATGGCGACGGGGTCACCGAAGAGCAGCCCGCTGGAGACATGCTTGGGCATCTGGTCCAGGGTGCTGGCGGTGAAGAGATTGCGGGTTCGCAGCAGCGAGAGCAGTACGGGCGGATAGAGCGCGCCGGCCATCGTGTGGACGTTCGGATTGCCGAGTACGACGCCCACGGCATTCGGTCCGTGCTCCTCGATCAGCGGCCTGATCCGGGCCGCGATCACGTCGAAGGCCTCGCCCCAACTGGCCTCTTGGAGCTCGCCGTTCCTGCGTACGAGGGGGGTGCGCAGCCGGTCGGGGTCGGCGTCGAGCTCCCCGAAGGAGGCACCCTTGGGGCAGATGAAGCCCTTACTGAAGACGTCGTCGCGGTCACCGCGGACGCGGCTGACGCGGGTGCCCTCGATGGTGAGGGTCAGTCCGCAGGTGGCCTCGCAGAGGGGACAGATGCGCAGTGCGGTGCGGGTGGCAGCTGTGCGGGTCATGGGCTCTCCCCGGGGCGACGGCGGTGGCGCGGTACGGGGCCGAGCATACCGACCGGTATGCACGGAGGGGAGGGGTGCGAGCGCTCTTCCCGAACGGCGGGGCTGTTAGTGCGGCCCTGACCGGGGCTCCGCCCCGAACCCCGCGCCTCAATCGCCGGCGAGGAGGGGCAAGCCCGCCGCAGGCGCACCCGCACCTGCACCCGCACCCGCACCGCCCCCCGCCTAGTCGAGGACCCGTCCGAGATACGCCCGCAGCAACTCCCGCGTCTCCGCCACGATCCCCTCGTCCCCCTCCGGCTCCACCCGAAAGGCAAGCTGCAGCAACGCATCCGCCGCCTCGACGGAGACCAGCACCGCCCGCCGCAGCTCATCGTCGACGCCTCGCCCCAGATGGCCCGCGAGCAGTCCGGCGAGACGGTCGGCGACCTGGTGGTTCGCTCCGACCGCAGGTGCGCCGACCGGGATCCGGTAGCCGAAGTCGATCAGCGCGAAGCCGGCGACGGTGCGCTTCATCGCCAGGTACTCGTCCAGTACGGCATCGAGTGCGCCGCGCCAGTCGCCCGCGCCGAGCGAGGCGATACGGCCACTGATCCGCTCGGCGTAAATGTCCAGATTGCGGTGGGCGAGAGCGTCGGCGAGGGCACGCTTATTGCCGAAGAAGCGGTAGACGGAACCGATGGGGACGCCGGCTCTGGCGGCCACCGCCCGGGTGGACAGCTCCTCGTAACCGGTCTCGTCGAGCAGTTCGGCGCACGCGTCCAGGATCCGGGCGAGCCGCTCGGCGCTGCGCTGCTGCACGGGCGTACGGCGGAGATGGGCTTGGGACACGCGGCCCATCATGCCGCCCCGTTGCCGTTGACGGGGCGGTCCCGCAATCCTACGGTTGAGCATAGGAATCCTTCAGCACCGGGAGCGGACGATGAACGGCATCGAGCAGGCGCGGAAGACCGCCGAAGACCTCGGGCACTCGCCCGGCTTCGGCAATGAGCACAGCTCGGAGGCCGTGCCGGGCGCCCTTCCGCACGGGCGCAACTCACCGCAGCGGGCACCCCTCGGGCTGTACGCGGAACAGCTGAGCGGCAGCGCCTTCACCGAGCCGCGCGCCCACAACCGCCGCTCCTGGCTGTACCGGATCCGCCCGTCCGCCGCCCATCCGCCGTTCGTCCGCATCGGCAACGGCGGCGTACGCAGCGCGCCCTTCACCGAGTCCGTGCCGGACCCCAACCGGCTCCGCTGGAACCCGCTGCCGGAGCCCGCGCCCGGCACAGACTGGCTGGCCGGTCTGTGGACGATCGGCGGCAACGGCGACGCGACCCAGCGCACCGGCATGGCCGTGCACCTCTACCACGCCAACTCCGCCATGACGGACCGGGTGTTCAGCGACTCCGACGGCGAGCTGCTGATCGTGCCCGAGCGCGGCGGCCTGCTGCTCCGTACGGAATTCGGGCTGCTCGCCGCCCGGCCCGGCGAGGTCGCGCTGATCCCCCGCGGGGTCCGATTCCGGGTCGATCTGCTGGACGTCAGTGCTCGCGGCTACGTCTGCGAGAACTACGGTCAGCCCTTCCAGCTGCCCGACCTCGGGCCGATCGGTGCGAACGGCCTGGCCAACGCCCGGGACTTCCTCGCGCCCCTGGCGGCTTACGAGGACGTGGAGGGCCCGGTCGAGGTCGTCAACAAGTTCTGCGGGAACCTCTGGGCCGCGACGTACGACCACTCGCCGCTCGATGTCGTCGCCTGGCACGGCAATCATGTTCCGTACGTCTACGACCTGCGCCGCTTCAATGTGATCGGGACGATCTCGTACGACCACCCGGATCCGTCGATCTTCACCGTGCTGACGTCGCCGAGCGACACCCCGGGCCTGGCCGGAGTGGACTTCGTCGTCTTCGCGCCGCGCTGGCTGGTCGGCGAGGACACCTTCCGGCCGCCGTACTTCCACCGCAATGTGATGAGCGAGTACATGGGCCTGATCGAGGGCGCGTACGACGCCAAGGCCGAGGGCTTCGTGCCGGGGGGCGGTTCGCTGCACAACATGATGTCCGCGCACGGCCCCGACCGGGAGACCTTCGACCGCGCGAGCGCCGCCGAGCTGAAGCCGCAGAAGATCGACGACGGGCTTGCGTTCATGTTCGAGACCCGCTGGCCGGTGACGGCGACCGCGCAGGCGGCGAACGCGGACCATCTGCAGAAGGGGTACGACGACGTGTGGCAGGGTCTTGAGCGCCACTTCCGGTCGTAGTACGGAGTACCCGTGACCGCCTTTGCCCCCGACTCTCTGGTCCTGAACCGCAAGCTGCCGCTGTGGTACCAGGTCTCGCAGTCGCTGCGCGCCTCCATACTGGGCCGAGCGCCCGAGGCGTCGCTGCGGCTGCCGACCGAGGAGCAGCTCGCCGCGCACTACGGCGTCAGCGTGCTGACCATGCGCCAGGCCCTCAAGGAGCTGGAGGAGGAGGGCCTGATCAGCAGGCACCGGCGGCGCGGCACCTTCATCGAGCCGGGGGCGCGGCGGGGCGCGCCGAGGCGGCTGTTGGGCTCGATCGACGCGATCGTGGCCCAGCAGTCGGGCGAGCGGACGACGATCCTGGGGCACGGGCCCGAGCCGGTGCCGGGCGACCTCGCGGAGTACTTCCCCGGTGTGGATGAGGTGGTGACGTACCGGCGGCTGCGCTGCGACGGCGAGAGCGGAGAGCCGACCAACTGGGCGGAGAACGCGGTGCACCCGGAGGTGGCGGCGGGGCTGGACGTCGCCGATCTGGAGCGCTGGCCGATGACGAAGGTACTGCGGGATTCGCTGGGGGTGCGGATCAGCAGGATCACGGACACGGTGGAGGCGCGACTGGCGGACCCGCCGACGGCGGAGCTGCTGAGGGTGCCGTTGCTCAGCCCGATCCTGCATTACACGGGGGTGACGTACGACGAGGGCGGGCGGGTGGTGGATGTGGCGCGGATCCGGTACAGGGGGGACCGGTTCTCGTTCTCGGTGACGGTCGACGCGGAGTGACCGTCCGGTCAGCGGCTCTCCGCCCAGTGACCGTCCGGCCCCGGTGCCGGTCCTGGGGTGGGCCCGGGACGGGCCTCCGGGCCCCCGGTTAGCATTTCCGCATGCCGATGCTGGACGAGCTCATGCCGTGGGGCGTACCCCCGTTGCGGCTGGGGCGGGCGTGGGTGATGGCCCCGGACGCGGGCTCTCTCAAGGCCCGGTGGGATGCTCTTGTGCGCGTTGAGGGCGTCGAGCGCGACGGCCTGTTCGAATGCACTCGGGCCCGTACGCCGCGCAGCGCCGTCGCCCAGCTGCCCGGGCAGACCACCGGGACGGGCAGATTCGTCCGGGAGGACGGGCGGTGTCCCGCGCCGGTGCGGGTGCTGCACGGGGCCTTCGACGAGCAGTGGCTGATTCCCGACCACCGGCTCATCGACTCCGCACGGCCCGAGTTGTGGCGGGTCGCCGATGAGCGGCAGGTGTTCGTCGTCGAGCAGGGGTGGGTGGCCGACGCGTCGGGGCCTGCCGTGGTCCTCTCCGCCCTGTTGCCTGACGGCCGCTCCCCCGCGGGAAGGCCCGGGCGGATTCGGCCCCTCTACCGGCGGCCCGGTGGCGTCGAGCCCAATCTCGCGCCCGGCCTGCTGTCCGCCCTGGGGAGCCGGTACGGCCGCGAGGTCGACGCCGACGACGTCGTTGCCTGGATCGTCGCGGCCGCCGAGTCGTCGGCAGCCGGATGCGTGGTGCCGCTGCCCGCCGACCCCCATGTGTGGCTGAACGGCGTGGAGTTGGGGCGGCGGATGATGGAGGTCCAGCTACGCGGGGCCCGGGGCGGCGAGCGGCCCCGGCTGCCCGGGGGGCGGCGGCCGTATGTGCGGGCGGCTGTGCCCGCACGGCCCGACGCGATCGCGTACGACGCCGAGGAGGAGGTACTCAGCCTCGGGACCGGCCGGATCTCGCCCGTGCCCGCGGATGCCTGGGACTTCGAGGTGGGCGGCGTACGCGTGCTGGAGCTCTGGTTCGAGCGCCGTACCGCCGAGGCCGAGCCCGGGACGCTGGAGGCGATCCGGCCTGCGATGTGGCCGCAGGAGTGGACCTCCGAGCTGCTGGAGCTGATCACAGTGCTGGCACTGCTGGGCCGACTCCGGCTTCAGAAGCAGGAGTTGAAGGGGATGGAGATGGAGATCACCGAGCTCCCGGGTGTCCTGCCGCCGAGCGACGTGACCCGGCGGCCCGCCTCCGTACTCGACCATCGCGAGGAGGGGCCGGAGGGTCAGTTCGCCCTGTTGTGACGCCCCGCGACCCGCGGCCCAGGCGGCCTGCGTGCCCACCGGGCCGGCCACGGCAGGGGGAGCAGCGCCCGCGCTACGCGCCGGCGGTTGGGGCTCCCTTCCCGTACTGGTCGGCCAGATTGTCCCTCGCGGGTCTCGCGTGCCCCGTCGGCCCCTGCGCGAACGCCCGCAGGAGGTTAGCCGTCACGGTACGGGTGAACTCCCCTGCCCGCGCGTCCAGTCCGTGGTTCGCCTTGCCCCCGCCCGGGCCGGTCGCCTCCAGCGCCTCGACCCAGCGCATCGTGCCCGTGGCGAAGACGCCCGCCCCGCCCGGCAGAGAGCAGTAGGCCATGTCGGCGTACGAGGGGCGCCCTTTGCACACCACCGGCGAATGCGCCAGGATCTCGATCGGCCGAGGGGTGGGATGAGCCGGGTTCACCCGGTCGTACTCGACACCCACCAGGTGGGGGAAGGAGTCGCCCAGCCGCGCCCCGGTGCGCTCCAGTAGCCAGTGATCCGGCTGGGACACCACGAACGGCGCGTCCACCGGGTAGCCGTCGTAGATGACCCCTAACAGGGAACTCTCGGGATCGGGTGCGGGCATACGCCGGAAGTCGTTCGTCGGAGGGCACCCGCGCTGGAAACCTGGGTCCTTGGCGTAGTCGTCCTTGTAACAGACCACGATCCGGTCCGCTCCCACGGCGGACGGCTCGAAGCGGACACGCCGGTAGCAGCAGTTGGCCCCGAGCACGGCTAGGTTCATTCCCTCGTCGCGCGCCGAGGTCACGTGCCGCCGCTGCTCGGGACTCCAGTACTCGTCGTGCCCCAGCGAGAGCATGGCCACGGCCCCGCCCAGAAACCTCGGCTCACGGGCCACGTCCACTCCCGTGGTGTACGCCAGCGGAAGCCCCATCCGCTCGGCCAGCGCGACCAACGGCGCCTCGTAGACGAAGTACTGGCCCGCCCCATGACCGCCGGCGTAGGGACGGTCGAACGACACCGCGAGGGATCGCGAACCCTTCTTGCCGGTCGTGCCCTTGTACAGGTCGGCGCCACCCCACCGGTTGTACGCCTGCCACGTGGCCACCGAATTGACCACGACCGTACGACCGGCCGCGGAGGAGGACCGGACGGTGAGCGGTACGAACCTCTGCCCCCGGCCGTCCTCGGCGTCCAGCCTCAGCAGGTAGCAGCCCTCCGGCCAGCCCGAGGTGTCCACCTCCGCCGTTCGCCGCCAGTCGGCACGCGCCATCCGTGTGCCGGCATCGAGCAGCGCCTGAGGCTGCAGCACCCCCGGCAGAATGCCCGAACTCCAGACGAGACGAGCCCTCGCTCCGCCGTACCAGCCCATCCTGTACGCGGAGACGGTGTAGGCCGCAGCCGTCGTCGACACGCGCAGCGCTACGACCTCCCCCGAGCGCACACTGACGCGCTCGGCGAAGCCCTGAATGGCGCCGGCCGCACCCGCCCGGGTGATCCGCCAGTCACGATCTCCCGGCAGGGAGTTCTCGGCAGGCACGTCGACGCCGCACTCCTCCCGCACCTTCCCGGTCGGCCGGTCACCGCGTAACGCGCCGGACTGCGCGGCCGATGCCGTACCGATCCACGACTGCGACGACACGAACGTGGCCGCGGCCAGCCCCAGCACCCGCCTGCGCCCCAGGCCCTGTGCCGTCACGTCAGTCTCGTCAGCCACGTCAGTCACGTAGTGGTTCCCTTCTCCACGCGAGCCATCAAGCGAACCTGACATAAGCGAGCAATCTATCGACGATCAGACCATCTCCGGCAATCCGACCCATCGAGCGGCCGGTACGCGGACCAGGGGGTGACAAAGGTGGTACGTACACGATAGGCACGGCTCATGAGCCACCCTCTCCCCCTCGACGGGATCACGGTCGTCGCCGTCGAACAGGCCGTGTCGGCGCCCTTCGCCACGCGCCAGCTCGCCGACCTCGGCGCCCGCGTCATCAAGATCGAGCGTCCCGACGGCGGCGACTTCGCGCGCGGCTACGACACCGCCGCCGCCGGGCTCGCCTCGCATTTCGTCTGGTGCAACCGCGGCAAGGAGTCCATCGCCGTCGACCTCAAGGACCCGCGGGGCCTGGAGATCGTGCGTCAACTCGTCGCGGACGCCGATGTGTTCGTACAGAACCTCGCCCAGGGCGCGGCCGCCCGGCTCGGTCTGGACGCCGGCACTCTGTGCGCCGCGCACCCGCGGCTGATCGCCGTGGACATCTCCGGATACGGCGCGGAGGGGCCGTACGCCCACAAGCGCGCGTACGACATGCTCGTCCAGTGCGAGGCGGGCCTCGTCTCGGTGACCGGGACCGCGGAGCAGCCCGTCAAGGCGGGCATTCCGGCGGCCGACATCGCGGCGGCGATGTACGCCTTCTCCGGGGTGCTGGCGGCGCTGCTGCGGCGCGGGGCCACGGGCGTCGGCGGCCCCGTGGAGGTCTCGATGCTGGAGTCGCTGGCGGAGTGGATGGGGCATCCGCTGCACTACGGGATGCATGGGGGTGAAACCCCGGCGCGCACGGGGGTCGCGCACGCCGTCATCTCGCCGTACGACGCCTACGCCACGGCTGACGGCGGGCAGGTGCTGCTGTCGGTGCAGAACGACCGGGAGTGGCAGCGGCTGGCCGACCAGGTGCTCGGCCGGCCCGAGTTGGGGGGCGATCCGGCCTTCGCGACCAACACGGCCCGTACGGCTAACAGGGAGAAGACCGACGCGGTGGTGGCCGAGGCGCTGGCCCGCCTCGGCACACAGGAGGCGATCGGCCGACTGGAGGCGGCGGGAATCGCGTGCGCCCGGCTCAACAGCGTCACGGATGTCGCCAGGCACCCTCAACTCGCCGCGCGGGACCGCTGGCGGGAGGTGGACTCGCCGGTCGGGCCACTGCGGGCGCTGCTGCCGCCGATCACTCTGCCGGGCGGGCCGGAGGCGCGGATGGGCGCGGTTCCCGCACTCGGCGAGCACACCGATGCGCTGCTGAAGGCCCTGGGGATGACGGATGAGGGGACAGCGGCGCTGCACCGGGACGGTGTGGTCGCCTGAGCGCGTTCGCGTAGGAGAGGGCGTCCTGGAGGTCGGTCAGCCGCGGCTGCCGAAGAGTGAGCGACGCAACCGCCGCAGCGGCGCGAAGAGCGAGACACGCGCGCTCTTGCTCTTGCGGGTGTGCGCGACATCACGTGAGGTGAGCTCGAGCATCAGCGACGTCGCCTCGGCCGACTCACCCTGCGGGACGGCAGGGCCGCCAAGCACTGAGAGATGGCGGTCGAGACGCGTGCTGGTCGCACTGCTCCCACACGTGATCGCAGGCACTCGCGCCCTGCTGCGCACCGTTATCTGTTCCATGTCACTCCCCACCCGTACGAGGGCACCCGGCCCGGGCAGGTTAACCCTATCGCCCCACAGTGACACTCGTGTATTCCGGTCACAGGATTCACCACACCCGTACGTGAGTTGACGACTACTCACCGAATCCATGCGATTCCAGGGCGAGTTGGACAGTACGTCAGGAAAAACTTCCCGGCCTCCCGACCAATCCGAACAGCCCTCCGCACCGAATGGCTGGCATCGAAGCAAGACCAGCACTCGCGAAGGACGGATTCGATGACCGCAATGAGCAGCAGCGGGCGGGGGCCCAGGAGGCTCGCCGCTCTTACCTGCGTCGCGCTGGCCGGCGGGACGCTCGTGGCTTCCGGTGTGACCGGGCTGGAGCCGGGCACGGCCAAGGCTTCCAGCCACCGCGAGGCCCCACTGATCTCCGGACAGCCGCAGTACGACAACACGGACGTGTACGCGTTCGTCAGCCCCGACAAGCCTGACACCACGACGCTCGTCGCCAACGTGCTGCCGTTCCAGGAACCGGCCGGCGGCCCGAACTTCTTCAAGTTCGCCGACGACGCGCAGTACGACATCCACATCGACAGTGACGGCGACGCCCAAGGCGACCTGATCTACCGGTGGACCTTCAAGGAACACGTCAAGAACGGCGACACGTTCCTCTTCAACACCGGTCCCGTCACTGCGCTCGACGACCCGGACCTCAACATCACGCAGACGTACGACATCGAGCTGCTGAGGCTGAAGAACCAGCGTGTGATGCACACCACGAAGATCGCGGACGATCTGCCGGTGGCGCCGTCGAACGTGGGCAAGGCCTCCATGCCGGACTACCAGGGCCTGCGCGACCAGGCCGTGCACCAACTCCCGGGTGGTTCCACGGCGTTCGCGGGCCAGGCGGACGACCCCTTCTTCCTCGATCTGCGCGTCTTCGACCTGCTCTACGGCGGAAACCTCTCCGAGGTCGGCAACGACACGCTCAAGGGCTACAGCGTCAACTCCATGGCCCTGCAGGTGCCGACCGCGTACATCCGGGAGTCGGAGAAGCAGCCGATCGTCGGCATCTGGTCGACCACCCAGCGCAAGGGGGCGAACGGTCACTGGACCCAGGTGTCCCGGCTCGGTATGCCGCTGGTCAACGAGGTCGTCATCCCCGTGAAGGACAAGGACAAGTTCAACGCGTCCCACCCGTGGAACGACGGTGACTTCCTGAACTTCGTCACCAAGCCGGAGCTGCCGAAGCTGATCGAGGGCATCTACAAGATCAAGGCCCCGGCCGAACCGCGCAACGACCTGGTCTCGGTGTTTCTGACCGGCGTCGACAAGCTCAACAAGCCGCCGCATGTCCGCCCCGCGGAGATGCTGCGGCTCAACACCTCCATCCAGCCGACTGCCGAGCCCAAGAGGCTGGGCGTGCTGGACGGCGACAACGCCGGATTCCCCAACGGGCGGCGGCTGACGGACGACGTGCTGGACATCGCGCTCCAGGTCGTAGAGGGCGAACTGCTCGGCCAGAAGAACGACCTGGGCGACGCGGTCAACGAGAACGACCAGAAGTTCGGCAAGACCTTCCCGTACGTGGCGCTCCCGACGTCCGGCTCCCGGGGGCCGCTCGCCACGGAAGGCGGCACCAAGGACGCCCAGGGCAACCTGCTCTCCGGTGGCGCGTCGTCCGCCGCCTCCGACAGTGACGCCACCAGCACCACGCTGATCGCATCCGCGGCCGCCGCGGGCGTGGGGGTGCTGCTCGTCGCCCTTGGCCTCAACTGGTGGCGGATGCGGCGACGGAGTCCGTACAGCTGAGCCGGACGCATCCACGACGGACGCAGCTACGAGCGGAAAGGGCAGTTCACATGTCCCTGCGAAGGGAATCAGGGGCGGGCGCCCGGCGGTGGGGAATCCTCCTTCCCGCCGGCGCGCTGGCCGTCGCGATCACCGCGGGCGCCGTAGTGGCCGGCCGGGCGGACCAGGTACCCCCGGCGGCCAGTGCCGCGGCTCCCGTGGCGGACGCGCCGTTCGACCGGATCGGCACCGGTGACCTCGCCCGCGGGGTCACCGGCCTCCAGGCGCATCTGCGGGCGCAGCCCAAGGACGCCCGGGGGTGGGCGACGCTGGGCGCCGCCTATGTCGAGCAGGCCAGGACCGGCGGCGACCCGACCCGGTACCCGCAGGCGGACAAGGCGCTCGCCCGTTCCCTGGCTCTCCAGCCGCAGGGCAATGAAGCGGCACTCGCGGGGCGGGCCGCGCTCGCGGCGGCGCGGCACGACTTCCGCGGGGCGCTGCGGGAGGCGGAGGCGGCGCTGAAGGTCAATCCGTACAGCGAGCGCGCGCTCGCCTCCCGGATCGACGCGCTCGTCGAACTGGGCAGCTATCCGAAGGCGTTGGCGGCGGCCGAGGAGGCGGACCGCCACCGCCCCGGCATTCCCGTCTTCACGCGCTACGCGTACGTACTGGAGCTGCGCGGCGACATCGCGGGGGCCCGCCGGGTGCTCGTGCGGGCACTGGACTCGGCCTCCTCCCCCGGTGACACGGCGTATGTGGCCACCGCCCTGGGCCAGCTGGAGTGGGGCCAGGGTGCGTACGCCCCGGCCCTGCGGCACTTCGCGACCGCTCTGAAGGCGGACCCGGCGTATCTGCCCGCGCTGGAGGGCCGTGCCCGCACGCAGGCCGCTCGCGGCGAGACCAAGGCCGCCGTGTCCGAGCTCGAAGCGGTGGTGAACCGGCTGCCGCTGCCGGGACAGCTCGTCGCGCTCGGTGAGCTGTACGAGGCGATCGGGCGCAAGGCCGATGCCCGCGCCCAGTACGAACTCATCGGGACCTGGACCGAGTTGGCCCGCGCCAACGGTGTGGACACCGACCTGGACACGGCTCTCGCCCTGGCCGACCACGGTGACCGGGCCCAGGCGCTGGACGCCGCACGCGCCGAGTGGCGCAAGCGCCGGACCGTGCACACGGCGGACGCGCTCGCCTGGGCCCTGCACGTCAACGGGCGTTCTGCGGAAGCCCTTTCGTACGTGGGGACGTCCGCACCGACGGGCTGCCGCAACGCCTTGTTCGTCTACCACCGCGGCATGATCGAACGTGCCGCGGGCAGGACGGCGGCGGCCCGCGGTTCGCTCGCCGCCGCGCTGAAGATCAACCCGGGGTTCTCCCCCACCGGTTCACGCGCGGCACGGACCGCGCTGCAGGCTCTGGAGGCGTCATGAAGAGGCGTACGACCGCCGTCGGCGCGGCGGTCCTCGTCGCCGGGGCGGCGCTCGCCGTGCTGCCCGCGGGGAGCGCCGTCGCGCATCCCCTGGGGAACTTCACGGTCAACCGTTATGACGGGCTCCTCGTCTCGCCCGGCCGGCTGAGCGTCGACCATGTCGAGGATCTGGCGGAGATACCGGCCGCCCAGTCGCGTTCGAAGATCGACCGGAACGGCGACCGGGAGATGTCCACCGGTGAACTGTCCGAGTGGGCCCAGGGCCGCTGCGGTAACGCGGCGCGGGACACGGAGGTCGTGGTCGGACGCCGCGCGATTCCGCTCACGCCCGGCGCGGGCCACGCGGAGGTGCGCCCCGGGCAGGCCGGGCTGCCGACGCTGCGCGTCGAGTGCAGGCTGACGGCCGAACTGCCCGACGGGCGGCAGACGATCGCCTTCCGGGCGGCGGGCGGCGGGCAGGGGCCGGGCTGGCGGGAGATCACGGCCGGCGGCGACCGGATGACGCTCACCTCGTCCGACGTACCGAGGACGTCCGTGTCCAGGCGGCTGGCGGGGTACCCGGAAGGGCAGCTCTCCTCACCGCTGGACCGCAGGACGGCCGGTCTCTCGGTCACACCCGGCGGGGCTCCGGCGGCGGACCGGTCGGAGGCGGCGGCGCCCCCGGCCTCTGTGCTGCCGCGCGGGGCCGACCGCTGGACGCAGGCGCTGACCGGTCTGGTGTCCCGGCGCGAACTGACCGCGGGATTCGCCGCGCTGGCACTGGCGACGGCGGTGCTGCTCGGCGCGCTGCACGCGCTTGCGCCGGGTCACGGCAAGACGGTGATGGCCGCCGCCGCGGCGGCGGGCGGGCGCAACTCCCTGCGCGACGTCCTCTCGCTGGGGGCGTCGGTGACGATCACGCACACACTCGGGGTGTTCGCGCTCGGCGGCCTGATCGCGCTGGGCTCGGCGGCCGCACCGTCGGTGGTGGCATGGCTGGGCGTCGCGAGCGGGGCGCTGGTGGCGGGGGCGGGAGCGGTGCTCGTACGAAGGGCGTGGAAGAACCGTGGTGATGTGCACGGGCACAGCCATGGGCATGGGCACACCCACGACGACAGCCACGGACATGGACACGGGCACAGCCACGGCCACCCGCACGGCCACGGCAGTGGGCGGGAGCACGGGCCTGGGCACGAGCACGAGCACGGACCCGGGCACAACCTCGGCCACGAGGACGACCAGGCGCACAAGGCCGGGCGCGGCGACAGCGACAAGTCCGGCGCCGCTCACGGCCACAGCCACAGCCACGGCCATCCGCACTCGCACTCGCACAGCCACGACCACCGCCCCCTGGGCGTCCGTTCAACCCTCCTGCTCGGCTTTGCCGGCGGACTCGTCCCCAGTCCCTCAGCCGTCGTCGTGCTCGTCGGCGCCGCCGCCCTCGGGCGCGCCTGGTTCGGTCTGCTGCTCGTCCTCGCGTACGGCGTCGGGCTCGCCCTCACCCTCGCCGCGGCAGGCTTCGCCGCGGTCCGCCTCGGCGCCCGCGCCACCCGCCTGCTGGCCGATCGGAGCCGTCGCAAGGGGCGGGTCTTCTCCGCCGCGCAGCGCGTGATGCCGCTGGGCACGGCCTGCATAGTCCTCGCCCTCGGATGCGGATTGGCGCTCAAGGGGGCGGCAACAGCTCTTGCGTGAGCTAACTTGGGGTAGTTGCTCTGCTACCGATGGGGGCTCGCTGTGAGCGAAGTGCCGGGCGATGAGCGGCTGGTGGCGGGACGCTACCGACTGCTGAGCCCCTTGGGCGAGGGCGGGATGGGCGTGGTGTGGCGCGCCCGCGACGAGATGCTGGCCCGCGAGGTGGCGGTCAAGGAGGTACGTGCCCCCGCCGCTCTCGGCACAACCGACGAGCGGCGGCTGTACGCGCGTCTTGAGCGGGAGGCCTGGGCCGCCGGCCGGATCTCGCACCGCAATGTCGTGACCGTCTACGACGTGGCGACCGAGGACGGCCGGCCCTGGATCGTGATGGAGCTGGTGCGCGGCCTGGCGCTCTCCGATGTGCTGGATGCGGAAGGGCCCTTGCCCCCGCAGCGCGTCGCGCACATCGGGGCGGAGATCCTCGCCGCTCTGCGCGCCGCGCACGAGGCGGGCGTACTGCACCGGGATGTGAAGCCGGGGAACGTACTCATCGCCAATGACGGCCGCGTCGTGCTCTCCGACTTCGGCATCGCCACGGTCGAGGGGACCTCCAACCTCACGATGACGGGCGAACTGATCGGCTCCCCCGAATTCCTCGCGCCCGAGCGGGCGCTGGGGCGTACGCCAGGGCCGGAGTCGGATCTGTGGTCGCTCGGGGTGCTGCTGTACGCCGCGGTCGAGGGCAACTCCCCGTTCCGCCAGAACACCCCCCTGAGCACGCTGCGGGCCGTCGTCGACGAGGAGCTGCCGCCGCCGCGCAGGGCCGGTGCGCTGGCGCCGGTGATCGCGGGGCTGCTGCGCAAGGATCCGGCGGAACGGCTCTCGGCGGAGGAGGCCGAGCATCAGCTGCGGGTCGTCGGCGCGGGCGGCGGTGTGCGTACCGCTCCGCCGCCGCCCGGTCCGTACAGCCCCACCGTCTCGGCCGCGTCCCCCACTCCGGCCACTCCCCCGGCCCCGTTCGTGCCGCTTCCCGTGCCCGGTCCGGCCACCACCACGACCGGGGTGCCGCCGGACCGCGCGCGGCGGGCAGCGCTGGTGCTGGTCGCCGGGGTGGCCGTGCTGCTGCTCGCGGTCGGCGGACTGGCCTGGGCACTGGTCGACCAGGGCAAGGACCAGGGCGGCCAGGACGACAACGGCGGCGGCCCGGTCCCCGCGACGGGGAGTTCGAGCGCAAGCCCGGGCAGCACGGCGACCGCCCCGGGCGGAGGGACGGACGGCGGCACGACCGACGGGGCCGACGGCGGGGGCGACGACGGAGGCAATGGGGGCGGGGGCCATGACGGTACGGTCACGCCGCCGCAGACCGTGAAGGTGTACGCCCGGACTGTGCACGGCAGTTACTCGGGCGCCTGCCCGCCGCCGGAAGCGGAGGCTCCGGCCTTCCGGGCGACGATCACGGTCCGCCGCACCCCTGCGGCTGTCGACTACCGCTGGGCGACCAAGAGCGGCGAGAGCTCCGGCTCCGGCTGGAAGACGCTGCACTTCGCGGCCGGGGGCCCGAAGCAGAAACAGGTCAGCCACACCGAGCTGACGTACAAGGCGAACGAGACGCACCACGACCGGATCCGGGTGGAGGTCCGGAGCCCGGTCGAGGTGCGCTCGAATTGGATCGACTTCTCGGTCACCTGCGAGCAGGAGCCCCCGACGGACGAGAGCTCCTACACACCGAGCACTGCGAACACTGCGAACACCGCGAGCGCGGCGAACAGCTCGAACGCGACCGTGTTCAGGCGTGCGAGGTGAACACGGGCAGGTAGCCGCCGGACTGTCCGGATGCGGTGGGGTGGTAGGACTCGCCGATGTTGAGCCAGTTGACGCTGTGCAGCCAGGCCGCCCCGGAGCAGATCTCGTGTCCGGTGAAGGTTGGGGTGACATCCGCGAAGTCGTAGCCGTGGTCGGCCGCACGCTTCGCGGTGGCGGCGTTGAGGTAGTCGGCCGCGCCGTTGATCGCGGCCCGTTCGTTCTCGCTCAGCCCGGCGGCGCAGCTGCCGGCGAGCTTGTAGAAGCGCGGGTAGCCGAGGACGACGACCTGCGCCGCCGGAGCCTTGGATCTGATGGCCGAGTACACGGCGTCGAGCTTGCCGGGCAGGGTCGAATCGACGTAGCTCTTCGCCTGGTTGATGCGGTTGATGCAGGTGGACTCGGAGTACAGGACGCAGGTGGTCATGACGTCGGCGAAGCCCGCGTCATTGCCTCCGACAGTGATGGATACGAGGTCGGTCGCGGAGCTGAGGGGGGCGAGCTGACCGGCCGTGACATCACCCGTACGAGCGCCCGAGCAAGCGGTGAACGCGAACGACGAGGGTGAATGCGCGGCCGCCCAGAGCTTGGGGAAGGCACGGGTGCTGCGCTTGCAGTTGCCGCTGCTGCTGTCGTAGCTGCCGGCCCCGACGCCCGATGAGTACGAGTCGCCAAGGGCCACATAGTCCAGTGCCAGAGCGGTGTCCGAGGCCTGAGCCTGGCCGGCTCCGGCGAGAGAGAGGACGGCGCCGAGGAGGAGTGAGGATGAGAATGCCGCGATTCGGGACAGTTTCATGGAACCTCCCTTTAGCAGGATCTCTGCCACAACTGTCGTAGCAGTCCCCATACTTCACTGGAAGTGTCCATGCCAAAAAAGATTCGGCGAGAGCATCCGGCTTCTTGACGGGGCGTCGCCGACTGCGCAGCATTGACACCCGGAAACCGGCACCTTGGGGGCAAAGTCGGCCATGCAGACGACGAGGGACAAGCCGTCAGCAGTCCGAACGGATCTGCTGCCGACTCTCGCGGGCGTCGCGTCCGCCGTCTCGGGGGCCGGAGTCACACTGGCGCTCACCGGCGCGCAGTCGCCGCTGCGCGCGCCGTTCATCCTCTTCTTCCTGTTCGCGGGGCCGGCCGGGGGGCTGGCCGCCGTACTTCACCGGCTGGATCCGGCCACCCGTGCCACCGTGGCCGCGACCGGCGCGGTGACCATCGATCTGCTCATCGCCCAATCCCTCTCGTCACCGCGGGTCCTGACGGCCAATGGCGGGATCACGGCAGTCGCCGTGATCACCGCCCTTCTCTTCCTCTGGACACCGGTACGGCGTATCCGGAATACGGAACACATCGATCCGGCAGACCGGTTGATGAAAAGGATCAAGAGAATCCGATCGGGAGGTTCCGTATCTGACCACCGAATCGGTATCAAAAAAGTAAAAAAGTGAGTCCCCGTTCCAGGACTTGCCATACAGTCCTAATCATCAATACCGTCGTACATCCACCCGCAACGGTCCATCATGCAAAGCGGCTCTAGGGGAGGGCTCGAGCGTCGCGATGGGTCCGGAGCGGGGCGCGGTAGGGGGGTGCCGTGCTCGGTTTTCGCGCTCAATCCGAGCCGTACACCGCGCGGCCAGTTTTGCCAGCTCACCCACCAAGTACGGAGTGCTGTGCCGTCATGGCCGGGGTGAGAACAACCCCCCTTTCGAACCGGAAACTCATCCGGACTGCCCGGGGGCGGGCAGTCCACCGGTAGAGAGGGAAATCAGACTCATGAGCTCAGTCCTGCACCCGGCCGCTCCGGGGCAAGATCCGTTCATTGCACCGTCGCACCATGGCAACACCGCTGAGTCGGCCACGGATTCAGCCACACAATCCGGGGCCGCCCACTCAGCAGGAGCCGGACCGGAAGCGAACCGAGCCGGCAGAATAGCCGCGGCGTACCGGCCGATCTCCTCACATCTCGCGATCACGCCGCCGGTGAGCGTCGTGATCCCCGCCATGAATGAGGCGGAGAATCTTCCGTACGTCTTCAAGACCCTGCCCGACTGGATTCATGAAGTCGTCCTGGTCGACGGGAATTCCAGCGACAACACCGTTGAGGTCGCCCGCGAACTGTGGCCGGACGTCAAGGTCGTCAAGCAGGTCGGCAAGGGCAAAGGTGATGCCCTCATCAGCGGATTCGCCGCCTGCACCGGCGACATCATCGTGATGGTCGACGCGGACGGCTCGGCGGACGGCCAGGAGATCGTGTCGTACGTCTCGGCACTCGTCTCGGGCGCCGACTTCGCCAAGGGCTCCCGCTTCGCCAACGGCGGAGGCACCGACGACATGACCCCGATCCGCAAGTTCGGCAACTGGGTCCTGTGCACCGTCGTCAACGCCAAGTTCGGGGCCCGGTACACCGACCTCTGCTACGGCTACAACGCCTTCTGGAAGCACTGCCTGGACAGGATCACCCTCGACTGCACCGGCTTCGAGATCGAGACCCTGATGAACATCAGGGTGGTCAAGGCCGGGCTGCGGGTGCAGGAGGTGCCCAGCCACGAATACCTCCGCATCCACGGGGTCAGCAACCTCAGCGCCGTACGGGACGGGTTGCGCGTCCTCAGAGTGATCCTCAAGGAGAAGGGCGTGAGCAGAGCCGCGCGCCGCCGTCCGGCGGCGCTGAGCATCGGGATCCCGCGAGGAGGGGCGTCTTGAGCGACGGGCGCTTCTCCGTGGTGATCTGCGCCTATACGGAGGACCGCTGGGAGGACATCCTCGCGGCCGTCGACTCCGTACGGCGGCAGTCGCTGCCGGCCCTGGAGACGCTGCTCGTGGTCGACCACAATCCGGCGCTGCTCGACCGGCTCGCCAAGGAGTACAAGGAGTACGGCGAGCAGAGTGAGAGCGCGGCGGACGGGGAGAAAGTGCGGGTGCTCGCGAATGCGGGCCCCCGCGGCCTCTCCTCCGGCCGCAACACCGGAATCGCGGCGGCCCGCGGCGAGTTCGTGGCCTTCCTCGACGACGACGCCGTGGCCGAGCGCGACTGGCTGCGGTACTTCGCCGAGGGGTACGACGACAGGCGGGTGATGGCCGTCGGAGGGCGGACCATGGCCGCCTGGGCGTCCAGGCGCAGGCCCGTCTGGTTCCCCGAGGAGTTCGACTGGGTCGTGGGCTGTACGTACCGCGGCCTGCCTCCCGGCAAGGTGCGGGTGCGCAATGTGCTGGGCGGCAACGCGTCGTTCCGGCGCAGCGCGTTCGAGGCGTCGGGCGGCTTCGCGACGGGAATCGGACGCGACGGCGACAAACGGCCGCTGGGCTGCGAGGAGACCGAGCTGTGCATCCGGCTCGCCAAGGCGCTGCCCGACGCCGTGCTGCTGATCGACGACCGTGCGGTGATCCACCACAAGGTCCCGGCCGCGCGCGAACGGTTCGGGTATTTCCGCACCCGCGCGTATGCCGAGGGCCTGTCCAAGGCGCTCGTGGCCAGGAGTGTCGGCGCGGGCAAGGGCCTCGAGTCGGAGCGCCGCTACACCACCCGGGTGCTCCCGGCCGGAGTCGTACGCGGGCTGCGCGACGCGGTGCTCGGCCGCCGGGGCGGCGCGGGGCGGGCGGGCGCGATCGTCACCGGGGTGGCCGCGGCGGCGGGCGGCTATGTGGTGGGGAGCGTGCGGGCGCGTCGGGGCGGCGCGACCTTCTCGTCAGGACCGATCGCGGCCGCGCCGAGCACAGGAGGTACGTCCGGGTGAGCCAGCCTGTCCCCATCCTGATGTATCACGCCGTCGGACACCGGTCGGCCAGGGCCGCGTACGGACTGTCCGTCTCGCCCGACGCCTTCGCCGAGCAGATGGAGCTGCTCGGCGAGCGCGGGTTCACTCCCCTGACCACCGCACAACTGGGGGACGCCTGGCGGGCGGGCGGACGGCCGTTGCCCCGGCAGCCGGTGCTGATCACATTCGACGACGGCTACGAGGGCGTGCACAGGCACGCCCTCCCCGTCCTCGCCAAGCACGGCTTCGCGTCGACGCTCTTCGTCTCCACGGGCTGGCTGCGCGGGGCGCACGACGAGGGTGGCGCGCTCGACACCATGCTCGACTGGGACCAGGTGCGTGAACTGGCCGCCGCGGGCACCGAGATAGGCGGGCACACGCACACCCATCCGCAGCTCGACCAGGTCGACGACGACCGGCTCCGGTACGAGACGGTCCGCTGCCGGGACGTCATCGCGGACGAGCTGGGCGAGGTGCCGTTCTCCTTCGCGTATCCGTACGGCTACTCCAGCCGCCGGGTCCGCAGCACGGTCCGGGAGGCGGGTTTCGCGCAGTCGCTGGCCGTGGGAAACGGCCTCGCCGTGCGGCGGCAGGGGCCGTACGCGCTGCAGCGGGTGACCGTGCGGCGCGCCACCGGCATCGAGGAGTTCGAGCGGCTGGTCGAAGGCCGCTCGATCGCGCGGAACTTCGCCAAGGACCGTGCGCTCACCAAGGGTTACGCCGTGGTGCGCCGGGCGCGCCGGGCCGCCGGGCTGATCCGCCGGGGCGGGGGTTGACGACGGAGCCGGCGGGGGAAGCAACCGCGGACCGGCTGCCCGCGGAAGAACCGGTCGGCGCACGGCCGCCCGCGGGCGAACCAGCCGCCGGTCGGCCGCCCGCAGGAGAACTGGTCGGCGTACGGCCGACCATGGGAGAAACAGCCGCCGACCGGCCGGTCTTAGGAGGTCCGACCGCCGACCGGCCGTCGGCGCGGAAACCCGCAGCCGAACCGGGCCGGGCGCGTCACCGGTCAAAAGACCGTGCGCGCGGCGGCCCCGTGCCGGATCATGGGCGCATGTCTGCCAAGCCTCAGGACGCTCTGCCGATCCGGCTCAACGTCGACGACAGCGATTCCCCTTCGGACGTCGTCGACGCGCTGTTCCTCGGCCGTTTCGCGACGGGCGAGCAGCCGTACTCCCACAGCTCCACCATCGACCGCGTCAAGCCCGGAGCCACCCTGCTGCCGCCGGCGGCGTCCGTGCTGCGTTCCGCGCGCGACGACGACCGCAGCGCCGTACTCGCCGAAGGCGAGGGCTGGACGCTGCTCGTCTCCCGCTGGAACCGCGGCGCGGACGTCACGGTCACCGCCGTCACCTCCGAGCTCGCGGAGAAGGTCCTCGGGCAGGCGACGGACGGCGCCCACGACGAGCCGGAACCGCAGCCGGAGAACGTCACCATGGGCTTTTGGTACGTGTCGCCGCGGCGCGGCCCCCATCGCACCACCCGCCAGATCGCCGCGGGGACCTGGGAGGAGGTCAGGTCCAACTACACGGCGCCGGTGGCCGATGCGATGGACGGGCTGATGAAGGTGACGCCGGACGACATCGCGGGCCGGCTGCTCCTGCTGCACGGCCCGCCCGGCACCGGGAAGACCTCCGCGCTGCGCACGCTGGCCCGCTCCTGGCGGGACTGGTGCCAGGTCGACTGCGTACTCGACCCGGAGCGGCTCTTCAACGACGTCGGCTATCTGATGGACATCGCCATCGGCGAGGACGAGGGCACGTCGAAGGGCCGCTGGCGGCTGCTTCTGCTGGAGGACTGCGACGAGCTGATCCGCGGCGAGGCCAAGCACACGGCGGGCCAGGCGCTGTCCCGGCTGCTCAACCTCACGGACGGCCTGCTGGGCCAGGGCCGCAACGTCCTGGTGGGTGTGACGACGAACGAGGACCTGGAACGCCTCCACCCGGCGGTGGTCCGCCCGGGCCGCTGCCTGGCCCGTATCGAGGTCGGCGCGCTGACCCGCACCGAGTCGGTGAACTGGCTCGGCACGGAGGAGGGCGTGGGCCGCGAGGGCGCGACACTGGCGGAGCTGTACGCCCTGCGCCGCGGGACCACGCCGGCGTCGGTGCCGACGCAGAACGACGGGGCGGATGCGGGGCTTTATCTGTAGGCGCGCTGCTCTGCAGGCGCGCTGCTCTGCAGGCCCCTGCCCTGTGTGCCCCTTGCACCTGTGGGCCCCTGCACCTGTAGGTCCGCTGCCCTGTGGGCCCCTCCACCTGTAGGTCCGCTGCCCTGAGGCCCCCTGCACCTGTAGGTCCGCTGCAGAAGCAGGCCGCTGCATCTGCAGGTCTGCCGCCTCCTTACTTCCCGTACGCCGCTCGCAGCGCGTCGTCCACCGCCGACTGCGCGTCCGCGCGGGTCAGGCCCAGGCGGTGGACCTCTTCCGCAAAGGCGGCCGCCGCCGCGGCCGCCTCGCGGGCCGCCGCATCACCCGCCGCCGCGACGAAGGTGCCGTTGCGGCCGCGCGTTTCGATCACGCCGTCCGACTCCAGCGCGCGGTACGCCTTGGCCACCGTGTTGGCCGCGAGCCCCAGCTCCTCGGCGAGCCCCCGTACGGTCGGCAGCTTGTAGCCGACGGGCAGCCGGCCCGAGCGCGCCTGCGTCGAGATCTGGGCGCGCAGTTGTTCGTACGGCGCAGTCGCCGAGTCCGTGTCAATGACGATCTTCAAGGTCACGGCCCGATTGTCCCCCACCGCCGGGCCGGCCGCCGGAAAATGGGGGGCGGCGGCGCTGTCCCCGCGCGTAGCGTGCGTCCCCATGACCGTGATCGTCCGTGACTTCCGTGCCCATGATGCCGAGGACGCCCAAGCCGTGGCCCGGTCGCGCCGCGCCACCTTTCCCTTCGAGGTGACGACCCCGGCGTCCATCCTCTTCGGCGTGCGGACCGCCAACCCCGCGAAGAAGTACCGGCTGTTGATCGCCGAGCACGACGGCGAGATCGTCGGCACGGCCCACGTCGGCATCGCGTACGACAGCACCGAGCCCGGCCAGTCGTACGCCACCCCCCAGGTCCACCCCGACCACCGCGGGCGCGGCGTAGGGTCGCTGCTGCTCCGCACCGCCGAGGAGCATCTGGTGGCCGAAGGCGCGGCGAATGTGTACGCCTGGGTGATGGACGACCCCGAGTCCCGGGCCTTCGCCGAGAAGCACGCGTACCGGCCGACCCGCCCGGCCCACTTCCAGCGTCTTGACCTGGCGAACGGCACGCTGCCCCCGCTGCCGGAGCTGCCCGCCGGCGTCGAGCTGCGTACCGCCGCGGACTTCGAGGCGGATCCGCGGCCGATGTTCCATGCCGATGCCGAGGCCACCTCGGACGAGCCCGGCGACATCAGTACGGACTTCGACGACTACGACGACTGGATCCGCCACACCTGGAACAACCCGCTCCTCGACCGTGAGCTCACCACGGTGGTGCTGGTGGACGGCGAGGTCGCGGCGTTCACCGCCGCGCAGTCGGACGGCGGCACCCGCTATATGTCCGGCATGACCGGCACGCTGCGCGCCCACCGCGGCCGGGGCTTCGCGAAGCTCGCCAAGACGGACTCGCTGCGCCGCGCCCGCGCGGCGGGCTACACGGACGCGTTCACCAGCAATGACGCCGACAATGGCCCCATGCTGGCTGTCAACAGATGGTTCGGCTACGAAATCTGCGCGACGGAGGTACGTCATGTCCGCACGCTCGGTTGAGGTGATCCTGGTCAAGGCGGGCCAGACCAAGATCCGCTACGCCGCGCAGCTGCTCGCGGACGACGGCGCCCATCTGGTGGTCCGCGCTCCGTGGGCGGGCGAGGATGAGCGTGATTTCGGCTTCGTACGCTTCGAGCGGGGCGATGTGTTCACCGAGCACTACTGGCGGGACCGCTGGTACGCGGTGAAGGAGGTCCGTACCGGCGACGGCGCGCTCAAGGGCTGGTACTGCGACATCACCCGCCCCGCCACGACCGACGGCGACGAGCTGACCGTCGAGGACCTGGACCTCGACCTGTGGGTGTCGGCGGACAGTTCGTCGGTGCTGCGACTGGACGAGGACGAGTTCGAGGCGAGCGGCCTCGCCACACGCGACCCGGCGGCCGCCGAGCAGGCCGTCCGGGCCCTGGACGAGCTCGAACTCCTCGCCCGGCAGGGAAAGTTGACGGTACTGCTCGCTCACACCGGTTCGAGCGACTTGCGGTAGCGGAAGCGGTCGCCCGGGCCGTTCTCCGCATCAGCGCGTTCGGGTAGAACCGCCCACCCCGCGCCCGGGGGCGTCGGGGTGGGCGGGGAGGGCGTCCTGTGTCATACCGACACGTGACGGCGGCGCATGATCAGCTTCTTCAGCCAGGGCCAGGCCAACAGGACTACGATCACGGCGTACACCGTCACCGAGAACGGCGTGTTGAACAGACCGGTCACGCTTCCGTCGCTGATCTGGAGAGCACGGCGCAGCTGCTGTTCCGCGGCCGGGCCGAGGATGACGCCGATCACCGCCGGCAGCACGGGAAGTCCGTACCGCCGCATGCCGAACCCGATCAGACCGATGATCAGCAGGATCACCAGGTCGAGCGCCTCGCCGCCCACCGCGTACGCGCCGACCGCGGCGAAGAACATGATTCCGGCGTAGAGGTACGGGCGCGGGATGCGCAGCAACTTCGCCCAGAGGGGCGCCAGCGGCAGGTTCAGCGCGAGCAGCAGCACCATGCCGACGAAGAGCGAGGCGATCAGACCCCACACCAGGTCCGGCTCGCGCTCGAACAGCAGCGGCCCGGGCTGGATTCCGTACTGCTGGAAGGCTGCCAGCATCACGGCCGCGACGGCGGTCGTCGGCAGACCGAGCGTCAGCATCGAGACGAGCGTGCCCGCGGCCGAGGCCGAGGCCGCCGACTCCGGCCCGGCCACGCCTTCGATGGCTCCCTTGCCGAACTCCTCCTTGTGCTTGGACAGCCGCTTCTCGGTGACGTACGACAGGAACGTCGGGATCTCCGCGCCGCCGGCCGGGATCGCGCCGAACGGGAAGCCGATGACGGGCCCGCGCAGCCAGGACTTCCAGGTGCGCCTGACATCCGACTTGCCGAGCCAGGGCCGGCCGACCGGGATGGGTTCGCCACTGCTGCGCCGCAGATGGGCCGCGACCCACAGTGCCTCGCCGATCGCGAAGAGTCCGACCGCGACGATGACGACGTCGATGCCGTCGGCGAGCTGGAGCGAGCCGAAGGTGAGCCGCTGCTGGCCGGTCATCTGGTCCAGGCCGACGAGCCCGAGGGTGAGCCCGATGAGCAGGGACGCCAGCCCTCGAATACGGGACGAGCCGAGTACGGACGTCACCGCGATGAAGGCCAGAACCATGATCGCGAAGTAGTCGGGCGCGCCGATGTCGACGGCCAGTTCGGCGACGGTCGGGGCGAGCATGACCAGCAGGATCGTGCCGATCATGCCGCCGGCGAAGTGACCGACGGCGGCGGCCGCGAGGGCCTGTGCGCCGCGTCCGGCTTTCGCCATCGGATTGCCTTCGAGGGCGGCGACCACGGCCGCGCTCTCGCCGGGGGTGTTGAGCAGGATCGATGTGGTGGAGCCGCCGAACATCGCGCCGTAGTAGATGCCGGCGAACATGATGAACGCGCCGGTGGGTTCAAGGCCGTACGTCACCGGCAGCAGCAACGCCACCGCCATCGCGGGGCCGATTCCGGGCAGTACGCCGATCGCGGTGCCGAGCAGTACGCCTATCGCCGCCCAGAGCAGATTGACCGGGGTCAGCGCGGTGCCGAAGCCGTCGAGGAGTGAGTTGAGAGAGTCCATCGGCTAAAGCACTCCCATCAGCGGGCCACCCGGCAGCGGAACACCGAGCAGGTTGTTGAAGACGAAGTAGGTGACCAGGGAGAGGACCGCGGCGATCAGCGGGTCGCGGTGGAGGTGGCGGCTGCCGAGTGCGAAGGCCGCGCCCCAGAAGAGCAGGGCTCCGGCGATCGGGAAGCCGACCGGGCCGATGAGCACGGCGAAGGCGAGGAAGACGCCCGCGAGGAGCAGCACCGTACGCCAGTCGCTCGGCTCGCTGAGGTCGATGTCCTCGCCGCCCTCGGCCTCGCCGCGGCCACCGCGCAGCACGTCGACGGCGAGCAGTACGGCGACGAGCAGCAGGCCGATGCCGACGACGACGGGGACGGTCCTGGGCCCGATGGGCCCGCGCTGTGCGATGTCGACGTCCATCGTCAGCGCGTCCGTCAGGACGAACACGCCGATGACGAACAGCAGGACGCTGACGCCGAGTTCGGAGTGTTCACGCAGCCATTCCTGCCAGGAGCGGCGCGGGGCGGGGGATTCGGTCTCTGCTTCCGTCTCTGTCGTCACAGCCCGAGCTCCTTCAGCACCGAGTCCACGCTCTTGTCCTGCTCTTCGAGGAAGTCACCGAACTTGTCGCCGGTGAGGAAGGCGTCGTCCCAGCCGTTCTTCTTCAGCGACTCCTTCCACTGGGGAGAGTCGTGCAGCTTCTCGACTAGGCCGATGAGCTTGTCGCGCTCGGCGTCGGAGAGGCCGGGCGGAGCGACGACGCCGCGCCAGTTGGTGAAGTCGGTGTCGAGTCCGGCCTCGCGCAGGGTGGGGGCGTCGAGGCCCGGGACCCGCTCGGGGCCGGTGACCGCGAGCAGCCGCAGCTCGCCCGACTTGATCTGGTCGAGGTACTCGCCGACGCCGGAGACGCCGAAGGCGACCTTGTTGCCGAGGATGGAGGCGAGGAGCTCGCCGCCGCCGTCGAAGGGGATGTAGTTGACGGTCTTGGGCGCGATCCCGGCGGCCTGCGCCATCAGCATGGGCGCGAGATGGTCGGGCCCGCCGGGCGAGGACCCGCCACCGACCGGCAGCTTGCCGGGGTTCTTCTTCCAGGCCACGAGCAGGTCCTGGATGGTCTTGTACGGGGAGTCCTTGCTGACGACCACGATGTCCTGCTCTTCGGTGAGCCGGGCTATCGGGGTGGTGTCGGCGAGGGTCTTGGGCGACTTGTTGGTGTGTACGGCGCCGACGACGCCGAGGCCCATGGACATGGCGAGCCTGCCGTTGCCGTGCTCGCCGACGAGACGGGCCAGACCGACGGTGCCGCCGGCGCCCGGCAGGTTGAACACCTCGATGTTGTGGGTGAGTTCGGCGTCCTCGGCGTTCTTGGCTGCCGTACGGGCGGTGATGTCGTAGCCGCCGCCGGGCGTATTGGGGACCATGAAGCGCAGGCCGGGGATCTGCGTGCCGGTGTCGGAACCGCTGCCTGCGGTGAGCAGCGGCGGCCCCACGAGCACCAGCAACGCCGCCCCGAGCAGGGCGAGGGGAGTGCGCAATCGCACGCGAGCCGCCTTTCGAAGGAGAGTGGGAAAGGTGTGAAGTGGCCCACATGTTGCCTGCGTGTTAAGAAGCTGTCTCTCTTCCGGAATCAACGGACGTTGTGGTCCTTGTGGTCGCGGCCTAGCGTGTCGGCGTGATGCTGTGCTCTCCCGGGGTCCAACCCCCGGACCCTCCCCCTCCGCCCTTCGGGCATGGGGGGACCCCCAGGCCGACAAGCAGGGCCGCAAGGCTGGGCGGACCGTCCTCGCGAGGTGAATCCCAGTGAACGTGCTGGTGGTGGACGACGACTTCATGGTCGCCAAGCTGCACAGCCGCTATGTGTCCGCGACGGAGGGCTTCACGGTCGTCGGGGTGGCTCACAGCGGCGCCGAAGCGCTGCGCGCGGCCGAGCGGCATCGGCCGGATCTCGTACTGCTGGACATCTATCTGCCCGATATGGACGGGATCAACGTGCTGCGCGAGCTGCGTGCGGCGGAGGAGCGCGACGGGCGTGCCTCCGTGGACGCCCTGTTCATCACGGCCGCGCGGGATGCGGGCCTGGTGCGGGCGGCCCTGCGTGCGGGCGCCCTCCACTACCTGATCAAGCCCTTCACCCAGGCGGCGCTGCAGGAACAGCTGCGGCATGTGGCCTCGCTGCGGTCCCGCTTCGACCGGCTGGGCGAGGCCCGCCAGGAGGACGTCGACCAGATCTTCGGCACCCGTCCGCCGGGGTCACGCGAACTCCCCAAGGGTCTGGCGGCACACACCGCGGAACTGGTGGAACGGATCCTGCGGGAGCACCCGGGCGAGGACCTGTCGGCCTCGGAGTGCGCGGAGGCGGGCTCCCTGTCCCGGGTCAGCGCGCGCCGGTATCTGGAGTACTTCGCGGAGACGGGGCGGGTGGAGGTGACCCTGCGGTACGGGGGGACGGGGCGGCCGGAGCGGCGGTACCGGCGGATCGGCTGAGGTGGCTCGGAGCGGGCCTGGACCGCCGAGGGTGCCGAGACATCGGCGACACCGAGGCGAACGAGCACCTCGAGACGCCCAAGGCCATGTTCATGGCGGCAGCGCGCGCCGGCCTCACCTCCGCCTGAAAGGCCTGGCCGCGGCAGGGTCAGACGACCCGGTCGGGCCCGGGGTGGCGGACCCGGAGCTTCGACTGGCCGTGCGGCAGTCGCTCCCAGTCGTCCATGAAGCCGGCGACGAGGCCGTGCTTCTCTGCCAGCCGGATCAGCGTCTCCGTGCGGTAGTAGTAGTCCTCGCCGAGCACCTGGTGCTCGGCGCCCTCAGTGCGGTCGTAGGTGAAGTCGAAGAAGCCGCCGGGGGCCAGCACCCGTCCGACGTGCGAGAGGCACTCGTCGATGACCTCCAGCGGTGAGTGCGAGAACACGCTGTGCGCGTGCACCACCGTGAACCAGGCATCGGGAAGGAAGTCCAGCGTCAGGTTCTCGACGGGCGTCAGATACGGCATCTTGTCCTGGAGGCCGTAGTGGACCACGGTCTTCTTGGCCTCGACGAGGATGTCGGGCGAGATGTCGATCCCGACGTAGTGGCCCGGCTCCAGGTGCTCGATGAACCGCCACCCGGCCCGCAGGTTGCCGCACCCGATCTCCAGCATCCGGTCCTGCGGCTTCAGCCCGTGCCGCACCAGGTAGTCGTACTGCAGCTGTCCGATCGCGAGCCAGCGGTCGTGCGACGGCGCGCCGCCGACGGCCGCCTCCGGGCTCCTCGCCGTGTCCGACGCCATGACCGCCCGGTAGTACGCGATGTGACTCCCGCGGTGCCGGAACCGGAGCCAGCTGTCCCGGCCCGCCCGTCGCAGGTAGGGCAGCACGCGTCGCGGGTACCGCAACGCGTAGCGCACCTTGTGCCCGAGCGTTGAACGGTTCCTCGACAGGCGCGGAGCGGGTGTCTTGTGCATGACGGCCTCCGGTGCCATCCGTGGGCTGCCCCTGCGCGGATGCTAACCAGGGGGGACACGACGCGCTGCTCGCGCCGCCGGCCCGGCGCGTACTGCAGCCCGTACTGCTGCCGCCCGTACTGCTGCCCGTACTCCCTGCCTGTACACCCTGCCCGTCCTGCTGCCCGTACACCCTGCCCGTCCTGCTGCCCGTAGTCCAAGCCGTACTCCCACCCGTACTGCTGCCCGTACTCCTGCCCCTACGCCTTGCGTCCGCGCGTCCGCGCGCACTCCGCCGCCCGGGTCTGCCGGGACCGGCCGGGCCCAGCACGGGAAATCGCCGTCTCACTCGTTCGGGAAAGCTGTTCGGCCGAGTGCCGCGCCCGCCTGGCCGCCCGCCGCGACCAGCCACAGCGTGAAGGGGACAGGCTGGGGGAAACCGTCCCCCGCCGTACCGTCGAGCGAGGCCAGAGCATGCTGGGATCACGCTTGACCGTCGGCTCGCAGGTCGGCGTGCCGCACGATGCGCGTGAAGAGACGCGGCGGCACGGAGCGCGCGCCCCACGTGCCGGGGCGGCCGGACGCCCGCTGCTATGGCTGGCGGCCGTCTCCGGCGCCTTCACACTCACCCAGCTCGTCCTGGTGGTGCCCGGCCTGGGACTCGGCTGGGACGAGACCGTGTACGTCAGCCAGGTCAGCCCGCATGCCCCCGCGGCCTTCTTCAGTGCGCCCCGGGCCCGGGGCATCACCTTCCTCGTCGCTCCCGAAGCGACGCTGACCACCTCCACCGAGGCGCTCCGCATCTACCTGGCCGTGCTGGTCGGCTGCGGGCTGTTCCTCGCGCTGTGGGTATGGCGGCGGCTGCTGCCTGCTCCCGTGCTCGCGGTCGCCGGGGCTCTGTTCGCGAGCCTGTGGGTCACGATGTTCTACGGCCCGCAGGCGATGCCCAACCTCTGGGTCGCCTACGGGGCGCTCACGGCTGTCGGCTGCTTCCTGCGCGCCGCCCGGGACCCCGGTGACCACCGGGCACTGATCGGCCTGGGCGCGGCGGTGGCGTTCGTCGCGCTGATGCGTCCGTCCGACGCGGTGTGGCTGGCCCTGTCGCTCGCCGTGGCGGCCGTGCTGATGCGTGCTGGGCGTCGGCCGCTGTTGCTCGTCGTGCTTGCGGCGGGCACGGCCCTGGGCTGCGCCGAGTGGATCATCGAGGCGTACGTCCGTTACGACGGCCTCTTCGCGCGGCTACGGCGAGGCAGCGAGATCCAGGGCCACTTGGGCTGGCACGTCGCCATTGACGACCACGTGCGCGCACTGGGCGGGCGCGCCCTGTGCCGGCCTTGCGACGTGCCCTGGCGGCATCCCCTCACCGCCCTCTGGTTCTTCGCGCTGCCCTTGCTCGTCGCGGGCGGTGTGTGGACCGCGGCCCATACCCGCCACCGCGCGGAGATCGTCCTCGCGACCGTGGTCGGACTGGCACTGGCCGCGCCCTATCTGTTCACCGTCGACTACGCGGCGCCGCGCTTCCTGCTGCCGGCGTACGCCTTGCTGGCCCTGCCCGTGGCGCAATGCCTGCTCGGGGCCTGGCGCGCGGGGCCACGGCGGCGCCCGGCCGCCGTCGCCCTCGTCGCCGTGGCCGTTGCCGCACACCTCGCGATCCAGTACCGCGTGCTGGACGGGATCGTGAACCGCGTACGCGCGGACACAGCAGCCATCACCCGCATCGCCGCCGAACTGCGCGCACAGGGCGTACGCCCGCCCTGCCTGATCACCGGGGAGGAAGCGATCCGCGTCGCCTTCCGCACCGGCTGCGCCTCCCGCCAGCCCACCGGCCACGACGCCAGCATCACGCCGGAGGGCCTGGCGGGCTCGGCGCTCCGCAACCCGGTCGCGATCCTGCACTCCGGCGACCGACACCCACCGCCGTACGCCCGCCTCTGGCGCGTCCACCCACTCCCGGACCTGGGCCCCCGGACCGACTACCGCGCCTACCTGTCCCCTACGGCGTCCCCCTGACCGACAGGTCAGGTCGGCCTCGTTCCACTGCTCGCCGGTGGTGGTGCACCTTGGCCCCTTCGATCAAGGCCGGATCCCGCGGAAGAGGGCGGCGGCACAGGTCCTCGGCGGCAACTGCGGCGTCCTATCCGCGTACCGCAGCAACCGCCTCATCGAAGACCTGTTCCATGTCGACCGTCCCGTTGCTGCGGACCCAGGTTTCCGTTGCGATGGCGGAGCAGGCCAGGGCGCAGGCGACGAGCGCGCGGGCCCGCATCTCGGTCATGGGGTCCGCCGCGGCACCCAGTCGTCTGGCGATGTCCGGCACGAGCAGGTCCATCCACTGCTGCTGTTTGTCCAGCTGACGCGCCCGGAGAGAGGGCGATGCGTGGAGCATGCTGGTGATCTTGAGGAATTCCTCCGGCGAGTACGGGAGCGACTCAAAGAGTGTCTTGAGGGCCGCCCGGAGCGCTTCCCACGGGGGCTCGTCCGCCGGACGGGCTTCCAGTGCGGCCTGCAGGACCCTGCCGCTTTCTGCGTGGTCACCCAGCACGATGTCTTCCTTCGTGCCGAAGTAGCGGAACAGCGAGCGCCGCGAAATGCCAATCTCGCCCGCGATCTGCTCCATGGTCGTGGCCTCGAAACCGCGCTCGAGGAACAGCCTCATCGCGGTGGCAACGATCTCGGCCTGCACTGCTCGCCGGGTGCGCTCTCGCAGTCCGGCCGGGCGGCCCTCGTGATCGTTCATGGGTAAGGAGCCTACCACCTTCTACACCGAGTGCCCATATTGACACCGGGTGACAGTTTAGGCTTACAGTGCCACCATCAGCGTATCCGCCGTCTTCCGGGAGCAGCCATGAGCGCCGTCGACTACCGCGGTCAGACCACCCTCATCACCGGTGCCAGCGCCGGCATCGGTACAGAGTTCGCCCGCCGGCTCGCCCAGCGCGGATCGCACGTCATCCTCGTCGCCCGGCGCCAGGAACGGCTCGACAAGCTGGCCGCCGAACTCACCGCGGCCCACGGCGTCCAAACCACGGTCATACCGCTCGACCTGAGCCTGCCCGCCGCGGGGCAGACCCTCGCCGAGGAGGTGGCGCGGCGCGGCCTGACCGTGACGAGCGTCGTGAACAACGCAGGGTTCGGCACCTTCGGGCCGTTCCATCGAGAGGACCCGCAACGCCTGCGGGAGGAGATCAGCGTCGACGTCGCCGGCGTCATCGACATCAGCCGGGCGTTCATCGAGCCGCTGCGGACCGCCGGCACAGGGGTGCTGATCAATGTCGCGAGCATGGCCGCGTACTTGCCCGTCCCCAACATGGCCGTCTACGCGGCGGCCAAGGCCTTCGTGCTGAGCTTCACCGAGGCCCTGTGGCAGGAGTCCCGTGGCACCGGGCTGCGCGTGCTCGCACTGTCTCCCGGCGCGACCAGCACCGAGTTCTTCGACGTCATCGGTACGGATGCCGCGGACGGCGGCTCCAAACGCCAGTCCCCTGGGGAGGTCGTGGCGACGGCGCTGCGGGCCCTCGACCGCCGCACACCACCGCCGAGCGTCGTCTCCGGCCGGCTCAACCGCGTGATGGCGAGCCTGGGCCGGGGGTTGAGCAGGCGTCGTGCGGTCCTGCTCATGGGATCCATGACAGCCGCACCCTAGCTCTGCACAGTCGTGGTCAGGTGTCTTCGGGATCCAGCTCGAAGGTGAAGTAGATGCTCAGGCAGTAGGGCTCGTCCTCGTCGTGGAAGAAATCCCACGACACGTCTGACAGGCGGATGCTCTGTTCCCGCACCCACTCATGGGCTTTCTTGAAGGCTTCCGCGGCAGTTGCGGCGGGGAACAGCTTCCTGGCCATGGGATGCACCCCGGTCTCGGCGTCCGAGTCGTCGAAGCCCTCCGGAACGTCCAGACAGAAGTTGGGATCGAGCACCATGGAGTGCGCCCTTTCCAGTCGGTTTACCAGTACGAGTCGACAGAGGTTGCCCTCTGAGCGCGACACCCGGTAAGACCGCCGCACACCCGGAAGGGTTGCTTCTGCCGACCACGCGGCGGTGCCACAGCGGTGCGCGCGCCCGCACAGGCATCCGCGCAGATCAACTGGCAGCCGAGTGCTCAATGCGTCAGTCGTCGAAGCGGTGGCGGGAGGCCTCGATGTGACCGAGGTACAGGTGGGTCCAGTCGCACAGTCCGTCGATCGTCACCCGCAGGGCCTGGCCCGGCTCGGTGAGGGTGTACTCGACCCGCGGCGGCACGACGGGGTGCACCTTCCGCTCGATCAGACCGTTGCGCTCCAGCATGCGCAGGTTCTGGGTGAGCATCTTGTGGCTGATGCCCTCGATCTCGTTCCGCACCTCGCTGAAGCGCAGGGTGCGTTCACCGAGAGACTCGATGATCAGGAGCGCCCACTTGTTGGCGACGTCCGAGAAGATCTCCCGCGCCAGAGAGTCCGCGCGCCTCACGTCCGCATCCTCGGGCGCGCCGCTGAACTGCTTGGTCACCATCAGGTTCCCCAGTCACTGAAAAGTGCGTTCTTCCATGTCAGCGGCCACTCTCCTACGGTTTCCGAGTAACCGCAAGAGAGCGGCTCTCATAGCAATGGAGGCAGACAGCATGGCCATCACCCTGGTGAACCCCAACGGATTGCCGGAAATCGACGCCTACCGGCAGGTGTCGATCGCGACCGGCTCGAAGCTGGTCTTCATCGCCGGGCAGGTCGCCTGGGATGCCGATGGGGTCAACGTCGGCGAAGGTGACCTCGCCGCTCAGGTCGAGCAGTGCTACGTCAACATCGGCACCGCCCTGGCCGAGGTCGGCGGCTCCTTCGACGACGTGGCGAAACTGACCGTCTATGTCGTCGACTGGACCCCCGACAAGATGCCCCTGCTCATGGAGGGGCTCGGTCGGGCGGCCGCGAAGCTGGGGGTCACCGCGACACCCCCTGCCTCGCTGCTGGGCGTCGCGGCACTGGACGTACCCGACCATCTGGTCGAGGTCGAAGCCACCGCCGTCCTCGACTGAACAGGCGCTCGTCGCCCGGGGCTGCCTTAGCCCGGCGTCCGCCGCAGCGCGGGCGCCGGGCCGGATCTGTCCCCGTCCGCGCTGCGGTTGCTGCGACGGGAACTTTCCGCCCGGCGTCGCGGATCGGGACCCGGTGGCGACAATTGACCTGCGGTCGCCAGGGGCTGATGCCTCCGCGTTGACAGGCAACTACGCGCTGGTTGTAATGGTGCGCGTGTCGCGTGACACCGGCCAAAGAGCAGTGGGCAGGCCGGTGATCGGGCGCGCACCATTCACCAAGGGGCCATGCCATGAGTTCATACTCCGCAACCTGCGCCTGACGTAAGCGCGTCCGCGCGTCGTCCCTTGTCCTCCGCGGTGTCCTGCACCGCCGTGTGACGTCAGTACGCCTTGCCTCCCGGGCAGCCGCCGCATACCGGCGCCCCCGCCGCTCCACGGCTGCGCGTGCTCGACGATCGATGTCCGTCTCCGGGCAAGGGCTCATGCGCGGTCACTTCGCGCTGCGCTCAGCACTGTCATCCGCCATCCCGCGGTCATCCACCAACACCGCGGACCGCGCACTCTTCTCCTGGAGATTCGAGACCGTATGCCCACGCCTTTCAACCAATCCGTCATCGACGAGTTCAGAGCCAACAGAGGAAAGGTCGGTGGTCCCTTCGAGGGCGGCGACCTACTCCTGCTGACCACCACCGGCGCGAAGTCGGGGAAGCAGCACACCACTCCCCTTGGCTACGTTCACGACGGCGACCTGCTGCTGGTCGTCGGGTCCAACCTCGGCGCGCCAAGTCATCCCGCCTGGTACCACAACGTGCTCGCTCATCCCCTGGTGCAGGTGGAGATCGGCGCCGAGTCGTTCGAAGCGATCGCCGTCCCCGCCGAGGGCGCCCGCCGCGAGCGGCTGTTCGCACAGGTCGTGCGCACGGCGCCCGGATATGGCGACTACCAGAGCCAGACCACCCGTGCCCTGCCGGTAGTAGTGCTGGAGCGGGCGGCCGAGCCCGAGGCGGGAGGGGTCCCCCGCGAGGTCACCAACCTCGCGGACAAGCTGATAGAGGTTCACACCTGGCTACGCGCGCAGCTGCGGCACGTGCGCGCCGAGGCCGACGCCCACTTCGCCGCGCAGGCGGCCCACGACGGCCCCGGCGAGCCGCCGGTGCCAGGGCTCGGCCTGCAGATCCGGCAGCACTGCCTCGCGTTCTGCCAGACCCTGGAGTTCCACCACACCAGCGAGGACGGGCACCTGTTCCCCGCGATCGCGACTCACCACCCCCACCTGCGCGACGCCCTCGACCGGCTCCGCAACGAACACCAGACGGTCAGCCGCGTCCAGGGCGAACTCCTCGCCCTGCTGGCCGACATCGGCGCCGCCGACCCCCGGCGTTTCCGCACGGAGCTGGACCGGATGTCGCAGGAACTGACGGCGCACCTCGACTACGAGGAGGAGTCGCTCCTCCCCGTGCTGGCCGAGATCCCATGGCCCCCGGCGCCGGCTGCCTGAGGCCCCGCTCAGCCCCTGCCTGAGGAGGCCCCGTCTCCGGGGGCGGAGAAGTGACTCACCGCCCCCGGATCCCGATGGGTCGCAGGAGAGTTGGAAGCATCAGAAGACGAAGCGCTCGATCTCCACCGCCCGGGCGTCCATCTGTACCGTGATCGCCTCGGCGACCTGTTCGACCAGCCGGGTCACCTCCCCCGGCTCCAGCTCCGCCGTCTCCAGCATCTTCTGAAGGCGCCAGCGCGCCAGCTGCTCGACGCCCTTGGCGCCGCCCACGACCACGGCTCCGGCCGCCGCGACGGTCGCCGCCCCTGCGAGCAGCGGGAAAGCGCCTGACTTACGGAGCACCTGCACGGCGCCGTGCAGCAAGAAGCCGCCGCCCTGGCCGAGCTCCGTGGCCGCTGCGAGGACCCCCTGCGAGAAGCCGACGGTGCGCCAGATGGTGCGTATCCGCGCCTTCATCGTGCTGCTGACGATGTCCGGCAGGGTGAGATCGAGCTGGAACCGGTCGTCCCTGACACCGTAGGAGCGGCAGATCTCCAGTACGAGGGGGGTCAGGGAGGACTCCAGAGAGACCCGCAGCCGACGAAAGACGTCGTCCATCCCGGCCATTTCACGGATCAGCTCGTCCAGCAGTTTCGCGGGCTTCGTGCTCCCCTCCAGTTCCCGCTCCAGGCGCTCCCGCAGCACGGCTCTGACCTCGTCGAACGAGGCGAGCAACGCATCGCGGATCAGCTTGTTGAATGCGGGCCGGTCCTTGAGCGCCCGGATGTCCTGCCGGAAACTCTCCACCCCCACCCGGTGTCGTCCGGTGCTGGCGAGGCCCCGGGCCACCGTGAAGGCGGGTTGGCGGTCGTTCTCCACGATGGCCTCCGGGAAGGCCTCGGCGCAGACCTCGCGGACCACGGGCATCCGGGAGCCGCCGCCGGTGAGCACGATCAGCTGGGGGCCGACCGGGCCGAGCCGTTCCCGGACGTCGGCGATGACGGCCCGGAAGGCATCGGCCCAGCCGCCGGGCGCGGCGACGACCTGCTCCGGGATCTCCACCGCACGCAGCCAGCCCCGCCCCTTGTCGATGATCGGCGCGAACCGTTCTTCGCAACCGGAGCGCATGCGGCGGAAGTTGTCCTCGTCGGCGTTGTCGCGCGAGAACTGCATCTCCTTCACGCGGCGGCACACGAGCAGCAGCATCTCCCTCCCTCCGGGCGCGCGCAGCGCGGCCATGAACTCCGTGTCCTCCGCGCAGGCCGCCTGCACCCGCTCGGCGAGTTCCTCGTCGATCTGGCGGCAGCCCAGGGATGACCCCACCGGGAGATTGCGCGGCACCAGGTCGTCCACGAAAGTGAAGTCGGTGGTGGACGATCCGACGTCCACGATGAGCACTTCGCGCAGGCTGTGGCTGTCGTACTCGCCCTCGCGGTGCTCGGCCCGGCGGTCCCGGACGTGGACCAGCGCCGACTGCGATTCGGGCATCAGGTGCACCGGCACATCGAGGGTGCCGAAGTGCCGTCCGTATGCGGCGACGGACTCGGGGGCCCATCCGGCCGGGTGCCCGACGTAGACCACGCACTTGTGCCGGACCTCGGGGCGGGTGGCGAAGAACTCGCCGAGCAGCGCCTGGGCGAACAGCACCGCCTCCGGTGGCGCCAGGTCCAGCGGATCGGGCAGGATCTTGAAGTTGACACTGAAGTGGAGGCAGTTGTCGGACAGCACGGCTTCCTCGCCGATGACGAGGCGGTTGGCCTCGTCCAATCCGCCGCGCTTGCGTGCGGTCGCCGTGATGACGCTCTTCTCCTGGGTGGCCCGTTGGAAGACCTTGGCCCCATCCCGGATGTGCGCAACGTCCGTCGGCAGCCAGCACAGGGCGCTTTCGCCGTCGCCGATGTCGAGCCCGATGACGTAGCGGGCATCGCGCTCGGCGCCCGGAGCGCTCATGACTGGTCGTCCGGCGCCGAGGGCAGCCCGCCGGTGACCGTGAGGACCTCGGTCAGCAGCCTGAGCTCGTCCGCAGTGGGTGGCGGCGGGAAGTTGAAACCGTCGCGGTGTGTGGATACGGCCGCCATCAGCCGTCGTACCCCCGGATTTTCCTTGTCGACGACCTCGTCCCGCCCGCCAAGCCCCGCTTTTCGCGCCTCTGCCTCATCGAATCGGTTCCAGATTCCTGGATCTTCCTGAAGGATGAGAAAGAAGGCGGGGTGCAGCATGCGCAGGGTCAGCAGAACGCCTGCGTGCAGCAGCCGCCGGAGCGACGGCGGGTGGTGCAGTGCGAGCGTGGCGGCCGTCAGATTCAGACCGTTGATGAAACGGCGTACCCGGCGTGGATTGGCTCCGAAGGCGACCTGGATCATTTCCCACAGTTCACCCGAGTCCGCCAGTTCCTGGGGGCGGATCTCCGTCCGCAACTGACGGTAGAGAGCCTCGAACGGTACTCCGGGCAGGTGGTACGGAAAGTGGATCAGCTTTTCCAGATACTGCCGGCCTCTGACCAGGTCCGGTAAATCGCCACCAAGTTTTCGGGCCGCTGCCTCCGTGATCACCTGCTGGTCCATGGCTAGCACGAACACGCACGACGCCTCCCCGAGAAACAGCTTGAGGGAGTCCAGCACCGTGATCGCCGCGTCCTGTGTGCACCGGTCGAGGTCGTCGACGAACAGCACCAGCCGTCCGCCGTCGGTGTAGCTGCGGACGACGTCCCTGAAGTCCTCCTCGAAGTGGTTGACGTGCAGGTATGCCTGCATGTTCGGCGCGGCAAGCGCGTCCTGGAAGCGATCGACGTCCTCCGCCGCGAGGATGCCTCCCGTGAGCGGCCCGGTTGCCCTGCGGGCAAGCAGCCAGGCGGCGGCCTGGCTCAGCCGCCGCACCGTGGCCAGCGCCTCGGCCATGCGGTCCCGCCACGGTTCCTCGCCCGCTGCCCGGCGCTTCTCCAGGTCGCTGGCTATCTCGGTGAGAACCGTTTGGATGAGCGCGTGCCAGATCTCGTCCTTCTGGTCGTACTTCCACGGATTGAACCAGATCGTGGGCACGTTCTGTTCTCTCAGGAGATCGCGGCAGACGTTCATGAAGCTCGACTTGCCCATGCCCCAGGGTCCGAAGATCCCCACAGTGAGCGGAAGGTCATCGGTTCCCTGTAACGCGTCGCACAGGACGCGGGCGTGCGAGACAAATCCGAAATGATCGTGCGCCGTCCCATGGATGGCATTGTCAGAAAGCAACGGAAGATTCTTCATCGGCGTCCCCCTCTTCGCACCGACCGGAACAGGATCCCATCGTCCCTTACGGACATGTGCGGAAGGAGGGATTTGCGAGGATCGCCGAACTCGCACCGGGCACACCCCGTTCTGGCCACTGGCTGAGCCCGGCGGCGCGGCGCCCTGTCTTCCTGAGCCCCCACTTAGCGCCTCCTTAAAGCGAGCATAAGGATCGCCATCACCCCCTCCCAGCAGGCGATTTCGCGGCTGTGAGCGGCTAGCTTGCTGATCGCCGGGGCCCGTTCGAACGTTCGGCGCTGTGGTCCTACGGGGGGCCGCGCCGCCCGTTCGAGCCTGCCCCGGGACCCCCCATATGCCGCTCTTGAAGGAGTACGTCACCATGACCGCTCGCCGTAAGGTCACCTCGGTCGCCGCCCTCGGGTTCGCGCCGCTCGCGCTCGCCGGGCTGGCTGCCGCGCCGGCCGTCGCGCACGGGTCGATGACGGATCCGGTCAGCCGGGTGTCCGCCTGCTTCGCCGAGGGGCCGGAGAGTCCGGATTCGGCGGCGTGCAAGGCGGCGGTCGCGGCCAGCGGGACGCAGGCCTTCTACGACTGGAACGAAGTCAACATCGCCAACGCCGCCGGAAACCACCAGCAGTTGATCCCGGACGGGAAGCTGTGCAGCGCGGGCCGCGACAAATACAAGGGTCTCGACCTGCCCCGCGCCGACTGGCCGTCCTCCAAGCTCGCGTCCGGCAACCGCACCTTCCACTACAAGGCGACCGCCCCGCACAAGGGTTCCTTCGAGCTGTACCTCACCAAGGACGGCTACGACCCGACCAAGCCGCTCAAGTGGTCGGACCTGGAGGAGAAGCCGTTCGCGAAGGTCACCAACCCCACGCTGCAGAACGGTGAGTACGTCTTCGACGGCGTCGTCCCGAACAAGTCCGGCCGCCACCTCATCTACTCGATCTGGCAGCGCTCGGACTCCCCCGAGGCCTTCTACACCTGCTCCGACGTGGTGTTCGGGCAGGACAACGGCAACGTCGGCGGCGCGCCCGCCCCGACCGCCTCCGCGCCCTCCGAGGAGGACATCACGGACGGCGCGGACAAGTCCACCGTCGATCACGGTGGTCACGGTGGCGATCACGCGGAGGCGACCGGCGCGGCCGGGGCCGAGAAGCCCGCCGGGGAGAGCGCCGAGCAGCCCGCCGCGGAGTCCGCCGGCAACGCTCCCGAAGCGAACGGCGTCGCCAAGCCCGCCGCCGCCCCGAACCCCGCCGGCGACAACCTCGCCGAGACCGGCGGCGACAGCAACACCCCGTACATGGCCATCGGCGGCGCCGCCGCCCTCGCCGTCGGCGCCGCGGCGATGTTCGGCACCGCCCGCCGCAAGGCGACCGCCGGCGGCCGTCACAGCCGCTGACGTATACGAAGAGGCAGCGCTGCGACCCGTTCCCCCGACAGGGAACGGGCCGCAGTCGCGCGTTTCTCAGTCGAATACCGACGCGCACGTCGTCGGCGTCGCATCCGCCGGATCCAGTGCGTTCGCCACCTCGTGGTATGCGATCCGGTCGAACAGCCCTATCGCCACATGCTCCGACAGGTCGACCGCGCACAGGTCCTGGAGCAGCACATTGCGTACGTCCGGCCCTGTCAGGTACTGCGAGCGGTACGGCGTGACCACCTGGTCGTAGCGGGTGGCGATGACCGTGTAGCGCACGCCGGGCACGGTGTCGCCGCCCGCGTTGAGCTTCGTGAGGAAGGCGGAGCCGGCCATCTGGTCGGCCAGCCCCGGGGTGTGGGCGCTGATCAGATCCTCGGCGCCCGGGAAGTACGGCAGCAGCTTGGTAAGGCCGTTCAGCGTGGTGCCGTGGTTGTCGGGGGCGAGGCCGACCAGCGCGTTCACTTTCTCGGCGCCGCCCAGGAACTTGAGGTAGTGGCGCGGCATCATGCCGCCCTGGGAGTGGCCGACGAGGTCCGCTTTGGAAGCGCCGGTCGCGGCGAGCACCTTGTCGACGTATGTGTCGAGCTGCTCGGCCGACTTGTCGATCGGACCGAGGCCGTGGAAGAAGGGCACGCCGGGGAGCTGCCCGTAGTCCAGGGAGAAGACGCAGTAGCCGCGTCTGACCAGGTACGGGGCGAGAGCGAGCCAGTTGTCGATGGAGTTCCCGAGCGTTCCGTGGACGAGGACGACGGGGCGGGGGTGAGTGCTGGACGGCTTGCAGGAGTAGTTGTTCCAGCCGCTGCTGGGCGCTGGGTTGGCGCTCGCGACGGCAGGTGTGAGGGCGACAGACACGGCCAGAAGCAGGGCGGCGACCGGTCTGAGGGCACGTTTCCAGGGCAGCATCGGGCAATCTCCTTGCGGCTCAAGGGAGTAGCGATGGCTGGATTAGTGGTGCTCACGCCAACTTACGCACGAGTAACGAAAGATTGGAAGTTACGTGCCGGTAAAAAGTCGGCCACTCGTCGCCCAGCGGCAGCGGCTTGCGATATAGGCCTCATCGGCGGCGGGGCAGAACCTGTCGTTCGTCAGGTCCGAGTGCGACTGGGCGGCGTCCGGATCTACGCGGCGAGTGAGCCCGGAACCACCGCCCGCGGCCCGAACTTCGCCCGCGCCCGGTCCACCACCGCCTCGATCCTGCGCGCCCGCTCGTCCGCTCGTCCGCCCGGGTCGAACATCAGCTGCCGGGCGGCCCGTTCGACCGGCGTAAGGCCCTCCGCGCGCAGCGACAGGCTCCGCACCCGGGCCCGCTGCAGGCCGCGCGACTCATGGATCCGGACGCGACGCCGGTGAGCGCCGCGGAGTGGGCGGTCGGCTCGCGCAGGGTGCGCGCCCGCGTGGTCGTGGACCGGTCGACGTACCGCACGGTGAGGGTCAGGGAGCGGCACACCTGGCCCTCGGCGCGCATCCTCAGCCCCAGTTCCTCGGCGATCGAGAGCAGTGTCCTGCGATGCCGTACGGGGTCCAACTCGTCCCGGTTGAAAGCCCGTTCTGCGGCGATCGAGCACGCGGCGGGTTCGGGACCTCTTGCGCGTCCGCAAGAGCTGAGCCGTTGCCTCCGCCACCACGAAGCTGGCGCACAGCACCAGCGGCGCCTCCTTGACCGCAAGGGCGCCGACCGTCCCTGCCGTGGTTTTCTGCACAACGGTCCGTCCGCCGACGTCAATAGACCGCAGCAGGCCCGGGGAGTTGACGGTGTCGAACCCGGGCGCGGGGGGACCGTCCTTGAGCGCCATCCAATCCGGGTGGCGAGCCTTGAGCGCCAGGGCTTCGTCCAGCGACCCAGCAAGAACGATCTTTTCCGCCCCCTGGGCAAAGGCCCAGGCAGCCACGGTGAAAGCACGCATGACGTCGACCACGACCGCCACGGACGGGGCTTCGACCAGATCAGCGATGCTAAGGAAACGAGCGTCCACGTGCTGCGGCTCCCTGCGCTTGTTCGGTGGCCAACGTGCTGCGAGGGCGGCGGAACCCTGCACACCTACGCGCAGCTGAGGAAGCCCCAGGACTGGCTCGCCGACCTCGACACCACCGATGCCGCAACCCTGACCGACGTCTCGAAGGAGTTCGACGGCTGGGCCCCCGAACTCACCGCCCTGATCACCGACAGCGACACCCCGCCGGTCCTGCGCCGCATCTTCACGCTGCCGGCCGGACACCGCTGGGATCGCGTGCCGGGCCGAGCTCGGCCAGGCCCTCGCCGCACACCCTGACGATGTGGAGGCCGCGCTCACCGAGCACGAACGGAGCATGTTCACCCGCGCCGCTGCCGTAGAAGCAGACGACGACGACTTCTACACGATCATGATCGATGACGACGCACCCCACAGCCTGCTCGCCCTGATGACCGGAGCCGAGCAGGATTCGTGACTCGCGGTACTGCGCGGAGCAGCTACAGGCCGCCCCTCGCAGTTCCCCACTCGGCGACCACCAGCCGGAACGCCATCCGCCCTCCCCGGCCGGTGATCGCCTCAGAGTGTCGCGACGGCCTGTCAGAACTGTCTCGCACAACACGTCGGTGGACGAGGATGAAGCGGGCGCCCCGGCGGCGCACCCACGGCTCTGTTCCCTGTGCTCGACAACCAGCTGGCGGCGGTTCGGCCCCCTCGCCTCATGGAACAAGTCGGCCGATCTGACCGCGACGTGAATCCCGAGGGCTGACGCGACCGACCTGAGACTCGACCCGTTACGGAAAGTGTCGTTCGGGCTGCAAACCGTCGCTCGTCCGTCCCCTTGGGTCGCTGAATGGCGGCTGCGTGGTGCGCCCCGTGGGGCGATTTCCCCCAACTGTGCTGCCCGGTTGGGGAGGTGACGGCGGCGCCTGTTTCGGCCGCTGCTTCTCTCGCCAAGGAATCGCCGATGCGTTCGAACCTGGTCGCTGACCGGGGCCGATAGGGCTAGAGTAATCGAACGAGCGTACGATGAACATATCGGATGTATGGCCGAAAAGGGGTGTAGTGATGGAGGTGCGGCATGGCGGGCTTCGCCCATCTGCACGTCGCGTCCGGTTACTCCGCCCGCTACGGTGCCGCCCACCCCGAGCATCTCGTCCGGCGGGCGGCCGAGCGGGGCATGACGGCGCTCGCGCTCACCGACCGGGACACGGTCACCGGGGTCGTCCGGTTCGCACAGGCGTGCGCTGGAACCGGAATTCGGCCGATCTTCGGCATCGACCTGGCGATGGAGGCTCTTGCGCCCGCGCCGCCTGCCCAGCGGCACCGCACTCCGGCGCGCGGTGGTGCACATGTCGTCGAGCCGCCGCTGCGGTTCGTACTGCTCGCGCAGAACCGGGCGGGATGGGCGCGGCTGTGCCGCATTACGTCAGCCGCCCATGCCCGTGCCGGGGCCGGTGCGGCACCAGTGGTGCCGTGGGAAGCGCTGCGCAAGTACGGCGGCCCTGACCTGACTGTGCTGCTCGGACCGCTCTCGGAACCGGTACGGGCCTTGACGGCTGGACGAGAAGACGTCGCGGTGAAGCTGCTGGCGCCGTGGCGGGAGATCTTCGGGAGGGGAGTCCGGCTGGAGATCGTTGCGCAGAAACGTTTTGGCACGGAGTCGGGATCGCTTCGGCTGGCTGCCCGCACCCTGGCGCTGGCCGATCGCACCCGCACCACCGCGGTGCTCTCCAACGCCGTCCGCTACGCCGACCCGAACCAGCACCGCCTCGCCGACGTCCTGGACGCCGCACGGCTGCTGCGCCCCATCGACCGGCGCCACCTGGACAGCGGACAGCGCTGGCTCAAGGGCGAGCGAGAGATGGCGGTCGTCGCGCGGATGGTCGCCGAGTGCGCCGGAGGAGACGTCCGGCGGGCGCGGCGCCTGATGGCGGACACCGCTGCCACGGCGGTCGGGTGCACCGTCGATCCCATCGCGGACCTCGGGCTCGGCGCCCGGCACTTCCCGGAACCGTCCCTCTTCGGCGCCGAACCCGGAGCGGGCGGAGCCGCACAGCTGCTGCGCCGGCAGTGCGAGGAAGGGCTGGTCCGGCGCGGCCTGGACCGTGACCGGACGGCGCTCGACCGGCTGGACCAGGAGCTCGCCGTGATCTCCGAGCTGAACTACGACTCGTACTTCCTCGCCGTCGGCCAGGTCGTCGCCGACATCCGGGCCAAGGGCATCCGGGTCGCGGCCCGCGGCTCGGGCGCCGGATCGATGGCCTGCCACGCGCTGGGCATCGCCACGGCCAACCCGCTCGACCACCGCCTGCTGTTCGAACGCTTCCTCAGCGTGCGCCGGGCCTCGCTGCCCGACATCGACATCGACGTGGAGTCCGCCCGGCGGCTGGAGTGCTACGACACGATCTTCGAACGGTTCGGCAAGGAGCGGGTCGCGGTCACCGCCATGCCAGAGACCTACCGGGCCCGCCGCGCCCTGCGCGACACCGGTCTTGCGCTGGGGATCGCGCCGGCGGAGGTCGACCGGATCGCCAAGAGCTTCCCGCACCTGAGGGCCGCCGACATCACCGGCGCGCTCGCCGAACTGCCCGAACTGCGGCAGCTCGCGGGCGAGGCGGACCGGTACGGGCCCCTGTGGGAGCTCGCCGAAGGTCTCGACTCCCTGGTCCACGGCATGGCCATGCACCCCTGCGGCGTGGTCATCAGCGACGCCACCCTCCTGGACCGGCTGCCGGTGCAGCCCACCCCGCAGGGCGACTACCCCATGGCCATGGCGGCGAAGGAGGAGATCGAGGCGCTGGGCAACATCAAACTCGACGTCCTGGGCGTGCGGATGCAGTCCGCGATGGCCCATGCGATCACCGAGATCGAACGCACCACCGGCAACCGCATCGACCTCGACGACCCCAAGCAGGTGCCGCTCGACGACGTCTTCGCGTTCAAGCTCATCCAGGAGAGCCAGACCCTGGGCCTATTTCAATTGGAGTCACCTGGTCAGCAAGATCTTTTGTCCAGACTGCAGCCACGCGATCCTCAGGACGTCATTGCCGACATCAGTCTCTTCCGTCCCGGTCCGGTCGCCGGGGGCATGCCCGAGCGGTACATCGCCGCTCGCCACGGCGGCACACCCGCGTACGCCCACCCGGACCTGGAGCCGGTGCTCGCCGACACCTACGGCGTGACCATCTGGCACGAGCAGATCATCGAGACCTTCTCGGTGATGACCGGCTGCGACCGCGCACTGGCGGAGATCGCCCGGCGCGCGCTCGGCGACAAGAACCGGCTCCCCAGGATCAAGGACTGGTTCCACGAGCTGGCACGCGCGCGTGGCTACAGCGCGGCCGTCCGGGACGAGGTCTGGAAGACCGTCGAGGCCTTCGGCGCGTACGGCTTCTGCCGGGCGCACGCGGTCGCCTTCGCCGTACCGGCCCTGCAGAGTGCCTGGCTCAAGGCGCACTATCCGGCTTTTCTGCTGGCCGGCCTGCTCGAACACGATCCCGGTATGTGGCCCAAGCGCGTCCTGGTCTCCGACGCCCGTCGGCGTGGCGTGCCGGTTCTGCCCGTCGACATCAACCACTCGAAGGTGAAGCACACCGTGGAGCAGTCCAGCGGAGAGCAGTGGGGCGTGCGGCTGGCACTGTCCGCCGTACACGGCATCAGCGAGGAGGAGTGTGCACGCATCGAGGAGGGGCAGCCGTACGGATCGCTGTCCGACTTCTGGCAGCGGGCCCATCCCAGCAGACCGGTCGCCGAACGACTCGCGGAGATCGGCGCCCTGAACTGTCTCCACGACGGCCGCCTCACCCGACGCGACCTGCTGCTGCAGATCGCCGAACTCCACCGAGCCTCCCGCACCCGGTCGGCCGGCAACGGGCAACTGCCCATCGACGCGGGCGCTGTCGGTGGGGCGGAGCCGAGCGGGCTGCCGGAGATGACCGGACGCGAGGCACTGAGCGCCGAGCTGAGCACCCTCGGCATCGATGTCTCCAAGCACCTGATGGAGCACCACCACCGGCTGCTGCGCGAGATCGGCGCGACCGACACGGCGCATCTGGCCGGGATGCGCGCCGGTCAGCAGGTGCTCGTCGCGGGTGTACGGGCCTCCACCCAGACCCCGCCGATCGCCAGCGGCAAGCGGATCATCTTCGTCACCCTGGAGGACGGTTCCGGCCTGGTCGACCTGGCCTTCTTCGAGGACTCCCACCAGGCCTGCGCGCACACCGTCTTCCACAGCGGGCTGCTGCTGGTGCGCGGCACGGTCCAGGTGCGCGGCACCCGCCGTACCGTCGTCGGCTCCATGGCCTGGGACCTGGACGAGATCGCCGCCGCCCGCCGGGACAACGGCCCCGAGGCCGCGCTCGCCCTCCTCGGCGAGAGCCGTCCGCACCCGACCCCCGCCCAGCCGCAACGCACCCTGGCCGACGGCACCGCGGGCGCCCGGCTGCACCCGTACGCCGACCTCCAGCCCGCCGGCACCCGCTCGGCTGATCTGAAGAAGTTCGGCCACCGAAGCCCAGGGAGTGCGGGATGAGCACACGTCAGCGGCACATCGCCCACCTCCATCTGCTCGCTGGGCTGACCGAGGCCCAGTACGGGGACATAATCGAACTGATGTCCGGTGTCACGCCTCATGTGCAGGCCATCCCGCCCAACGCCGTCCAGCTCGACCTGACGTCGGCGCTCCGATACTTCGACCTCTCTCCCTACGACATGGTCCAGATGACGATGATGAGGCTGAAGCTCTTCTACGACATCGACAGCAGCGCCGGGCTCGCGGGCAACCGGATGCTGGCAGCGATGGCGGCCGACGCGTCCGCGCCGGGCGACACCACCTGGATCCGCGACGGGCAGGCCGCCGACTGGCTCCACCCCCGCCCGGTCACCGCGCTGCCCGGGATCGGCCGCGCCACGGCGGACACTCTCGCCAAACACGGACTGCACACCATCGGCCAGGTCGCCGACATACCCGCGGCGACCCTGCAACGGCTCCTCGGAGCCGGCTCGGCCCGGCTACTGGCCGAACGCGCCCGCGGCCATGACCCCCGCCCGGTCGCCCCTTCGGAACCGGCAGCGCACCTGGTCGCCGACCTGGTGCTGGAGCGGGACTGCCTCGACCCGGCATGGCATCACCGATCGGTCCTGGGACTTGCCGACCAGATCGGCCAACGCCTGCGCGGTGCAAGCCAGATCGCCAGACGGCTCACCCTCACAGTGCGGTACGCCGACCACAGCTCCACGACACGCACGCGCACGCTGCCGGAACCGACCAACCACTCACCGGCCCTTGCCGCAGCTGCCCTGGGGCTACTGACCGACCTCGGCCTGCAGCGAGCGAGAGTCCGCGCCTTCGCGATCCGTGTCGACAGTCTGCTGCCGGCCGGCAGCGCCTACTGGCAGCTTTCTCTGGATCCTGGCGATGCCCGTGCTCGCGCGGCCGAAGCAGCCACAGACCGTGCTCGCCGACGCTTCGGGCCAAAGGCCGTACGTCCAGCCGCTCTGGCGGACTGACCGCTTGTGCGAAAAACCACGACTACAGGCTTTGATCAGGCCGATCTCATGTTGCGCTGGTCAGACGGCACCTTTCCGTCCTGCGCCGTTCAACGGTTCCAATGACACGCCCGCCCGACGCACCGCAAGGAGCGCCGCGCCGATGTCCGCCGCCGCTCGCGGATCGGACAGGGAGCGGTCCGCCAGCTCCTCGACGCGGCGCAGCCGGTAGCGGACGGTGTTGGGGTGGACGAAGAGACTCCGCGCCGCGTCCGTGGCGGAGCCGGCGGCGGCGTACCAGTGCTCCAGGGTCTCCAGGAGACGGGAACGCTCCGCGGCCGGGAGATCGAGCAGCGGCTGGAGGACCACCTCCATGAGGTGCGCCGCCTCGGCCGGGGCGGCTGCGACGACCATGGCCAGCGGGTTGTCGTCGAACCGCGCGACGCCGGGGCCGGTGCCCTGGAGGCCGGCCAGAGCCAGACGGGCGAAGCGCAGAGCCTGGGGGGTGTCCCGCAGCGAGTGAAAGCACGGGCTGACACCTACGCGGGCGCCCGCGCGGCGCAGGATGCGCAGGCAGGTGCTCTCCGCCGTCGCCGTGGGTACGGCGGCCAGACCGATCTGCTGGTCGGGCAGCAGCCGCCAGGCGAAGTGGACCCGGGCCTGACGCAGCGCCGTTTCCGTCCCCGCCAGCGGCTCCTCGCCGGGAGCGTCGGCCGCCGCCGCGGCGACCACGTAGGGCCCGCGGTCGGGCAGACCCAGCTCGCGAGCGGCCTCCCACAGCGTGTGGTCGGCGATGACGCCGGTGAACAGCGCCTCCACCAGTGCCGAGCGGCGCGCCTGACGCCGCGAGGTCAGCTCGGCGGTCGTCTCCCGGTAGGCCGCCGCCACCGCCTCCGCGTAACGGCCGAACAGGGCCCAGATCTCCGCGGAATGGGACACCAGTTGGGCGTCGGTGACCTCGGGATGGGTGCGTGCCTCGGCGAGGACCTCCGTCCACAGGAGCTCGAAGCCGATCCGGTACGCGTGCAGGGTGTCCGCCAGCGGCACGCCCTGCTCGGCGCGGAGGCGGCCGGTCTCCCGGGCCGGGCTCGGGTCCTGCGCGCCCGCGCGGCCGAGCTGGTTCAGGAGCAGGTCCGCGTTGGCGGTGCACGAGCGGCGCAGCGAGTCGAAGGGGATCAGCGACTCGTCCTTGTAGGCATCGACGTCCGAGCGGATGCGCTGCGCCATCCGTTCGCCCAGTTCCGGCAGACTCGCATGAAGCGCGGAGACCACCCCTGAGAGGTTCATTCCCGCAGCGTAACGCCCCTGTTTTGTACTCGGGAACAATCCGGGAGGGCAGACGCTGTCGTACCGCACATAGGCCGTCGCCACGGACATCTGCACGATGTCGTCAATGTGAACAACGGATTTCGACGGCGACGTTCGTGGAGGCGGTCATGGCCAATCTGGCGGAGTTCCTGGTGGAGACGGCACGGCGACAGCCGGAACGCCCCGCGCTGCGACTGGGGGGCCAGGTCACCAGCTACGCGGAGCTCGACGAGCGCAGCGCCCGCGCCGCCGCGCTGCTGCGGGCCGAGGGCGTACGGCCAGGAGACCGGGTCGCTCTGATGCTGCCCAACGTTCCCGAGTTCGTCGTCCTGTACTACGGCGTGCTGCGCGCCGGAGCGGTCGTCGTGCCGATGAACCCTCTGCTGAAGACCCGGGAGACCGAGTACCACCTGCGCGACTCGGGCGCGGAGATGCTCTTCGAGTGGCACCAGGCGCCGGGCGAGGGCGCGCAGGGCGCGGCCGCCGCCGGAGTGCGGCACATGGCCGTCGAGCCCGCCGCCTTCGCGGGCCTGCTGGCCGGTCACGAGCCGCTGCCGGAGGTGAGCGACCCGGACGCCGACGACGTGGCCGTGCTGCTGTACACCTCCGGCACCACCGGCCGCCCCAAGGGCGCCACGCTCACCCACGCCGGGCTGCGGCACAACACCGAGATCAACGCGGTCCATGTGCAGCGGATGACGGCGGAGGACGTGGTCGTGGGCTGTCTGCCGCTGTTCCACATCTTCGGCCAGATCTGCACGATGAGCGTGACCGTCCGCGCCGGCGCCTCGCTCACCCTGATCCCCCGCTTCGACCCGCAGGCCGTGCTGGACGCCATCGCCCGCGACCGGGCGACGATCTTCGAGGGCGTACCGACCATGTACGCGGCGCTGCTCCAGCACCCGTCGGAGGCCGACGTGTCTACGCTGCGGATGTGCGTCTCCGGCGGAGCCTCGCTGCCGGTGGAGATCCTGCACGGCTTCGAGCGTCGCTTCGGCTGCGTGGTGCTGGAGGGCTTCGGCATGTCCGAGACGAGTCCGGTGGTCACCTTCAACCACCCCGACCGGCCGCGCAAGGCCGGGTCCATCGGCACCCCGATCAAGGACGTGGAGGTGCGGCTCCTCGACGACAAGGGCCAGGACGTGGCTCCCGGCGAGATCGGCGAACTGGCCGTCCGCGGGCCGAACGTGATGAAGGGGTACTGGAACCGCCCGGAGGAGACGGCGACCGCCATCCCGGATGGCTGGCTGCGCAGCGGCGACCTCGCGCGCCAGGACGAGGACGGCTACCTGTACATCGTCGACCGCAAGAAAGACATGATCATCCGTGGCGGCTACAACGTCTACCCGCGCGAGATCGAGGAGGTGCTCCACGAGCACCCGGCCGTTGCGCTGGCCGCGGTGGTGGGCGTAGCAAACGCGCTTCTGGGCGAGGAGATCGCGGCCGCGGTGGTGCTGCGCCCGAAGGCGCAGGTCACGCCCGACGAGCTCCGGCAGTTCGTCAAGGAGCGGGTGGCGGCGTACAAGTACCCGCGCGAAGTGTGGCTGGTGGACACGCTGCCGACCGGCCCCAGCGGCAAGATTCTCAAAAGGGAGATCAGCGCGCCGACGGGGTGAGGTCGGCTCCCCGGCCGACGGCGGCACCGGGCAACTGGGCAGAGCGTGCTGTCACCTGGATTGCTGAATGTTCCTGGGCGGTGCGCCGCTCGCTCTCGGGAAGCCCGGATGCCGCCGTCTCACCAGAGTCGGCGCGCCCCTGGGCTCGGCGTGGTGGTGAACTGGCGGGCCTGCGGGAGGGCCGCGGCGATCGCCGTGCTGGCCGCCTCCGCCACGGCTTCGGGCACAAGGACGATGGCCGAGCCGCCGAAGCCGCCGCCGGTCATTCGGGCGCCGAGGGCGCCGGTGGCGAGGGCAATCTCCACGACGAGGTCGAGTTCGGGGCAGGAGACGCGGAAGTCGTCGCGCAGGGAGGCGTGGCCGGCGGTGAGAAGGGAGCCGATCTCGGGGGTGCGGTCGGGGGGGGGGGGGGGGGGGTGGTGGGGGGGGGCGGGGGGGGGGGGGGGGGGGGGGGGGGGGGGGGGGGGGCGGGGGGGGGGGGGGGGGGGGGGGGCGGGCGGCCCCCCCCCCCCCGCGGCGGTTCTCGGTGACTACGTGGCGGGTGAGGCGGCGCAGGCGGTCGTCGGGGAGAGCGGCCAGGGCAGCGTCGAGGCCGTCGTGGGGCAGGTCGCGCAGGGCGGGCAGGCCCAGGAAGGCGGCGGCTTCCTCGCAGCCGACCCGGAGTTGTCCATAGGCACCGTCCGCGTGGGCGTGTTTGACGCCGGTGTCCACGACCAGGAGCCGCAGTCCCTCGGCGGCGAGGTCGAAGGGGACCTGGCGCTGGGTGCGGGCGCGGACGTCGATGTGCAGTGCGTGGCCCTCGGTGCAGCAGGCGGATGCGGTCTGGTCCATGACGCCGACTGGCGCGCCCACGTAGGAGTTCTCGGCGCGCTGGCAGAGCAGGGCGAGGTCCTGGCGGGGCAGGTCCACGCCGTGCAGTTCGGTGAGGGCGAGGGCAGTGGCGACCTGGAGGGCGGCCGAGGAGGAGAGGCCGCCGCCGACCGGGACCGTGCTGTCGTAGTGGATGTCGGCGCCGCCGACCGGGTGGCCGGCTTCGCGCAGCGTCCACAGGACGGCGGCGGGGTAGCGGGCCCAGCCGGGTGTGGCACCGGGGGCGAGGTCGTCCAGGCGGAGTTCGACCACGCCGCCGTCCATGACGTCGGAGTGCAGCCGCAGCAGGCCGTCGTCGCGGCGGGCGACCGCGGCCCTGGTGGTGTGCGGGAGGGCGAACGGCATGACGTAGCCGTCGTTGTAGTCGGTGTGCTCGCCGATCAGGTTGACCCGGCCGGGCGCGGCCCACGCGCCTTCCGGCTCCCGGCCGTAGACGTTCTTGAATGCGATCTCGAACGCGGCGTGCGTCATCGTGCGTCCTCCCCCAGGGATTGTGTGAACGTCCAGGCGTCGCGGATGATCTCCGCCAGGTCGGTGCGGGTGGGCTGCCAGCCGAGGAGGTCGCGGGCGCGGTCGGCGGAGGCGACCAGGACGGCGGGGTCGCCGGCCCGGCGCGGCTCGGTGGTGGCCGGGATGGGGTGGCCGGTGACCCAGCAGGCGGTCTCGATGACCTCGCGGACGGAGAAGCCGCTGCCGTTGCCGAGGTTGCAGATCAGGTGCTGTCCGCGTGGCGCCTTGTCGAGGGCGGGCAGGTGGGCCCCGGCGAGGTCGGCGACGTGGATGTAATTACGCACGCAGGTGCCGTCGGGCGTCGGGTAGTCGTCGCCGTAGACGGAGATCGCGGCGCGGCGGCCCTCGGCGACGTGGAGCACCAGTGGGATGAGGTGCGACTCGGGGTCGCGCCGTTCGCCATGTCTGCCGTACGCGCCGGCAACGTTGAAGTACCGCAGGGAGACCGCAGCCAGGCCGTGGGCGGCGCACTCGCCGCCGATCATGTGGTCGACCGCGAGTTTGCTCGCGCCGTAGGGGTGGGTGGGCGCAGTCGTCGCGGACTCGGTGATGGGGATGGCGGCCGGTTCGCCGTAGGTGGCTGCGGTGGAGGAGAAGACGAGGGTACGGACTCCTGACGCGCGCATGACGGCAAGGAGTTCGAGGGTGCCGGCCACGTTGTTGCGCCAGTACTTCTCCGGGTCGGCGACCCACTCGCCGACCTGAGAGGACGCGGCGAAGTGCAGCACCGCGTCGTAGGAGCGGTCGAGGATCGTGACGGCGTCCTGCACCCGACCCGCCACGAGGCGGGCACCCTCGGGCACGCCGTCCGCCGACCCGGTGGACAGGTCGTCCAGTACGGTCACCTGGTGGCCGGCCGCGACCAGGTGCGCGGCCATCACTGAGCCGACGTATCCGGCTCCGCCGGTGACCAGCAGCTTCTTGGGCAGGGTAGTCACCTACTCGCTACCTCTCGCAGTCGCAACGCGGCAGACTCCGGCGGCACGTCGTTGACGAAGGCGCTCATCCCGGATTCGGAGCCCGCCAGGAACTTGAGCTTGCCTGACGTACGTCTGATGGTGAAAAGCTCCAGGTGCAGCGCGAAATCGCGGCGGTCGGCCGCGTCGGCGCCGGTGAGTCCGCCCCCCGTGAAGGGAGCCTGGTGCCAGCCCGAGATGTACGGGGTCGGCGGCTGCCCTGGCCCGAAGATCCGGTCGAACCGGCGCAGCAATTCCAGGTACAGGTGCGGGAATTCGGCGCGCGCGTACTCGTCCAGGCCGAGCAGGTCGGGCACCCGGCGGTTGGGGTAGAGGTGCACCTCGTACGGCCAGTGCGCCGCGTACGGCACGAAGGCCGTCCAGTGTTCGCCGGTCAGCACGATCCGGCTGCCGTCGGCGAGCTCGTCGGCGAGGATGTCGTCGAAAAGGTTGCGCCCGGTGCGCTCGCGGTGGGCGGTGAGCGAGCGCAGCATCAGGGCGGTGCGCGGGGTGGTGAACGGGTACGCGTAGATCTGGCCGTGCGGGTGGCCGAGGGTGACGCCGATCTCCTCACCGCGGTTCTCGAACGGGTAGACCTGGACCACGCCGGGCAGCTGGGAGAGCTCGCGGGTGCGGTCGGTCCAGGCGTCGAGCACCAGGCGAGCGCGGGCCGGGATGAGGTCGGCGAAGGACGCGTCGTGGTCGGAGGTGAAGCAGACCACCTCACAGCGTCCCTGGGCGCCGGCCAGGGAGGGAAAGCGGTTCTCGAAGACCACCACGTTGTAGTCGGCGGCCGGGATCTCGGTGAGACGCCCGGGTTTCGACGGGCAGAGCGGGCACTGGTCGGCGGGCGGGTGGTAGGTGCGGCCCTGCCGGTGCGAGGCGACGGTGACGGTGTCGCCGAGCAGCCGGTCGTGGCGGATCTCGGAGGTGGTGGCAACAGGCTCCAGTGGCCGCTGATCGACCGCGTCACGCACGACGGCTTCCGCGGAGTCGTAATGGATCAGCTCGCGGCCGTCAGCGAGCAGCGTCGACGTCTTCTTCACCCTGAGCACCTCACCCGCAGAAACGCACTCAACAGAACTTTATTCAACAGAATCTCACATAATGAACCACGACAGAACGGGTGCAGTCAATGGGCGACGCAGACGAGTGCGACGGCGAGGAGGGCACAACGAGGGGTTCGGCCGTCGCTTCACTGGGCCACTGCCTGAGCTGGAGCGTCTGCTCGAGGGAGTCGACGGTGGAGTTCACGACATGGTGCTCGTACCCGGGCTGTTCGTGTGCTCTCCCGACGACAGCGAAGCCCGCGCGGTGTCCCTGCAGATCCAAGACGCCGGTCGCCAGGTTATGGAAATGCCGTCCCCGCGCACCGCAGACTGCCAGCTGACGGTTGAGCTCGGGGCACTTCTTAACGCGGGATCTGGGCGCTGAGCACCGGCGCGTTCGTCCACCCCCGGCTCCCCCTCCCCGTCCTCGCCGGCAAACCGCCCACGCAACCCTCCGGTTCGCGCTGTCGAGATACCAGCGGTACCGGGACACGTCCGGCGCCCGGCCGATGACGTACGTCAGTTCCCCGCCCCTCTACTCCTCGGTGGGGCCGAGGTCGGGCGTCTCCCGCAGGGCCACGGTGCGGGCCCGGTGTGCCGCGTGCAGTTCGAGCACGATGATCTCGTTGGTTCCGCTGCGCAGCACCGGCGCGGGGACATACAGCGACCGCTGCGGACCGCGGGACCAATAGCGGCCGAGGGCAAAGCCGTTGATCCAGGCGTTGCCCTTCGTCCAGCCGTCCAGGTGGAGGAAGGTGTCGGCCGTCTCTGCCAGCTCGAAGGTGCCGCGGTAGAGCGCGGGCCCGGTCGGGGTGGCCGTCGTTGGAGCGAACGGGAGCCCGTCCAGGGAGGTCAACGGCAGCGGGCGGCTGGTCCACCCCGTGAGCTCCGCGCCGTCGAGGAGGACCTTGCCGATCAGGCCCTTGCGGTCATGGATGCCGGGTCCGTAGTTGACGCGTCCCTGGTTCTCCACGAGCACGGAGAGGACGGTGTCCGCGTGGGGCACGGTGAAGGCGAGGGCCCGCTCGTGGTTCTCCCGCTCCAGTACGCCCACGGGCTGGCCGTCGAGGAAGATTTGGGCGCGGTCGCATACCTGCTCGAACTCGAGCAGGGCGGGCCCGGGGGCGGACAGCACGGTCTCGTACAGGACGAAGCCGAAGTCCTGCTCAAGCTGCTCCATCGACATCGGGCGCAGGGAGGCGCGCGCGCCGCCGAATGCGGACGCGCACGCGACCAGCGAAGTGCTCTCGTTCAACGCGACGGCAGGCAAGGCGAGTTTGGGCGCACGGTCCGGAACGGGCTCGCTCGGCACCGCCGCGTACTTGGCTATGACCTCGCGGAAGGCCGCGAACTTCTCGGTGGGGTCGCCAGCCTCGTCGAGGGGCGCGT
>NZ_JBIAPW010000036.1:0-92439 GCF_042888505.1 Streptomyces sp. NPDC002870
CACGAACCACCACCGCCCTGATGCAGCGTCAGCCCACTAGACTCGAAACAGGCACGCTGACCAGGACAAATGGAGAAGCACAACTGGAGTACTAGTACTCCAGAGTGACTTCGCGATCTACGCGCTGGAGGGGGCGGAGAGCCGCTGCCGGTAGTGGCTGCGACGTGCCGAAGCTTGGTGGCTTCTGCGCCAGTTCGACCAGTGCAGGAGTGCGTTCAGGGCTGTGATCGGCGGGCTGAACAGTGCGCCGATCAGGCGGCGGATCTCCGGGACGGTCAGGTCGACCGGGTCTCCGCTTCGGGCCGGGCGGCTCGCATCCGCACGTCTGGTCGGCCTCGCGTCGTCGACTGCCGCGGCAAGGAACGCGTCGCGTCGGTGCGGCGTTGCTCCGTTGGCTGTTATGTGTGGCGCCTATGTCACACCAGTGCCGCGCCGCCGTCTATCGCGAGCGTGGTGCCGGTGACGTAGGCGTTGGCCAAGACGAAGAGATAGGCCGCCGCGGCTTCCTCGGCAGTGCCGACACGCCGCGTGAGCAGCTCGGACCCGGCGCCCTGGAGGAAAGCCTCCGGGTCTGGGACACTGCCGTCCCACAGCTCGGTACGGATCACACCGGGCTGGATCACGTTGACGCGCAGAGGGGCGAGTTCGACGGCGAGTGCCCGGGACAAGGCCTCGATGCCGCCGGTGATACCTGCCGTGAGCGCGGTTCCGGACAGTGGGCGGATCGCGAGGACGCCGGAGCTGAAAGTGATCGAGCCGCCGTCGCGCAGTCGCGGTGCAGCGTACTTGGCGGAGAGGAACGCGCCCCAGAACCGGCGCTCGAAGACGGCCCTGGCCTCCTGCGGGGTGGTGTCGACCAACGGCTTGATCAGCAGAGATTCGCCCGCGGTGTAGACGAGGTGGTCGAAATCCCCGACCTGCTCGAAGAATGCGGCGATGGCGTTGCCGTCGGCGACGTCCAGGCGGCGGCCTTCGGCCGGCTCGCCCAACCGCTTCGTCGCGGCGTCCACGCGGTCCTGATTGCTAGAGGCGACCACGACGTCCGCGCCGGCCGCCGCGGCCTGTTGGGCTACCGCGAAGCCGATGCCGGAGGTTCCACCGATGATCACGATCTTCTTGCCAGCCAGAGACATGGGATCCATTCCTTCGTCGATGCAGTGCGGGGTTCGGCAACCGCCATGGCAAGAACGTACGCCTCCACATCGAGACGGTGAATGACTTAAGATCTCGATTCCCTGTCATATCGTCTCGCCGTACAGGCGCTAGAGTGGTGCTGTGGACATCCTGAGCGACACCCTCGAAGTCCTGCGAACGGGACGTCCGATGGTGACTCGCACCGACGCACACGCCCCGTGGGCCCTGAAGTTCCAACCCATCTCAGGAGCTGGATTCCACGTGGTCGTGGAAGGGCACTGCCATCTGCTGCCACCGCACGGCCAACCGCTCGCGCTCGGCCCCGGCGACATCGTGTTCCTGCAGCGCGGCAGCGGGCACACCTTGTGCGACGTGCCGGGCCGCGATCCGGTGGACTTCGTACCGGAGCGCGTGGACCGTTCCTCGCCGATCGGCCAGGTCACCGTGGACGGACCAGGGCCGCGCACGGTGCTGGTGTGCGGCGCGTACGCGATCGACGTTGATCGCCCGCATCCGCTGTTCAGCGATCTACCGGAGGTCATCCACCTCCCCGCGGTTCCCGGCCGCCACCCGGTGCTGCGCTCGGCGGTCGATCAGCTGTGCGCCGAGTTCCACGCGCGGCAGCCGGGCTCGGACGCGGTCGTCACGGCGCTCATCGATCTTCTGCTGCTGTACATCCTGCGGTCGTGGTACGCCGAACTACCGAAGGAGCGGACCCGGGGTTGGGCGGCCGCGCTGACCGACCCGGTAGTTGCCCCGGCCCTGAAGGCGATCCACGACGATCCCGGCCATCCCTGGACCGTGGAGTCGCTGGGCACCCGGGCCGGGCTGTCCCGCGCGGCGTTCGCTCGCCGCTTCGCCTCGGTGGTCGGCGAGCCGCCGTTGACCTACCTGACCAACTGGCGGATGGCCACCGCGGCGCGGTTGCTGCACCGATCGCCGACCCCGCTGAGCACGATCGCGCAGCACACGGGGTACACGTCGGAGTTCGCCTTCGCCAAAGCTTTCAAACGGCACTTCGGGTCGCCGCCGGGGGCCTACCGCAAGCAGGTCAAGGTGGCAGGCGACGAACCAGGCGGATACAACTAACGGTGAGGGCCAGGACATCACCGCAGCGGATTGGGAAGCGGTGGTCGCTGCCGATCCCGGCCTCGCGGTGGCCCCGATGTGGTGGAGCGCCGGGCGGATCGTGTCCAAGAACCCAGCGATGCGGTGATCGCGACGATGCGCGGTGGCGGAGGTTCTGGAGGCGAAGGTCCAGGTTGACGACGGCGATTACTACGACGCCTGATGCGTGCGGCCACCGCGAGATGATCAAGGGTTTGTGTGGACTGTCACGCAGCGTCGGCCCCGCACACGCGGGGATGTTCCGCTGGGCTTGCTCGCCGCACTGCTGCTGTACGGGGCGGCCCCGCACCCGCGGGGATGTTCCCACGGATCGCCGGCATCAGGCCCTCGCGCTTGCGTCTATCGGGCCGTTTCCGAACCAACGGGTCCCCGAAGAAGCCACCGCCGATCCGTGCCAGGTATCCGGTCTCATAGCGTGTGCGAGCGATGGCTCCGGTGTCATTGCTCATGACCCCCCGGGAGGGGCGCGGTCTTGCCCGCGCCCCTCGGTCGAGTCAGGAGGCGGGGCCGGTGGCGGCGGCCGCCGCGCGACGCTTCGGGCTTCGCTCACGTCGGCGTCGGCTGGTGGCGGGGCCCGCCTCGGGGGCGGGCTGGTGCTCCGTGCCGTTGTCGACGTCGTCGGGTTTCGGTACGGGGGCAGCTTCGGGCGTGGTATCCCGTTCGGGGCTCGGAGCCTCCCCGGATGCCTGCTTCTGCGGCGCCGGTTCCTCGGCCGCCGTCTCTTCGCCGCCCCCGTCTGGCTCCGGCTCGGATTTATCCTGCGGGTTCGGCTCGGCCTTGGGGTCTTAGTGGTTGTCGTCGGGGGCCGACGGGGTGTCGCGTTCGGCGGTGACAGCGGCGAGGACGTTGTCGAAGAGGTCTATCGATGGACGGTGGCCGACGTAGCGGGGTTTGTACTCGAAGGCGGGCAGCAGGTGGTCTTCGAGAGTGCGCAGGATGATGTCTGCGGGGTCTTCGTCGTCTTCGGTGACGAGGGTGGTCGCCTTGCTGTAGCGGCGCCCCTCGGGGAAGCGCGGGGCGATTTGCGCTTCGTGGGCGGCTTTTTCGGCAGGGGTGGTCACCCGGACTGGGTCAGCCGGCGATTCAAGCGCCTGGTGGAGCTGTCCGGGCTGCCCCCTGTCCGCCTCCACGATGCCCGGCACATCTCAGCGAGCCTTTCATTGCTCGCAGGGAACGACATCAAGGTCGTGCAGGAGAAAACTCGGCCACAGCTCACGGCAGATCACCTCCGACACGTACACCAGCGTCCTGCCCGAGCTGCTGCGCGCCGAGGCTGAGTCGACGCTCTCCGTCGTCCCGCGCGAAGTGTCCTACAGAGTGCATCAGGCGCTGAAGATCCCAGAGAGTGCCTTCAGGGATGGGCTGGCCGTCGTGTACGCCCATGCGGCGAGCTACGGCGATCTCTGGCCAGTAGGTGCCCGGCTTCGGCACGACGGTGAACTGCTGGGGGAGATCAGAGCCCCCGTGCGCTCCCCCGAGCAGGCGGCGGCTGCCGCAGAGAAGTGGCTGCGCGCGCACTGCACCGAAGGCAGCTTGCAACTGGTCCGAGTCGAGAATCCGCACGCGGCAGTACCTGAGGATCAGCGTCAGCGCCTCACCTTGGTGCGGCAGCGTCAGCGCCTCACCTTGGTGCGCTTCGTGGTCGGCCGCGTCGCTGCATCCGACGTAGCCGGCTGGCTGGAGCGAGCCCGAAGGACGACGGCGCGGACGAGCGACAGGGCCAGGAAGCCGCGTAGGAACACGCGGCTGAGGCGTGTCGTTGCCGCTGGTGTCCACACGTTGTCCACACACTGAGTGGACAACGGCAGAAACGGGCCGTCACGATCACCGGCAAGACCCGTCCGACCAGGGAAAACGCTGGTCAGATCGTTTCTGCACGCGTAGCGCGCGGTGGGGCGGGTGGGACTCGAACCCACGGCCGACGGATTATGAGTCCGCTGCTCTAACCGGCTGAGCTACCGCCCCTAACGGCGCGTCGCGCACAAATGTGCGCGCCGTCTGCCGCAGCATAGCCGCTCATACGATCTCCTGCCTCGGATGGTCGGCAACGCACAATCATGAGGACTGCGCTGCCCCCTGCCCGGTTCCAGGAGCCGTCGAGAAGTCGTCGTGAAGCCGTCGCGACGTACTCCAGGACACGAAAAAGGACCCCCCGCGGGGCCCTCTTCCGGTAGCTGCTCCCCCGGCTGGACTCGAACCAGCAACCCTCCGGTTAACAGCCGAATGCTCTGCCAATTGAGCTACAGGGGATCGCGCTCCCCCGACTGGACTCGAACCAGTAACCTGCCGGTTAACAGCCGGCTGCTCTGCCAATTGAGCTACAGGGGATTGCTGCGTGTGCACCGAACGCACCTACCCGGGGCGTCCCGGGGGGCGTGTGCTCGCTGCGACACATACATTAGCGCAAGCAGGGGGGTGCTCCGCCAATCGGTAAGGGCCCGGGTGATCACGGGCCTGACCGGGTAGGCGGCGAGCACCGACGCAAGGGAAGGGTGGCAGCCATGCGGTACAAGCTGACGTTCCTCGCCGGACTGGCCCTCGGCTACGTGATCGGCACGCGAGCCGGGCGCGAGCGCTACGAGCAGCTGAAGAAGTCCGTGCGCGAGTTCTCCCAGAATCCCGCCGTGCGCAATGCCGCGGAGTCCGCGGCGCACAACAGCCGCGAGGCCGCGGGCAAGGCCTTCCACGCGGTGAGCGACAAGGTCGGGGACCGGGTTCCCGACTCGGTGGCCGAGCGGGTGCGGTCCCTGCGGGAGCGGAGCGCGAGCAGCGAGGACGACTGGGGCACCACTAATACGTGACCACCGGCAGCACTGACCGACGTGCGTGACGTAGTACCACCGCGCGTGCGGCAGAATCTTGTGTCATGGGGATAGTCGCCGGCTTGGACAGTTCGTCTGCATTCACGCGCATCGTCGTCTGTGACGCGGACACGGGTTCCGTGCTGCGCCAGGGATACGCGCCGCACCCCGTCGAGGCGAAGGCCACCGAGATCGATCCGCAGGTGTGGCTGCTCTCGCTCGGCGAGGCCGCGGCCGGCGGGCTGCTCGAAGGCGTGCAGGCCATCGGCGTCTCGGCGCAGCAGCACGGTCTGCTGACGCTGGACGCGCAGGGCAATCTCGTACGTCCCGCGCTCCTGGGCAATGACCGGCGGGCGCAGGCCGCCGCGGCGGATCTGATCGACGCGCTGGGCGGGCGGCAGGCCTGGGCCGAGGCCGTCGGCTCGGTGCCGCAGTCCGCGCAGCCGGTGGCGAAGCTGCGCTGGCTGGCGCGCTCCGAGCCCGAGTCGGCGCAGCGCGTCGCTTCCGTCATGCAGCCGCACGACTGGCTGGTGTGGCAGCTGCTCGGGCGGCCGGCCCGCAGGACCACGGACCGCGGCGGCGCTTCCGGCACCGGTTTCTGGTCGGCGGGGTCCGGCTCGTACCGGCACGACCTGGTGGAGCTGGCTCTCGGGCACCAGTGCGCGCTGCCCGAGGTGCTCGGTCCGGCCGATGCCGCGGGTACGACGCCCGAGGGGCTGCTGATCTCCGCCGGGACCGGCGAGACGATGGCGGCGGCCTTCGGGCTGGGCGTCGGGGTCGGCGACGCGGTGGTCTCGCTGGGGGCCTCTGGCTCCGTGATGGCGGTGCACCACGACGCGTTGGCCGATCCGAGCGGGATGATTACGTCGTTCGCCGATGCGACCGGGATGCATCTGCCGGTGGTGCACACGCTCAATGCCGTACGGGCGCTGCGCGGCACGGCCGAGCTGCTGGGCCTGGAGGATCTCGATGAGCTCTCCGCGCTGGCCATGAAGTCGACGCCCGGTTCGTCCGGGCTTGTGATGCTGCCGTATCTGGAGGGCGAGCGCACTCCACAACTGCCGCACACCGCGGGGACGCTGAGCGGTCTGCGCCGCGAGTCGATGAGGCCCGAGCATCTGGCCCGAGCCGCTTTCGAGGGCATGCTCTGCTCACTCGCGGACGCCATGGACGTGCTGCGCGGGCGCGGGGTCGAGGTGCGCAGGGTGTTTCTGCTGGGTGGCGCCGCCGAGTTGCCGGCCGTACAGGCCGCGGCCCCCGCGATCTTCGGGGCGCAGGTCGTCGTGCCGCAGCCCGCCGACTACGCCGCGGTCGGCGCGGCCCGGCAGGCCGCGTGGGCGCTCGGGGTCTCGCAGGGGACGCTGTCGCGGGCCGCTCCACCGGCCTGGCAGGGGGCCGCGGTTGGGGTTGCCCCCGGCTTGTCCACGGGAACTTTCGAGGCGGGCGAGCAAATCGTTCCGTCGGAGGAGGAACGCGCGGTGGGTCAGGCGGTGCGTCAGCAGTACGGCGCGACGCGGGATCAGATCCACCCCGGGGCGTTCAACCCGACATCTTGACCCTGCCTTGAATTAATCCCTTGAGGTTCCCAGGGTGGAGTGCCGCAAGATGGGGTGACCCCTCGATCTTGCCGACTCCGAGAGACAGCGCGTGCTGATACGACTTCTGCGGACGTACCTCGGTCCGTACCAGAAACCCATCGCCGTACTGGTGGCGCTCCAACTGCTGCAGACCAGCGCCACCCTCTATCTGCCCACCCTGAACGCGGACATCATCGACAACGGTGTCGTGAAGGGGGACACGGGCTACATCCTCCAGGTCGGCACGGTCATGATCGCCGTCAGCGTCGTCCAGGTGGTCTGCAACATCGGCGCCGTCTTCTACGGCGCGCGGACCGCGTCCGCGCTCGGGCGCGATGTCCGGGCCGCCGTCTTCGACCGGGTGCAGAGCTTCTCCGCGCGCGAGGTAGGGCACTTCGGGTCGCCGTCGCTGATCACCCGTACGACCAATGACGTCCAGCAGGTGCAGATGCTGGTCCTGATGGCGTTCACGCTGATGGTGTCGGCTCCCATCATGTGCGTCGGCGGCATCATCATGGCGCTCGGCCAGGATGTGCCGCTGTCTGCGGTGCTGCTCGCGGTGGTGCCGGTGCTCGGCATCGCGGTTTCGCTGATCGTCAAGAAGATGCGGCCGCTGTTCCGGACCATGCAGGAGCGTCTGGACACGGTGAACCGGGTGCTGCGGGAGCAGATCACCGGCAACCGCGTCATCCGCGCCTTCGTACGCGACGAGTACGAGAAGGAGCGGTTCCGCGGGGCCAACACCGAGCTGACCGATGTGTCCCTGTCCACCGGCCGGCTGATGGCGCTGATGTTCCCGACCGTCATGACGGTGGTGAACGTGTCGTCCGTCGCCGTCGTCTGGTTCGGTGCGCACCGCATCGACAGCGGCGAGATCCAGATCGGCGCACTGACCGCGTTCCTCGCGTATCTGATGCAGATAGTGATGGCGGTGATGATGGCCACCTTCATGTTCATGCAGGTGCCGCGCGCCGAGGTCTGCGCCGAGCGGATCGAGGAGGTGCTGGCGACGGATTCGAGCGTGGTGCCGCCGTCCGCGCCCGTACGGCGGTTGCGCAGCCACGGGCATCTGGAGGTGCGGAACGTGGAGTTCCGCTACCCGGGGGCCGAGGAGTCGGTGCTGCGCAGCGTCGATCTGGTGGCGCGGCCCGGTGAGACGACCGCGATCATCGGGTCGACGGGCAGCGGAAAGTCGACGCTTCTGGGGCTCGTACCGCGGCTGTTCGATGTGACGGGCGGCGAGGTGCTCGTCGACGGGGTGGATGTGCGGGAGCTCGATCCGGCGCTGATGGCGAGGACGGTGGGGCTCGTGCCGCAGAAGCCGTATCTCTTCTCCGGGACGGTGGCCACGAATCTTCGGTACGGAAAGCCCGGCGCGAGCGACGACGAGCTGTGGCAGGCGCTGGAGGTCGCGCAGGCCGCCGACTTCGTACGGGATCTCGAAGGCGGGCTGAACGCGCCGATCGCGCAGGGCGGCACCAATGTCTCCGGCGGGCAGCGCCAACGCCTCGCGATCGCCAGGACCCTGGTGCAGCAGCCGGAGATCTACCTCTTCGACGACTCCTTCTCGGCGCTGGACTACGCGACGGACGCGGCGCTGCGCGGGGCGCTGGCACGCGAGACCGCCGAGGCGACGGTGGTGATCGTCGCCCAGCGGGTGTCCACCATCCGCGACGCCGACCGCATCGTCGTCCTGGACGAGGGGCAGGTCGTGGGGACCGGCAGCCATCACGAGCTGATGGAGAGCAATGAGACCTACCGAGAGATCGTGCTCTCGCAGCTGACGGAGGCTGAGGCCGCATGAGCGGGCCGGGCGGACGGATGATGATGGGACCGGTCGAACGGTCCATGGATTTCAGGGGCTCGGGCAAGCGGCTGCTGCGGCAGCTCGCGCCTGAGCGGACGACGCTGTGGGTGATGCTCGCGGCGTGTGTGCTGAGCGTCGCGTTCGCGGTGGTCGGGCCGAAGATTCTGGGGCAGGCGACCGACCTGGTCTTCGCGGGGGTCGTCGGCCGGGAGATGCCGGCGGGGACCAGCAAGGAGCAGGCGATCGCCGACCTGCGGGACAAGGACCAGGGCGAGCTCGCCGACATGCTGTCCGGCGTGGGCTTCACGCCCGGCGACGGCATCGACTTCGCCGCCGTGGGCAATGTGCTGCTGGTGGCGCTGGTGGTGTACGTGGCCGCGGGTCTGCTGATGCTGGTGGCGACGCGGCTGTCGATCCGGGTGATCAACCGGACCGTGTTCCGGATGCGGGAGGACGTGCAGACGAAGCTGTCGCGGCTGCCGCTGTCGTACTTCGACCGGGCCAAGCGCGGCGAGGTGCTCAGCCGGGCGACGAACGACATCGACAACGTCTCGCAGACGCTGCAGCAGACCATGGGGCAGCTGATCAACTCGCTGCTGACCATCGTGGGCGTGCTGGCGATGATGTTCTGGATCTCGCCGCTCCTCGCGGTGGTCGCGCTGGTGACGGTGCCGGTGTCGGTCTTCGTGGCGACGAAGGTCGGCAAGCGTTCGCAGCCGCACTTCGTGCAGCAGTGGAAGACCACCGGCAAACTCAACGCCCATATCGAGGAGATGTACACCGGCCATGCGCTGGTGAAGGTCTTCGGGCGCCAGAACGAGTCGGCGCAGGCTTTCGCCGAGCAGAACGAGGAGCTGTACGAGGCCGGTTTCAGGGCCCAGTTCAACAGCGGGGTGATGCAGCCGCTGATGTTCTTCGTCTCGAACCTCAACTATGTGCTGGTGGCGGTCGTCGGCGGACTGAGGGTCGCGTCCGGCGCGCTGTCCATCGGCGATGTGCAGGCTTTCGTCCAGTACTCCCGGCAGTTCTCGATGCCGCTGACGCAGGCCGCCTCGATGGCGAACCTGGTGCAGTCGGGCGTCGCGTCCGCCGAGCGGATCTTCGAGCTGCTGGACGCGGACGAGCAGGAGGCCGACGCTCCGTCGGCCGAGCGGCCGGAACAGCCGCTGGGGCAGGTCTCGCTGGAGAAGGTCGCCTTCCGGTACGACCCGGAGAAGCCGCTCATCGAGGATCTGTCGCTGAGCGTGGAGCCGGGTCATACGGTCGCGATCGTCGGCCCGACGGGTGCGGGCAAGACGACGCTGGTGAATCTGCTGATGCGGTTCTACGAGGTCACGGGCGGCCGGATCAGCCTGGACGGCGTGGACATCGCGAAGATGTCGCGGGAGGAACTGCGCTCCGGCATAGGGATGGTGCTCCAGGACACCTGGCTGTTCGGGGGCACGATCGCGGACAACATCGCGTACGGCGCGTCCCGCGAGGTGACGCGGGAGGAGATCGAGGAGGCGGCGCGCGCGGCGCACGCCGACCGTTTCATCCGTACGCTCCCCGACGGCTACGACACGGTGATCGACGACGAGGGCTCGGGCGTGAGCGCGGGCGAGAAGCAGCTGATCACGATCGCGCGGGCGTTCCTGTCCGATCCGGTGATCCTGGTGCTCGACGAGGCGACGAGCTCGGTCGACACCCGTACCGAGGTGCTCATCCAGAAGGCGATGGCGCGCCTGGCCCACGGGCGTACGAGCTTTGTCATCGCGCACCGGCTCTCCACGATCCGGGACGCGGATGTGATCCTGGTGATGGAGAACGGGGCGATCGTCGAACAGGGCACGCATGAGGGGCTGTTGGCGGCGGACGGGGCGTATGCGCGACTGTACGCGGCGCAGTTCGCGCAGGCGGTGGTGGAGGTGGAGTAGGGGGGCGGTGCGGAGGCGCCTGCGGCGGGCTTCACCCCATCCCGCCCTCCCCCTACGGCCTGGCGGCCGTGGGAGGTACCCCCATCCCGTAACCGGGGGCGCTGCCGCCGGACCCGCCCCCTACGCCCTGCGGGCGTGGGGGACCCCCAGTACGCCCTTCGGGCGTGTCCTCAATCGCCGGACGGGCTTGATTTCCGCCGGTCGTCCTGAGAATTCAAGCCGACCGGCGGAAAATCTAAGCCCCTCCGGCGATTGAGGAGCGGGGTCCGGGGCGGAGCCCCGGTGTCAGTCCAGGTAACCCCGCAGTTGGTCCGCGAAGGCGTGGTCGCGGAGTTTGTTGAGCGTCTTGGACTCGATCTGGCGGATGCGTTCACGCGTCACGCCGAAGATCCGGCCTATCTCTTCGAGCGTGCGCGGCCTGCCGTCGACCAGCCCGTAGCGCAGCTGCACGACCTTGCGTTCGCGCTCGCCGAGGGTGGAGAGCACCGCCTCGAGGTGTTCACGCAGCAGCAGGAAGGCAGCCGACTCGACGGGGGACGCCGCGTCGCCGTCCTCGATGAGATCCCCGAGAGCGACATCGTCCTCCTCCCCCACCGGCGCGTGCAGCGAGACCGGTTCCTGGGCCAGCCGCAGCACCTCGCTGACCCGCGCGGACGGCAGGTCGAGCTGGACGGCGACCTCTTCGGGGGTGGGTTCGTAGCCGCGTTCCTGGAGCATCCGGCGCTGGACCCGGACGACCCGGTTGATCAGCTCGACGACATGGACCGGGACGCGGATGGTGCGTGCCTGGTCCGCGAGGGCCCGGGACATGGCCTGGCGGATCCACCAGGTCGCGTACGTGGAGAACTTGTAGCCGCGGGCGTAGTCGAATTTCTCGACCGCCCTGATCAGGCCCAGGTTTCCCTCCTGGACGAGGTCGAGCATGGTCAGCCCGCGGCCGACGTAACGCTTGGCGACGGAGACGACGAGCCGGAGGTTCGCCTCGATCAGCCGGCGCTTCGCCATCCGGCCCATGACGACCAATTTGTCGAGGTCGACGGCGAGTTGGGAGTCATCGATGTCGGGGGTCTTGCCGAGCCGCTCCTCGGCGAACAGACCCGCTTCGACGCGCCGCGCCAGTTCGACCTCCTCGGCGGCCGTGAGCAGCGGAATCCTGCCGATCTCCCGCAGATACTGACGGAACAGGTCGGACGAGGGCCCGGCGCTGTCCATGCGGGCGGCCCGTCGTTCCGGAGGCTCGGGCACTTCCACCGGATCCTCGACGACAGTCTCCGGGACCGCTTCGGGAACGGTCACGGTCTCGGGGTGTACGGCCCGGCTCTGCGCGGGGACCTGCGCGGAGACGGCCGCGACAGCATCGGTCTCGGTCAGGGTCTGGGTCTGCACGGGGGCGACCTCCAGGGTGATCGCTGCCGGTTCGGGGGCGTGCGGCAGCGGGACGGAGGCGGCCGGACCGCTTTCCGTCCCGTACACGATGAACGGATCCGCGGGGGTGAGAGGTCCACTGTCGGTGGACCGGCCGCGCTCCGGGGACTCAGGCACCGCACCCCAGTGTGGGGTACGACACATCACTGCCACGAGGGGCGTGCGGCTACTTTTTGAGTCCAGTGCGTGACCGGGCGGTTACCCAAGCGGGGCTAGAGGGCGTCCGCGCCCTGATTGCGCAGGGACTGGGCGTACTGCTGGAGCACCCACAGTTCGTTCTGCACGGCCGTGTGGTGCTCGGGGTCGGCGTGCGGGCCGAGGCGGGCGAGGGTGCCCTGGACCTCGCGGATGCGGCGGTCGACCGCGCGGAGGCGGACCTGGACGAGCTGGGTGCCGGCGTACGTCTCGTCGACCGTCCTGGCGTGGACCGCTTCGACGGCGAGCTCGGTGACCAGGGCGCGCACGGTGTCGTTCGGGGCGGCGTCGCGCACGCGGGCGAGGTACTCGGGGGAATCCTGGGTGCCCTGTTCGGCGCCGCCGGCCTCGGCGATGGTCTGGCGGACCGCGGCGTACGGCGGGGCGGTGAACTCGTCCACGCCGTACGCGTCGAAGGCCGGGGAGACCAGGTCCGGGTGCTGGAGCGCGAGCTTGAGCAGTTCGCGTTCGGTGCGGTGGGCGGGGCTGCGGAGGTTGAGGGCGGGGCCGCCCGCGGAGGTCTGCGGAGCCGTCTGGTTCTCGTACGACCGCGGAGTGCGGGACGGGGTCGCGGGGCCGCGGCCGCCGCGGTCGCGCGCCCAGCGGGCGAGCTGGGCGACCCGCTTGACCACGAACTGCGTGTCGAGGATGCCGAGAATGCCGGCGAGTTGCACGGCCGACTCGTGCTGGATGGCGATGTTCTTGATGCCCGCGACGATGGGCGCGGCCTCGTCGAGCGCGGCGGCCCGGCCCGCGGGCGTCTCCAGGTTGTGGCGCAGGACGCTGTGGCGGATCGCGAACTCGAAGAGCGGCGTGCGTGTTTCGACCAGCTTCTGCACGGCGTCGTCGCCCTCGGCCAGGCGCAGTTCGCAGGGGTCCATGCCGCCGGGCGTAATGGCTATCGACGTCTCGGCGGCGAACTTCTGGTCGTCCTCGAAGGCGCGCAGCGCGGCCTTCTGCCCGGCCGCGTCGCCGTCGAAGGTGAAGATCACCTCGGCGGTGGCGTTGTCCATCAGCAGCCGGCGCAGGATCTTGATGTGGTCGCCGCCGAAGGACGTGCCACAGGTGGCGATGGCGGTGGTGACCCCGGCCAGATGGCAGGCCATGACGTCGGTGTAGCCCTCGACGACGACGGCCCGGCTGGTTTTGGCGATCTCCTTCTTGGCGAGATCGATGCCGTACAGCATCTGGGACTTCTTGTAGATGCCCGTCTCAGGGGTGTTGAGGTACTTCGGCCCGTTGTCGCTCTCGTACAGCTTGCGTGCTCCGAAGCCGACGACATCGCCCGAGATGTCGCGGATCGGCCACATCAGCCGGCCGCGGAAGCGGTCGATGGGGCCGCGGCGGCCGTCCTGGGAGAGGCCGGAGAGGATCAGCTCTTTGTCGCTGAAGCCCTTCCCGCGCAGAAAGCGGGTGAGGTGGTCCCAGCCCTGCGGGCTGTAGCCGACGCTGAAGTGCTGGGCGGCGGCCTGGTCGAAGCCGCGCTCGGCGAGGAACTTGCGGCCCGTCTCGGCCTCGGCGCCGGTCTCCAGCTGCTCGATGTAGAACTGCGCGGCGGCCTTGTGCGCCTCGACCAGGCGGATGCGCTCGCCCCGCTGGTGGGTGGGGTTGTACCCGCCCTCCTCGTAGCGCAGGGTGATGCCCGCCGTCGCGGCGAGGCGCTCGACCGTCTCGGAGAAGGTGAGATGGTCGATCTTCATCACGAAGGCGATGGTGTCGCCGCCTTCCTGGCAGCCGAAGCAGTGGAAGAGACCCTTGCTCGGGCTGACCTGGAAGGAGGGGGACTTCTCGTCGTGGAAGGGGCAGAGCCCCTTGAGGTTTCCGCCGCCGGCGTTGCGCAGCTGGAGGTACTCGGAAACGACGGCGTCGATCGGGACCGCGTCCCGGACCGCCTTCACGTCGTCATCGTTGATCCTGCCTGCCACACGCGGAAGTCTACGGTGGCGCGGTGACACTCCCCGTCAGCTGTTGAGGGAAGTGAGCGGTACGGAAGGGTCGGCGAGTGCGTCCGGGTCCACCGGGTCGCCCGAGCGGATCAGCTGCTGGATCGGATCGGTGACGTCCCACACATTGACGTTCATCCCGGCGAGCACCCGGCGGTCCTTCAGCCAGAAGGCGATGAACTCCCGTTTCCCGACGTCGCCGCGGAGCACCACTTGCTCGTACGAGCCGGGCGGCGCCCAGCCGGAGTACTCCAGGCCCAGGTCGTACTGGTCGGAGAAGAAGTACGGGATGCGGTCGTAGGAGACGTCCTTGCCGAGCATCGCGCGCGCGGCGGCCGGGCCGCCGTTGAGGGCGTTCGCCCAGTGCTCGACGCGCAGCCTGGACCCCAGCAGCGGGTGGTGGGCGGCCGCGACGTCGCCCGCCGCGTAGATGTCGGGGTCGGAGGTGCGCAGCGCGGCGTCGACGGCGATGCCGCCGCCGTGCGCCCGGTCCGCGAGCGCGAGGCCGGCGGCTTCGGCGAGGGCGGCGCGCGGGGCCGCGCCGATCGCGGCGAGGACGTCGTGGGCCGGGTGCTCCTCGCCGTCGTCGGTACGGGCCGCGAGGACCATGCCGTCCTGGCCGGTGATCTCGGTGAGGCGGGCGCCGAAGTGGAAGCGGACGCCGTGCTCGCGGTGCAGTTCGGTGAAGACCTGGCCGAGCTCGGGGCCGATGACCTGGTGCAGCGGGGTGGGTTCCGGTTCGACGACGGTGACCTCGGCGCCGTAGCCGCGGGCGGCGGACGCGACCTCCAGGCCGATCCAGCCCGCGCCCGCGATGACCAGATGGCCGTTGTCGCGGCCGAGTGCGGTGAGCACCTGGCGCAGCCGGTCGGCGTGGGCGAGGCGGCGCAGATGGTGGACGCCGACCAGGTCGGTGCCGGGAATGTCCAGGCGGCGCGGCTCGGCGCCGGTGGCCAGCAGCAGCTTGTCGTAGTGCAGGACGGTGCCGTCGCCCAGGCGTACGGACTTGGCGTCGCGGTCGACGGCGACGACGGTCTGGCCGAGGTGCAGTTCGACGTCGGCCTGGGCGTACCAGGCGGGTTCATGGACGAAGACGCTGTCGCGCTCCTCCTTGCCCGACAGATAGCCCTTGGACAGGGGCGGCCGCTCGTAGGGGTGGTCGCGTTCGTCACCGATGAGGATCACGCGGCCGGTGAACCCTTCGGCGCGGAGGGTCTCGGCGGCCTTGGCTCCGGCAAGGCCGCCACCGACGATGACGAATGTCCGATGTGCGTCGACCACTTGATGCCTCCTCTTTGCTTCTACGCTGCACAGCCTTCAGCGAGCGTCCCGCACGCAGCGTTATGGCGGAAGAGGGAGTGACCCGTGGGCGTGTCATCCCGGACGCGCCGCGGGGCCCTCCCGGCTGCTCAGCGGCGGGCCGTGAGCTGGGTGTGCAGGGTGCGGGCGGAGTCGTCCGTGAGCGAGGCGAGCTGATCGACGATCACCCGCTTGCGCGCCCGGTCGTCGGGGGCGGCGTCGAACAAAGCACGGAATTGCGGGTCGAGGCTCTCGGGGGCGCGGGCGGTGAGCGCCTCGGCCAGTTCGGCGAGCACGATGCGCTGGTCGGCGCGGAGCGCCTCCTGTTCGGAGCGCTGCATCACATAGCGGTCGGCGACGGCCTTGAGAACCGCGCATTCGTTGCGGGCGGCGCGCGGAACGACCAGCTCGGCGGCGTACCGGGTGAGCCGCCCGGAGCCGTACGCCTGGCGGGTCGCGCCCTCGGCGGCGAGGCAGAAACGGCCGATGAGCTGGCTCGTGGCGTCCTTCAGCCGGCCCTGCGCGACCGCAGAGCCGTCGTAGTGGTGCGGCCACCACTCCTGGTCGATGAGCCGGTCCAGGGCCTCGGCCAGCTCCTGCGGCTCTGTGTCCTCGGGTACGTACCGCCCGATCGCCACCCGCCAGATGTCGGTGCGCTCCGGTTCGGCGAGGAGGAGGTTGGGGTCGATATGGCCGGCGTGCAGTCCGTCCTCGAAGTCGTGCACGGAGTACGCCACGTCGTCGGACCAGTCCATGACCTGGGCCTCGAAGCACTTGCGGTACGCGGTGGCGCCCTCGCGGGCCCATTCGAAGACCGGCAGGTCGTCCTCGTAGACGCCGAATTTCACCGAGTCGGGGTCGGTGGGGTGTCCGCCGCGCGGCCAGGGGTATTTGGTGGCGGCGTCCAGGACTGCCCGGGTGAGGTTGAGGCCGACGCTGACGAGCTCGCCGCTCCCCGCCCCGGCATCGGCCGGTGTCGCCGTGCGGCGGACGAACCGCTTGGGCTCGATACGGGTCAGCAGCCGCAGCGACTGGGCGTTGCCCTCGAAGCCGCCGCAGTCCTTGGCGAAGTCGTTCAGCGCCTGCTCGCCGTTGTGTCCGAACGGCGGGTGGCCCATGTCGTGGGCGAGGCAGGCGGCCTCGGCGAGATCGGGGTCGCAGCCGAGCGCCGCGCCCAGTTCCCGTCCGACCTGGGCGCATTCGAGGGAGTGGGTGAGCCGGGTGCGGGGGCTGGCGTCCCATGCCTGGTTGCGGGTGCCGGGGGTGACCACCTGGGTCTTGCCGGCGAGCCTGCGCAGCGCGGAGGAGTGCAGCACGCGCGCGCGGTCGCGCTGGAAAGCGGTGCGGCCCGGGCGTTTGTCCGGCTCGGGGGCCCAGCGTGCGGTGGCCGCCTCGTCGTAAGCGTCGTCGGGAGCCACGTCGTATGCGTCGGGGCCGGATGAGGTGGTGCCGGTGGTGCCTGCCATGCACCGAAGGTAACCGGAGCCGCCGGCGGACGGGCGACGAGGTGGGCTGCGCAGGGGCGAGTTCGCGCCGCCGCACGGCTGGGCTGCGCCGGTGCGCGGCGGGGGCTACGCCGGTGCGCGTTCGCGCCGCCGCAGGGCTGGGCTGCGCCGGTGCGCGGCTGGCCTACGCGGGTGCGAGTTCGCGCCGCTGCGTCGCGTACGCAGTGCTCAGGGCCTCGTCGTAGCGCTGCAGCAGCAGCCGGGCCAGGGCCGGGTGCGCGCCGAGCGGGGCGGCGGCGATCCAGGGCGAGGCGGCGGCGCTGCGGGTGGCGAACAGGCCCGGGAACGCGAAGTAGGAGGCGATCGCGATGCGGTGGCGGCCGCGGGCGGTGAGCGCACGGACGGCCGCGGGGACGGTGGGCTGGGCAGCCGACGCGTAGGCGGGAATGACCGGCACTCCGCCGAGGCGCTCGCTGAGCAGTTCCGCCGTGTCACGGGCGTCGGACGCGGAATCGGGGTCGCGCGAGCCGGCGGCGGCCAGGACCACTCCGGCGCTGCGGCTGGTGCCGTCCTCGGGCTGCCAGCCCGCCTCCGCCAGCCGTGAGCAGAGCGCCTCCACGAGGAGGGGGTGCGGGCCGAGCGGGGCGGCGACGCGTATGTCCGCGCCGGGGACGGCCGCGGCCGCCTGCGGCAGATCGTGCTTGACGTGGTAGCCGCGGCCGAGCAGCAGCGGTACGAGGACGGCGCGGGCGCCGTCCTCGCTCCGCTCGCCCTCGAGCGCGGCGAGGGTGCGGGGCAGCAGCGGCTCGTTCAGCTCGATGTGGCCGAGGCGGACGTCGAGGCCGGGGCGCAGCTCGCGGACCCGGTCGAGGAGCTCGGTGGCGGTGAGCAGGGCGCGCGGGTCGCGGCTGCCGTGCGCGACGGCGACGAGGGTGGGCCGTTCGGTCGGGGGCATGCGCCTGCGGGTTCCGTTCAGTGTGACGTGGCTGAGTTGGCTGCCGAGCTGGTCGGAGATGCGCAGGAACAGCTGCGCCGTGGTGTCGAGGGGCCTCGTGTCGAGGGGCGTGGTGTCGAGGGGCAGGGACTCGCGAAGGTACGCCGGCTCCGTCATGGACTGATCCTGCCGGGCAGAGATTGCCGGGTCATTGCGTGAGGGTGACGGGTGTTTTCCACAGGCTCACCGGCTCCCCTGCGGCGTTGTCAGACCCGCCACCCAGGGATCGAGACGCCGGGGAGGTGTGCGCCCTGCCCGAACTGCTCGCCGGCCAAACAGGTCCCCCGACCGAACCGATCCGGCCCAATCCGCGTCTGACCAGGCGTGAAGGTGAGACTACGACTGCCCAAAGCACCCAGAACCCGGCGCGCCCAGCGGCGGATCGCGCAGACCGTCATGCTCGCCTGCGTCCTCGCGCTCGCGCCCGCGACCTGGATGCACGCCGTCGCCGACAGCCGCGTCCGCACCGTCGCGCAGGTCCCCGCGCAGGATGTCGCCGTGGTCTTCGGGGCCGGGCTCTGGAAGGGCCGCCCCACTCCCTATCTCGCGCACCGGCTGGATGCCGCCGCCGAGTTGTACCGGGCGGGCAAGGTCAAGGTCGTGCTCGTCACCGGCGACAACAGCCGCGTGGAGTACGACGAGCCGGACGCCATGCGCTCGTATCTCACCGCCCGCGGCGTGCCTGACAAGCGAATCGTCAGCGACTACGCCGGGTTCGACACGTGGGACTCCTGCGTACGCGCCAAGAAGATCTTCGGCGTCCACCGCGCGGTCCTGGTGACCCAGGGCTTCCACATCCGTCGGGCCGTCGCGCTCTGCCGGGCCGCGGGGGTCGAGTCGTACGGCGTCGGGGTCGCCGAACCCCACGACGCGACCTGGTACTACGGCGGGACGCGGGAGATGATCGCGGCGGGCAAGGCGGCGGTGGACGCCGCGTTCACGCCGGATCCCCGGTTCCTGGGCGCCGAGGAGCCCGGCGTGAGGGAAGCGCTGGCCGCAGCTGCCCGGTGACACGCGGCGACAGACTCGCGTCGGCATCCGCAGCGCGCGACAGTGAACCGTATGGAAAACCACGTAGCAACCCTGCTCAGCCGACACGCCGAAGCGCTCGCGCTCTTCACCGAACGCGTGCACGCCGTACGGGCCGATCAGTGGGACGACCCGACGCCCTGCACCGAGTGGACCGTTCGCGATCTCGTCAACCATCTCACCGCGGAGCAGCTGTGGGTGCCGGACCTGGTGACGGATGGAGCGGGCATCGATGAGGTGGGCGACGCGTACGACGGCGATGTGCTCGGCGCCCACCCGCGGGCCAGCTGGGACGCGGCCGCGCGGGCCGCACGGAAGGCCTTCGGGGCGCCTGGGGCGCTGGAGCAGACGGTGCTGCTCTCGTACGGCGAGACCCCGGCGGTGGCGTACTGCGCGCAGATGATCACGGACGCCGTCGTGCACAGCTGGGACCTGTCCCGTGCGATCGGCGCGCCGGAGCGGCTGCCGGACGTGCTGGTGGGCTTCGCGCTCGACGAGGTCACTCCGTACGCCTCTGGCCTGTCGAAGTCCGGCCTTTTCGCCCCGCCGATCGAGCCGCCGCCGGGCGACAGTCACCAGGCCAGGCTGCTGGCGCTGCTCGGCCGCCGCGCCTGAGGCGCGCCGCGGGTTCCTCACGGGGAGCCGCGGTACGTCACGGGGAGCCGCGAGTACCTCACGGCACCGCGGGTTCCTCACAGGCACCGCGGGTTCCTCACGGGGCCGCGGGGGGCGGGCGGAGCCGGGCGTACCCGGACCGTAATCCGGCGTGCCCGCCCGCGTAACACGCGCGTCCCAACCTGGGCGTATGTCCGAAACCACCACCGAGGCTGCTGCCCCGGCCACGCCGACCCACTGTCCCTACTGCGCCCTGCAGTGCGGGATGAGTCTGCGCGGCGGACCGGAAGCGGTCGAGGTGGTGGAGCGCCCGGACTTCCCGGTGAACCGGGGCGCGCTGTGCGGCAAGGGCCGCACCGCGCCCGCGCTGCTCTCCTCCCGGGTGCGCCTGACCGAGCCCCTGGTCCGTCGCCCCGCCACAGGCAGGCTCGAGCCGGCCACCTGGGAGGAGGCGCTTGGCACGGTCGCGGCGGGACTGCGGCGTACGAGGGAGACGTACGGCCCCGACGCGGTCGGCGTCTTCGGCGGCGGGGGCCTGACCAATGAGAAGGCGTACTCGCTGGGGAAGTTCGCGCGGGTCGTGCTGGGCACCTCGCAGATCGACTACAACGGGCGCTTCTGTATGTCGTCGGCGGCGGCCGCGCACCAGCGGGCGTTCGGGCTCGACCGCGGGCTGCCGTTCCCGCTGGAGGACATTCCGCGCACCGGATGCGTGATCCTCGTAGGCTCGAATCTCGCAGAGACGATGCCGCCGGCGCTGCGCTATCTGACCGAACTGCGGGAGAACGGCGGCACGTTGATCGTCGTCGACCCGCGGCGGACACGGACCGCGGAACAGGCCGACCTGCATCTCGCGCCCCGGCCGGGGACGGATCTGGCGCTCGCGCTCGGGCTGCTGCACCTGGTGGTCGCCGAGGGGCGTACGGACGAGGAGTTCATCGCCTCGCGCACGAGCGGCTGGGGCGAGGCGCGGGCCGCGGCGATGGCGCACTGGCCGGAGCTGGTGGAGCGGATCACCGGCGTGGGCGTGCCCCAACTGCGCGAAGCGGTGGAAATGTTCTGCGGCGCCGAGTCGGGGATGGTGCTGACCGCGCGCGGTCCGGAGCAGCACTCCAAGGGCACGGACACGGTGAGCGCCTGGATCAACCTCTGCCTGGCGACCGGCCGCGCGGGCCGGCCGCTGTCCGGCTACGGCTGCCTGACCGGTCAGGGAAACGGCCAGGGCGGCCGCGAACACGGCCAGAAGGCCGACCAGTTGCCGGGCTACCGCAAGCTCGACGACCCGGCGGCGCGGGCGCATGTCGCCCGGGTGTGGGGGGTTGAGCCTCAGACGCTGCCGGGCCCGGGGCGCAGTGCGTACGAACTGCTGGACGCGCTGGGCGGTGATGTGAAGTCGCTGCTGCTGATGGGCTCGAACCCGGTGGTCTCCGCGCCCCGGGCCGGGCATGTGGAGGAGCGGCTGCGCTCGCTGGACTTCCTGGCCGTCGCGGACGTGGTGCTGTCGGAGACGGCGGCGCTCGCGGACGTGGTGCTACCGGTCACGCAGTGGGCGGAGGAGACAGGCACGACGACCAATCTGGAGGGCCGTGTCCTGCTGCGCCGCCAGGCGGTGCAGGCCCCACCAGGCATACGGAGCGACCTGGAGGTGCTGGGCGGGCTGGCGGCTCTGCTCGGCCACGAGAAGGGCTTCCCCGCGGACCCGGAGGAGGTCTTCGAGGAACTGCGCAGGGCGTCGGCGGGCGGCCCGGCGGACTACTCCGGCATCACGTACCGAAGGATCACTCAGGAGGACGGGGTGTTCTGGCCGTGCCCCGAGGAGGCCTCCGGAGACCATCCCGGCACGCCCCGGCTCTTCCTCGAACGGTTCGCGACCCCCGACGGGCGCGCCCGTTTCGTCCCGGTGGCGCATCGGGCCGCCGCCGAGGAGGTCGACGAGGCCTATCCCGTACTGCTCACCACCGGGCGGGTCGTCTCGCAGTACCAGTCCGGCGCGCAGACCCGGCGGGTCGATGAGCTCAATGCCGCCGCCCCCGGGCCCTTCGTCGAGCTGCATCCGTTGCTCGCCGAGCGAGTCGGGGCCGTCGAGGGCGAGCCGCTCGCCGTCGTGTCACGGCGCGGGCGGGCCGTCGGGCCCGCCCGGATCACCGCCGGGATACGGCCCGACACCGTCTTCATGCCGTTCCACTGGCCCGGCGACGGCCGGGTCAACTCGGTGACGAACCCGGCGCTCGACCCGACCTCGCGGATGCCGGAGTTCAAGGTGTGCGCGGTCCGGGTGGAACGCGCACACGTGACATAGCCCCAGGTCAGCTGCTCAGCCGGCCGCACCAGTCGCCGCCCCGGATCCGCGTGCCCTTCGCCCGCAGCTCCGCGGCCACACCCGGCGCCGCGACGTACACCCAGGCCCGTACGGCCGTGCCGTCCGGGCGCAGGACGTCGCGGGCCACCCGCTCGTACACATTGCGCGGGTGGCCGGGCGCGGTGTACTCCTCCAGGTGGTCGAGTACCGCGAGCAGCTCGCCGTACTCCCCCGCAGCCGCCGTCACCAGCTCCCCCGCGACTGTGCCGCCGCCGGCGTCGAGGACGGCGTACGGATAGCCGGGGCCCTCGTACAGCACCGCGCCCGTGAGCAGCGCGGGCTCTTCCGTCGCCGTCCGGCCGTGCAGGAAGAGATCGTGGTTGCACTCGCCCGGGCGCAGCGTGCCGTAGACGAAGAACGGGAGCTGGTCGGCAGACATCGTCACGGCGCCGTGGTCTCCGCGTCGATCCACGCCAGATACGCGGCGCTGCCGGCCACCACCGGCGTCGCGATGATCTCCGGCGTCTCGTAGTCGTGCGCGGCGACCAGATGCGACTCCAGCGCCGCATAGCAGGCCTGCGTCGTCTTGAAGAGGACCTGCCACTCCTCCGCGGTCTCGACCTCGTGCTTCCAGCGGTAGACGGAGGTGACGGGCGCGGAGATCTGCGCGCACGCGGCCAGCCTCGCCTCCACCGCGCCGCGCGCCAGCTCCTCCGCCTTCGCGGCGCTGTCGGTCGTGGTCAGTACGGTCAGTGCCTGGGCCACTGACGGGCTCCTTCGGGTCGCGGTCCATAACCGGTCGGTCAGGCCACCGTACGCACGGCTCTTGCCCAACGTCCCGGCATCTGTGACGACGCTTGCGGCGCAGCCGCTCGCCAGCCGCTCGCCCAGCGGCCCGATCAGTACGGTCGGCCCTCAACCGGCGTACGGGTGGCTGGACTTGGCGTTCCGCAGGGCGTGCCCCCACCAGGCGAGCCGGTCGAGCATCGTCTTGGCGGCGGCGTCGCAGGCGGCGGGGTCCTTGTGCCGCCCATCGCCGTCGAAGTGGGTGCCGGCCTGGTGGAAGGAGACCGTGTCGCGGACGCTGACGGCATGCATTTCGGCGAAGACCTGGCGCAGCTGCTCGACGGCGCGCAGGCCGCCGGAGATTCCGCCGTACGAGACGAAGCCGACGGGTTTGGCCTGCCACTGGGTGTGGTGCCAGTCGATGAGGTTCTTGAGGGCGGCGGGGAAGGAGTGGTTGTACTCGGGGGTGAGGACGACGAAGGCGTCGGCGTCGGCGAGCTTCGGGGAGACCTTGGCCAGTTCGGCGCGGACGGCGGGGCCGGGGCTGTAGGAGAGGGCGGTGGGCAGGTCGGCGTCGGCAAGGTCGATCAGTTCGACGGTGAAATCCTCGCGTCCGGCGGCGCGGGAGAGGAACCAGTCGGCGATGACGGGGCCGAAGCGGCCTTCACGGTTGCTGGAGAGGATGACGGCGAGCTTCAGCGGCGCGGCACTCTCGGGCGCGGTGCTCTCGGGCACGGTTGCACGCACGGTCTCGGGCGCGGTGGCAGGCACGGCCTCGGGCACGGTGCTCTTGAGCACGGTTGCGCGCACGGCTTCAGGCGTTGTGAGGTCCATGAGGATGAGACTGGTACCTCAAGCATGATTGAGGTCAAGCCCATGCCCAGCGAGCCGGTTCGGCCGGCCGGGGCCGCCCTCACCCGTTCAGCACGCGTCGGACCCAATCCCCCATCCGACTCCCCATCACCCGCCATGACCTGCGACAACGTCCGGCGTCCAGCACGACACGCCGAGTCGGGCCATCGAATCTGATTGCCCATCAGCAGGCGTGGGCCGCGGGCTGCGCCTTATCTCAGAGAAACGAGGACGACACTCGCACCACCGTGCTTCTCCGGAGGAGCCCCATGCGCACCACCGCCCGCCTGCTGCCTGCCACCGCGCCGGCAGCCGCCACGATAGGGCTCGGCGCCCACGGGGCGTACGCCGGGGACTTCGCGGTAATGGAGGCGTTCCCGTCGACCGCCGCGCCGGGCGCGACCATCACCGTGAACACCGCCGCCTGCGGCCCGGGCGGCCGCGGCGTCGGAGACGCACGGTCGCTGGGCGCGGGCGGATTCCGTCTGTCGGCGGGTACGCACAAGAAGGTCGTGGTCGGCCGGTTCAAGGTCCCCCACGACACCGAGCCCGGGACCTACCCCATCGAGGTGAGCTGCAAGAACGACAAGCCGGCCACCGGTGACCTCGCGGTGCGGCATCACAAGCGGCCGAGCGGCCATGTGCACACCGGCGTCGGCGGCAGCGTCGGCCCGGACATCACCAAGATCGCGGCGGGCGTGGCCGTACTGGCCGCGGCCGCCGTCGGCGGGACCCTGCTCCTGCGCCGCCGGGCGAGCGGCGCGCAGGGCAGCTGACGGGCCGGTTCACACCGTCCCGGAGTACCCGCCGTGTCCCCGCTCCCGTCGGGCCCCAGGGCCTGACGGGAGCGGGCCCGGGAGTGTTGAGCGACGTCTGAGGTTCCGGGAAGGGGCGGGCGGCGCAGCGGCCGACGGACAGTCTGGCAACCGGTCACGCCAAAGGCCGTTTCGGTACTAGGGCGAGTCCACGGGCCTGGTTCCGATGACGACGGTGGCGTACAGCTCCTCGGAGACAGCCACCCGCGGCGCCAGCCCGCCTCGGGCGAAGGCTTCGACGGCCCCCGGCGCCTGCCGCTCGCCCGTCTCGATGAGCAGGCACCCGCCGGGCGCCAGCCATCGCGACGCCGCACCGGCCACCCGCCGTAGTACGTCAAGCCCGTCCGCGCCGCCGTCGAGCGCCACCCGCGGCTCGTATTCGCGCGCCTCCGGCGGCAGCAGCCCGACCTCCCCAGTCGGCACATACGGCACATTCGCGGCCAGCACATCGACCCCGCCCCGCAGCGCGGCGGGCAGTGGCCCGAAGAGGTCGCCCTCGTACACCTGCCCCCCGACGGGCCCGACATTGCGCCGGGCGCACCGCACCGCGGCCGGGTCGACATCGGCGGCGTGCAGCTGAGCCCCCTCGAGCGCCGCCGTCAGCGCGACGCCCACGGCGCCGGAACCGCAGCACAGATCGACGACGACAGCCCCCGGCCCGGCGAGGCGGACAGCCTGCGCCACGAGGAACTCGGTGCGCCGGCGAGGCACGAAGACCCCGGGCTCGACGACCACCCGCAGACCGCAGAACTCGGCCCATCCGAGGACGTGTTCAAGGGGCAGCCCGGCGACCCGCCGGTCCACCATGGCGGCGAGTTCGGACTGCGACATTGCCGTGGAGGTGAGCAGTCGCGCCTCGTCCTCGGCGAACACACAGCCGGCGGCGCGGAGCCTGGTGACGATGGCGGAGAGAGGAAGAAGTGACGGTGAAGCCGGCATGGAAGCCTTTCGGGAAGCCTGAGGGCGCTCCCGCGGGGCGGTCACCTATGTCGGATCGACCGCGCGGCCGTGAGATGAGAGCACCCAGCCTGCACCTGCGGTAATGGGTCTCACCTCCTACGACGGTCCACTGCTGGAGACGGCAACACTACCCGAGCGGGCGGGTGGCGGGCGCGTGAATCCCGGTCCCCTCACACACCCGCCCCCGGCACGCTGAGGGCAGCGTTCCCCGCGGGAAACAGAGGAGAACCTGCCGGGTAACACCGAAGCCGCAGGCTGCAGGCATGGCTTCAGAGATCGTGGTGATCGGCGGCGGGACGGCGGGCGCACAGCTGGCGCGCCGGCTCGGCTACGCGGGCGTCCCCGTCACCGTTCTCGGCGAGGAGCCGCATGCCCCGTACAACAGGGTGCTGCTCGCGGAAGTCCTCGCCGGGCGGTACGGCCCCGAGGTCATCGCCCTGCCCGACGTTCCGGTCCGGCGCGGCGTGCGGGCCACCGCGGTCGACCGGGACCGGCGTCTTGTGCACTGTGCGGACGGCACCTCGGTGGCGTACGACCGGCTGGTGCTGGCGACCGGTTCCAACCCGGTGCTGCCGCCCCTGCGCGGGATCGGCGACGGGCTCCCGGACGGGGTGCATCCCTTCCGTACGCTGGACGACTGCGCAGCGCTGTCGGCGGCCGTACGTCCCGGCATCCGCGCGGTCGTCGTCGGCGGCGGGCTGCTCGGCGTCTCGGCGGCCCGCGCCCTGGCCACGCGCGGCGCGAAGGTGGTGCTCGCCCAGCAGGGCGAGCACATCATGGAGCGCCAGCTGGACGTCTCCGCATCAGATCTGCTCCGCCTCCACCTGGAGGCACTGGGTGTGGAGATCCACACCGAGTGCCGGGTGAGGGGCCTGCACTGCGGCCCCGACGCGGCGGTCAGCGCCGTCGAACTCGCCGACGGGTACGCGCTGGACGCGGAACTCGTCGTCCTCGCGTGCGGCGTGCGCCCCAGGGTCACTCTGGCGCTGGACGCCGGGCTGGAAGTCCGCAAGGGCATCGTCGTCGACGACGAGCTGCGCACCTCGGACCCGTACATCCACGCCATCGGCGACTGCGCGGAACACGCGGGAATCGTCCAGGGCCTGGCGGGCCCGGCGCTGGAGCAGGCGGACGTCCTGGCCTCCGTACTCACCGGCACAGCCGCCCGCTACACCGGCACCCGCGCCCTGACCCGGCTGACCCTGACGGGCCCGGCAGTCCCGGCCGCGGCAACCGCAGCCATCACCGGCGCGGGCGGCACCGCCGCCGGCCCTCTCGATCTCGCCGCTTTCGGCGATCCGACGCCCCGCCCGGGGGACGACGTCATCCAGCTCGCCGACGCCACCCGGGGCGCGTACCGCAAGGTCGTCGTCCGCGGGGACCGGCTCGTCGGCGGGGTGCTGCTCGGGGATCTCGCCGCGGTCGGCGCGCTCGCCCGGGCCTGGGAGGGCGACGAGGCCCTGCCGGACTCCGTGCCCCTGCTCCACCTGCTCACCAATGATGGAGGCCTCTGACATGCCTGCGATGCCCACCCCCGCAATCGTGGTCGTCGGCCACGGGATGGTCGGCCAGCGATTCCTGGAGGCCCTCGCAGAGCGCGGCGTCGCCGGGCGGGCGCGGATCGTCGTGCTGTGCGAGGAGCCCCGCGCCGCATACGACCGGGTCCAGCTGACCTCGTACTTCTCGGGCCGCACCCCGGACGACCTCTCTCTGGTCGAGGGCGACTTCATGGAGCGCCACGGTATCGAGCTGCACCTCGACGACCCGGCCGAGACCATCGACAGGGCGGCCCGCACGGTCACCTCGCGCGCCGGGCGGACCTTCGCCTACGACACGCTCGTCCTGGCCACCGGCTCGTACCCCTTCGTACCGCCGGTGCCGAACAAGGACGCCGAGGGCTGCTTCGTCTACCGCACGATCGAGGATCTGCTCGCGATCGAGGAGTACGCGAAGACGGCCACCACCGGCGCGGTCGTCGGCGGCGGACTGCTCGGCCTGGAGGCGGCGGGCGCGCTCAAGGGGCTGGGCCTCAAGACGCATGTCGTGGAGTTCGCGCCCCGGCTGATGCCGGTGCAGGTCGACGACGGCGGCGGCGCGGCCCTGCTGAAGACCATCGAGCGCATGGGGCTGACCGTCCACACGGGCACCGGCACCCAGGAAGTCACCGTCGACGAGTCGGGCGCCGTCAACGGCATGGCCCTGTCGGACGGTTCGGTCCTCGCCACCGACCTGGTCGTCTTCTCGGCGGGCGTACGGCCCCGGGACCAGCTCGCCCGCGACGCGGGCCTGGACGTGGGCGAGCGCGGCGGCATCGTGGTCGACGACCAGTGCCGTACGTCCGACCCCGCGGTGTTCGCGATCGGCGAGTGCGCGCTGGCGTCGGACGGCCGGGTGTACGGACTGGTGGCGCCCGGCTACGAGATGGCCGAGACGGCGGCCGCCGCGCTGGAGGGCTCGCTGGAGGGCGACGTCAAGACCTTCACCGGCGCGGACATGTCGACCAAGCTCAAGCTGCTGGGCGTGGACGTGGCCTCCTTCGGTGACGCGCACGGCGCGGCAGACGGCTGCCTCGACGTCGTCTACTCCGACTCCCGCTCCGGCGTCTACAAGAAGCTGGTCATCGGCCAGGACGGCGAGCTGCTCGGCGGCGTGCTGGTCGGCGACGCCGACTCGTACGGCATGCTGCGCCCGCTCACCGGCTCCGTCCCCCCGGTCTCGCCCGAACAGCTGGTGCTGCCCGCGGGACTCGGCGCCCCGGTCGCGCTCGGCCCGTCCTCGCTGCCCGACGACGCGGTCATCTGCTCCTGCCACAACGTCACCAAGGGCACCATCCGCGGCGCGGTCACCGAGCACTCCTGCGCGACCGTGCCAGAGGTGAAGAAGTGCACCAAGGCCGGTACGGGCTGCGGCAGTTGCGTCAAGGTGCTCGGCCAGCTGGTCAACGCCGAGCTGGAGGCGTCGGGCGTCGAGGTCGACAAGGGCCTGTGCGGCTGCTTCGGGCAGACCCGCCAGGAGCTGTACGAGATCGTGCGTGCGCTGCGCATCACCTCGTACGCGGCGCTCCTCGACTCGCACGGCCGTGAGGCGGCGAAGGGCGGCAACGGCTGTGAGATCTGCAAGCCGACCGTCGGCTCGATCATCGCCTCGCTGGCCCCCACGATCGGCGCCGACGGCTACGTCCTGGACGGCGAGCAGGCGGCGCTCCAGGACACCAACGACCACTTCCTCGCCAATATGCAGAAGAACGGCTCGTACTCGATCGTGCCGCGCATCCCGGGCGGTGAGATCACTCCCGAGAAGCTGATCGTGATCGGCGAGGTGGCCCGCGACTACGGCCTCTACACGAAGATCACGGGCGGCCAGCGCATCGACCTCTTCGGCGCGCGCGTCGACCAGCTCCCGCAGATCTGGGCTCGCCTGGTGGACGCGGGCTTCGAGTCCGGGCACGCGTACGGCAAGGCGCTGCGCACCGTGAAGTCCTGCGTGGGCCAGACCTGGTGCCGCTACGGCGTGCAGGACTCGGTCAAGATGGCCATCGATCTGGAGCTGCGCTACCGGGGCCTGCGCTCCCCGCACAAACTGAAGTCCGCGGTCTCCGGCTGCCAGCGCGAGTGCGCGGAGGCGCAGAGCAAGGACTTCGGCGTCATCGCCACCGCCAACGGCTGGAACCTGTACGTCGGCGGCAACGGCGGCGCGACCCCGCGCCACGCGGATCTGCTCGCCCAGGACCTCTCGGACGCGGAACTGGTCCGGCTCATCGACCGGTTCCTGATGTTCTACATCCGCACCGCGGACCGGCTCGAACGCACCTCGACCTGGCTGGAGCGGATCGACGGCGGGCTCGGTCATGTACGTGATGTGGTCGTCCATGACTCGCTGGGCATCTGCGCCGAGCTCGAATCGCTGATGGCGGACCATGTCGCCGGCTACCGCGACGAGTGGGCCGAGACCATCAACGACCCGGAACGGCTGCGCCGCTTCGTCTCCTTCGTGAACGCGCCCGAAGTCCCGGACCCGACGGTGAAGTTCGTGCCCGAGCGCGACCAGGTCAAGCCGGACCTGCCGGTACTGCAAATCCGTACTCTGGAAGGAACCGCTGCCCGATGACGATCGCCCCTGAGAAGACGGACACGCAGCTCCAGCTCCGCCTCGGCAGTGAGTGGCTAGCACTCTGCTCGCTTTCCCTGCTGACCCCGGGCCGCGGGGTCGCGGTCCTGCTGCCGGACGGCCGCCAGGCCGCGGTCTTCCTGGACCGCGAGGGCACGCCGTACGCGATCGACAACCGGGACCCCTTCACCGGGGCGCAGGTCCTGTCCCGGGGTCTCATCGGCTCCGCGGCCGGCCGGCCGTTCGTCGCGTCGCCGCTGCTCAAGCAGCGGTTCGATCTGGGGAGCGGGGGCTGCCTGGACGACGAGTCGGTGTCGGTGACGGCGTACGAAGTGCGGCTGAGCGGCTGAGCGGCTGAGCACAGACCTGGTCGTCGGCAGTGGCTCCGCGGCCTGAACGTTCGTAGGGTGGGCCGATCGAGGTTCCCTAGCGAGGAGTTCAGCCATGTCGGGCTGGAACGCGGGCGACATCCCGGACCAGGGCGGACGTACCGCCGTGGTCACCGGAGCCAACAGCGGCATCGGACTCGTCACTGCCCAGGAGCTGGCCCGCCGCGGCGCGCGAGTGATTCTCGCGTGCCGCAGTGAGGCCCGCGGCAAGCGGGCAGAAGAGCACATGGCCCGCCAAGTCCCCGGCGCCGACGTGCAGTTCCGGCCGCTGGACCTGGCGGCACTGTCCTCCGTACGGGAGTTCGCGGCGAGCTGTCCGTACGAGCGCCTGGACCTGCTGATCAACAACGCCGGTGTGATGGCCCTGCCATACCGACAGACGGCCGACGGCTTCGAGACGCAGTTCGGCGTCAACCACCTCGGGCATTTCGCGCTGACCGGGCTGCTGCTGCCGAAACTGCTCGGCACCCCGGGGGCGCGGGTGGTGAGCCTGTCCAGCTTCATGCACGTCCTGGCCAATATCGACATGGGCGATCTCAACAGTGAGCGCCGCTACCGCCGTTGGGTCGCCTACTCCCGCTCCAAGACGGCGAACCTGCTCTTCGTGCACGAGCTGGCCAGGCGGCTGGTCGCGGCGGGCTCAGACGTCGTCGCGGCCGCTGCCCATCCCGGCTATGCGGCCACCAATCTGCAGACCGCGGGCGCGCGGATGGACGGCAGAAAGACAGCCGAGCGGTTCATGCAGGCCGGCAACCGGATCATCGCGCAGTCCGCCGAGTCGGGCGCGCTGCCGACGCTGTACGCGGCCACCGCGCCGGGCGTGCGGCCGGACTCGTTCACCGGGCCGAAGCTGGGCTGGCGCGGTGCGCCCGCGCCGGCGCAGCGGGCGATGTGGACGCGCAACGACGCGGCGGGCGAGCGGCTCTGGGTGGCGTCGGAGCAGCTCACATCGGTGACGTACGAGGGCCTCAAGGCCTGAGCCCTACAAGCCCCTGCTGGTGCCGCTCACGGAGATCCATGCGCCCGGCCCGTACGCAATGTGGATGCTGTCGGCTTCGCCGCCCCGCTTCACCCAGACGAGCAAGGCGCCGCTGCCGTGGATCTCGTACGAGTACCGGCCTTCCTCTTCGCTGTCGGTGCGGTGCTCCTCGTCGCCCGCATGCACCGACATTCCTCCCGATCCCGGCACAACCCATGTAACAGACATACCCCGACGGTACGCCCGATCGGTTCGGGACCCCCCGGGTGACGGTGCCGGGTGGCCGAAACCCCGCGGACTCGACCGCCGTGCGTCACCACCCGTTGACGTGCTGTCAATTCGCGACTCATAGGTTCCCGTACCGGCGCAACCCCGGGCGCCGACCGGCGCCACGGGGCGGTCACCTCACCTGGAGTGACAAGTGGAACGTCGCAGCTTCCTGCGCGGAGCGGTCATCGGCACCTCCGTCGCCACCTTCGGCGGCACCCTGATGCGCGGTGCCGCATATGCGGCCCCGGCCCAGAACGGCCCCAGTCCGTACGGCTCGCTGGGCGCGGCAGACGCCAACGGCATCCAGCTGCCGAGTGGGTTCACCAGCCGCGTGATCGCCCGCTCCGGGCAGACCGTCTCCGGCACTTCCTACACCTGGCACAACGCCCCCGACGGCGGCGCCTGCTTCGCCGACGGCAGCGGCTGGATCTATGTCTCCAACTCAGAGATCAACCCCGGCGGCGGCGCCAGCGCCGTGAAGTTCAACTCCTCCGGCACCATCACCAGCGCGTACCGCATCCTCTCCAACACCCGGCAGAACTGCGCCGGCGGCGCCACCCCGTGGAACACCTGGCTGTCCTGCGAGGAAGTCTCCCTCGGCTACGTCTACGAGACCAACCCGTGGGGTGGCACCAGCACCCGCAGAGACGCCATGGGCAAGTTCAAGCACGAGGCTGCCGCCGCCGACCCGGTACGCCGGGTGATCTACCTGACCGAGGACGAGTCCAACGGCTGCTTCTACCGGTTCATCCCGACCACATGGGGCAATCTCTCCTCCGGCACCCTTCAGGTGCTCGTCGCCGGCTCCGGCACCTCCGGCTCCTTCACTTGGCAGAACGTGCCCGACCCGGACGGCTCGCCGACCGCGACCCGCAACCAGGTCTCCGGCGCCAAGCACTTCAACGGCGGTGAGGGCTGTCACTACGCAGGCGACACCGTCTGGTTCACCACCAAGGGCGACAACCGCGTCTGGCAGGTCAACCTGCTGAACAGCACCTACGAGCTGGCCTACGACGACAGCCTGGTCAACCCCGGTCCCGCCCCCCTGACCGGCGTCGACAACATCACCGGCTCCTCCTCCGGCGATCTCTTCGTCGCAGAGGACGGCGGAAACCTGGAGATCTGCATCATCACGCCGAACGACATCGTCGCAGTGTTCCTGCGGGTCACGGGCCAGTCCTCGTCCGAGATCACTGGACCGGCCTTCTCGCCCGACGGCAAGCGGCTGTACTTCTCCAGCCAGCGCGGTACGAGCGGCTCCTCGTCCGGCGGCATCACCTACGAGGTGACCGGGCCCTTCCGCGCCTAGCCCGCGGCCTCCGCAGTGGCGCCGCCCCGCAGCAGGGCGGCGCCCAGCGGAGTGAGGGTGTGCAGTACGGCGTTGCCGTGGCGCAGCGTCACCACCAGGCCCGCCTCGCGCAGGACCGCCGCGTGCTGGCTGGCGGAGGCGAGCGACACCCCTGCCCTGCGGGCGAGTTCACTGGTCGTGCAGCCGAAGCGGATGGCCTTCAGGACGGTCGAGCGGGTGTGGCCGACGAGCCGGCCGAGCGAGGGGCCGCCGGTCTCGCTGAAGGCGGGCGCGCAGCTCTGGACTGCGGGGTAGACCAGGACGGGCGGGAGCGCGGCGTCACGGTAGACCACCGGGTTGCCGCGGCAGAAGAACGACGGCTGGAGCAGCAACCCCCGCCCGTCCAGGTGCAGTTCGCGCTCCACGGGATAGTCGGCCTCCAGCACCGGCGGCCGCCAGCGGAGCACCGGCGGCAGTGAGGTGAGCAGTTCGCCCGCTCCGCCGTCGAGCAGCGCCCGGCCGCGGACGGCACGGTCCGCCTCGACCCTGGCCTGGATGTGCGGCCAGTACGGCTCGATGGCGGCGCGGTAGTAGCTGCGCAGGACTCCTATGAGCCGGGCGAGCGGCTCGGGCGCGCCTTCGGCGAGCGCGGCGAGCCGGCCCGGCAGCACCGCCCCGCCGCCGCGTCCCGCGGCCGCGAGGGCCAGCTCGGAGTGCAGCCGTCCGGGCGGCGTCGCCCGCAGCGCCTCCAGCCCCGCGTCCAGCCCGCCGCCCCCTTCGGGAGGCGTGAGAAAGTCCGGGAAATACCCCCGCGGCGGAACCAGCGCGGCAAGCAGCCGTGTTTCACCATTCAACCGGGCGCGGGTTTCCGACCGCCATTCCCCGAACATGAGCGCGCGTCGGCGCTCCCGCAATCGGTGAAAGCTGAGAATCGTTTCCCACAAAACATCCGGTCTGACCGCCATCCGCACTCTGGCTAGGTCGTCCCCAGTGAAATGGATACGTAGCACCGAACCCCCACATGTTGCATCCGCAATCGCCCCGATCACTGAGTATGCATGCCATCACAGGACGTTACCACGGTGTTTCAGCCACAGTTGAAACGCCTCGCGAGGGGTGGGTGGCAACCGAAAGGCTGTACGACGTCGGGCAGGAAACCTTCTGTCACCGATGGTCGTGCGAAGGCCGTGGGGGGCTTTGCACGACCGGCGGCGGGCGACCGAGGGTGCGGCTCCCTGTCCGGCACGGGTAATGGGGCGTGGTCTGTGGATGGGGATCCGCAGGCCGCGCCCCGACCCTGGTTTTGCGTAACGAATGGCAGGAATTCGATTGCCGGAAACGGTCCGGCGGGCAACGGTCCAGAATTCAACATGCACATTGCACCGACATGGACTTTACCGAAAGACTGGAAGAAGACCCGGGCGCGGACCCGGAAGAAGACATGGAAGGGGCGGGCGCCCCGCACAGGCGCCCGCCCCTTCCCCTTCGGTGTTCCGGAGCCGCCACCGGATCGGTGAGGGTGGAGGTACCGACTGGGGGCGAACCCCCAGACCCCGCCGACGGCTCCGGCGTCTTATCGGGAGTCGCTGCCCCTTGACCCGGCTGCAGCGCGGCCGGCCTCCAGGCGCGCCACCGGGATGCGGAACGGCGAGCAGGACACGTAGTCCAGGCCCACCTCGTGGAAGAAGTGCACCGACTCGGGGTCGCCGCCGTGCTCACCGCACACGCCCAGCTTCAGGTCGGGGCGGGTGGCCCGGCCGGCCTCGACCGCGCTGCGGACGAGCGAGCCGACGCCGTCCTTGTCGATGGTCTCGAAGGGGGAGACCCCGAAGATGCCCTTCTCCAGGTACGCCGTGAAGAACGAAGCCTCCACGTCGTCGCGGGAGAAGCCCCACACGGTCTGGGTGAGGTCGTTCGTCCCGAACGAGAAGAACTGGGCGGCCTCGGCGATCTGACCGGCCGTCAGCGCGGCGCGCGGCAGCTCGATCATCGTGCCGATGGTCAGCCTGAGGTCGGTGCCGGTGGCCGCCTCGACCTCGGCGATGACCCGGTCGGCCTCCTCGCGGACGATCTCCAGCTCCTGAACGGTGCCCACCAGCGGGATCATGACCTCCGGCCGCGGGTCGCCCTTGGCGTTCTTGCGCTCGGCCGCGGCCTCGGCGATCGCCCGTACCTGCATGGCGAACAGACCGGGGATGACCAGACCGAGACGTACACCGCGCAGACCCAGCATCGGGTTCTGCTCATGGAGCTTGTGCACGGCCTGCAGCAGGCGCAGGTCGTTCTCGTTGTGGTCCTTGCGGGCCTCGGCGAGGGCGACGCGTACCGACAGCTCGGTGATGTCGGGCAGGAACTCGTGCAGCGGCGGGTCGAGCAGCCGGACGGTGACGGGCAGTCCGTCCATCGCCTCGAACAGCTCGATGAAGTCCTTCTTCTGCAGCGGCAGCAGCGCGCCAAGAGCCTGCTCGCGCTCGTCGTCGGTGTCGGCGAGGATCAGCTTCTCGACCATCTCGCGGCGCTCACCGAGGAACATGTGCTCGGTGCGGCACAAGCCGATGCCCTGCGCGCCGAACCGCCGTGCGCGCAGCGCGTCCTCGGCGCTGTCGGCGTTGGCCCGTACGCGAAGGCGGCGTACTCGGTCCGCGTAGGCCATGATCCGGTGCACGGCGGCGACCAGTTCGTCGGCGTCGTCGGCGCCCGCGTGCATCCGGCCCTCGAAGTACTCGACGACCGGGGAGGGCACGACCGGCACCTCACCGAGGTAGACCTTGCCGGTGGAGCCGTCGATGGAGACGACGTCACCCTCCTCGATGACGGTCCCGTTCACGGTGAGCCGGCGCCGCTTGGTGTCGACCTCGAGCTCCTCGGCGCCGCAGACACAGGTCTTGCCCATGCCGCGGGCGACGACGGCGGCGTGCGAGGTCTTGCCGCCACGGGAGGTCAGGATGCCCTCGGCGGCGATCATGCCGTCCAGGTCGTCGGGGTTGGTCTCACGGCGGATGAGGATGACCTTCTCGCCGGAACGCGACCACTTGACCGCGGTGTACGAGTCGAAGACGGCCTTGCCGACGGCCGCGCCGGGCGATGCGGCGATGCCGCGGCCGAGCAGCTCGGGCCCCTTCCCACCGCGCGCTCCTTCGTCTTCGAAGCGGGGGAACATCAGCTGCGCCAGCTGTGCGCCGTTGACCCGCTGGAGCGCCTCGGCCTCGTCGATCAGGCCCTGGTCGACGAGCTGGGTGGCGATACGGAAGGCGGCGCCGGCGGTGCGCTTGCCGACCCGGGTCTGCAGCATCCACAGCTGGCCGCGCTCAATGGTGAACTCGATGTCGCACAGGTCCTTGTAGTGCGTCTCGAGGGTCTCCATGATCTGCATCAGCTGGTCGTACGACTTCTTGTCGATCGACTCCAACTCGGCGAGCGGCACGGTGTTGCGGATACCCGCGACGACGTCCTCGCCCTGCGCGTTCTGCAAGTAGTCGCCGTAGACGCCCTGGTGGCCGCTGGCGGGGTCGCGGGTGAAGGCGACGCCGGTGCCGGAGTCGGGGCCGAGGTTGCCGAAGACCATGGAACAGACGTTGACGGCGGTGCCGAGGTCGCCGGGGATGCGCTCCTGGCGGCGGTAGAGCTTGGCGCGGTCGGTGTTCCACGAGTCGAAGACCGCGTGGATGGCGAGGTCCATCTGCTCGCGCGGGTCCTGCGGGAAGTCGCGGCCCGCGTCGCGGGACACGATCTTCTTGAACTGCTTGACCAGCTTCTTCAGATCGGCCGCGTCCAGGTCGGTGTCGACGGAGACCTTCTTGGCGGCCTTCGCCTCCTCGAGTGCCTCCTCGAAGAGCTCGCCCTCCACACCGAGGACGGTCTTGCCGAACATCTGGATCAGGCGGCGGTACGAGTCCCAGGCGAAGCGCTCGTCGCCGGCCTGCTGCGCGAGCCCGGTGACCGACGCGTCGGAGAGGCCGATGTTGAGGACGGTGTCCATCATGCCCGGCATGGAGAACTTGGCGCCTGAACGTACGGATACGAGAAGGGGGTCGTCGGCCTGGCCGAGCTTCTTCCCCATCTTCTGCTCGAGGGCGTCGAGGTGGGAGCTGACCTCGTCACGCAGTGCCGCGGGCTCCTCGCCGCTGTCGAGGTAGACCTTGCACGCCTCGGTGGTGATCGTGAAGCCCGGAGGGACGGGCAGTCCGAGATTGGTCATCTCGGCGAGGTTCGCGCCCTTGCCGCCGAGCAGGTCCTTGAGGTCCCTGTTGCCCTCGGTGAAGTCGTAGACGAACTTCTGATCTTTGTTTTCCGACACGGGTCTCGACTCCTCGAGGACTCGGTGGCTGCCCTGACGGCGAGGAACATACCCAGATCGAAGGCTTCTGGGTACGTCCACCTGGCCGTCATACGGCTGTAACCACTCCCCCGCCACCAGATCGAAAGTAGTTGGTCGGTGGGTTGGAGCATCAGCATGTTTTCAAGACTCGAAGTCATCGATACGCGAGGTGACGACTACCGCAGGTATCACCACGCATGGCGACGAGTCGCTCGACCGAATGAACCCAGGAGGGGTGGCACTGCGTGCCACTCTTCCGAGAGGTGCAGTCGTCGCCAATTCGCTCATCTGAGCGCTACCCCTATCAAGGGTGGCGAGAATCACGCGACCGACGAGCGTCCAGTCCCATCATCCGGACCCGCGTAACACACCGCAACACGCGGCTCCGTCCGTACTGTGCCGCCCGGCCCTGAGCGTGAACCGCGACCGCCGGGGGTGGCACCCAGGGCCACCTGGGGCGCGTCGTCCGCGCGCCGGCCGGCATCAGATGAGCGGGCTACGGGTGCGGCCGCTCCGGACCCGCCCCGGACCCCGTCCTCACTCTCCCCCGGCTACCGCTGGGAAGTGCCCCCAGGGCGGGCTTGAAATCAAGCCGACCCGGGCCGCCCTCAGCCGCCCGACGTGTCCAGTTCCGCCTCCGCGCTCACGCCCGCGCAGTCGTACGGATCCTTCAGCCAGCCGTCCGGCAGGACCACCCGGTTGTTCCCCGACGTACGCCCCCGCGGCCCGTCCGCGCCCACCGGCCACGGCTGGTCCAGGTCCAACTCCCCCAGAAGCGCGTCCAGTTCCGCCAGCGACGACGTGATCGCCAGCTTCTTGCGCATCTCAGAGCCCACCGAGAAGCCCTTCAGATACCAGGCCACATGCTTACGGAAGTCGATCACCCCGCGCGTCTCGTCGCCGATCCACTCCCCCAGCAGCTCCGCGTGCCGCCGCATGACGACCGCGACCTCCTTCAGCGTCGGCGTCGCATAGGCGCCGCTGCCCTCGAACGCCGCCACCAGATCGCCGAACAGCCAGGGCCGCCCCAGGCACCCGCGCCCCACGACCACCCCGTCGCACCCCGTCTCGCGCACCATCCGCAGCGCGTCGTCCGCCGACCAGATGTCGCCGTTGCCGAGCACCGGGATCTCCGGGACGTGCTCCTTCAGCCGCGCGATCGCGTCCCAGTCCGCCGTACCGCCGTAGTGCTGCGCCGCCGTGCGCCCATGCAGCGCAATCGCCGTCACGCCCTCCTCGACCGCGATCCGGCCCGCGTCGAGATAGGTGATGTGATCGTCGTCGATGCCCTTGCGCATCTTCATCGTCACCGGCAGATCGCCCGCGCCCGTGACCGCCTCGTTCAGGATCGCGCGCAGCAGCGGCCGCTTGTACGGCAGGGCCGAGCCGCCGCCCTTGCGGGTCACCTTCGGGACCGGGCAGCCGAAGTTCAGGTCGATGTGGTCGGCCAGATCCTCCTCCACGATCATCCGGACGGCCTTGCCGACGGTCACCGGATCCACTCCGTACAGCTGGATGGACCTGGGCGTCTCGGTCGCGTCGAAGTGGATGAGCTGCATGGTCTTCTCATTGCGCTCGACCAGCGCCCGCGTCGTGATCATCTCGCTCACGAACAGCCCCTTGCCGCCGGAAAACTCACGGCAGAGGGTGCGGAAGGGCGCGTTCGTGATGCCGGCCATGGGCGCGAGCACCACCGGGGGCTGCACGGCGTGCGGGCCGATCTTGAGCGTCGAGGACGGGGCGAGCGGGGTCATTCGCCTATTGTCGCGCACTGCCGGAAACGTTGGCCGGTCGTACGATCCGCGTATGCCCGAGCTCACACACCGGCGGCAACTGCTCGTGCTGGCGATCTGCTGTATGAGCCTGCTGATCGTCAGCCTCGACAACACTGTCCTCAATGTCGCGCTGCCCTCCATCCGCAAGGATCTGGACGCCTCCGTGGCCGGGATGCAGTGGACGATCGACGCATACACCCTGGTCCTCGCCTCGCTGCTGATGCTCGCCGGCTCCACCGCCGACCGGATCGGCCGGCGCAGGGTCTTCCAGGCCGGGCTCTTCCTGTTCACCCTCGGCTCGCTGCTCTGCTCCCTCGCCCCCAACCTCGAGTCGCTCGTCGCCTTCCGGATGGTGCAGGCCACCGGCGGCTCCATGCTCAACCCGGTCGCGATGTCGATCATCGCCAACACCTTCACCGACCCGCGCGAGCGCGCTCGCGCCATCGGAGTGTGGGGCGGCGTGGTCGGCATCTCCATGGCCGCGGGGCCCCTCGTCGGCGGAGTGTTGGTCGACAGCGTCGGCTGGCGCTCGATCTTCTGGCTCAACCTGCCCATCGGGCTCGCCGCCGCGGTGCTGACCTGGCTCTACGTCCCGGAGTCCCGCGCTCCGAAACCGCGCCGCCCCGACCCCGTCGGCCAGCTGCTGATCATGGCGCTCCTCGGCTCGCTCACGTACGCGATCATCGAGGGCCCCTCGGCCGGCTGGACCTCGCCGCTCATCCTGGGCTTCAGCACCCTCGCGGTCCTCGCGCTCGCAGGACTGCTGCTGTACGAGCCGAGGCGCGCCGAGCCGCTGATCGATCTCCGCTTCTTCCGCAGCGCGCCGTTCAGCGGGGCCACCGTCATCGCGGTCTGCGCCTTCGCCTCGCTCGGCGGATTCCTCTTCCTCAACACGCTCTATCTGCAGGACGTCCGCGGCCTGTCCGCCCTGGACGCAGGGCTGTACATGCTGCCGATGGCCGCCATGACCCTCGTCTGCGCACCTCTGGCAGGGCGGCTCGTCGGCAGCCGCGGCCCCCGTCTCCCCCTGGTGATCGCAGGCATCACCATGGCCGCGACCGGCGTGCTGTTCGCCGCCTACGAGGCCGAGACCTCCGATGCGATGCTCTTCGCGGGATACGTCCTGTTCGGTCTCGGCTTCGGCATGGTGAACACGCCGATCACCAACACCGCCGTCTCCGGCATGCCGCGTGCCCAGGCCGGAGTCGCCGCAGCCGTCGCCTCCACCAGCCGGCAGATCGGGCAGACCCTCGGCGTCGCCGTGATCGGGGCCGTACTGGCCGCCGGGGTCTCGTCCACCTCGTACGCGGAAGGCTTCGTCGCCGCGAGCCGCCCCGCCTGGTGGGTCCTCACCGGATGCGGACTGTGCATCCTCGTGGTCGGCGCGCTGACCAGCGGCGCCTGGGCGCAGCAGACGGCACGGCGCACAGCGGACCGCCTCGAAGCGCCGGACCTGGGCCGGTCGCCCTCCACGGCGACCTTATAGCGGCACACCGCCTGCGGCCCGGGCCGGTACGGCAGTGGGGCGTGGCTCACCTTCGCCCGACACGGTGGTGCCGGCCACGGTCGGTGGGCAAGGATTCGGGAGATGAGTCCGAGTCGCACATGCGAAACATGCGGGACCGCGCTGTCCGGCCGTGGCCGGCGTCCAGGAAGCGAACCGGCACAGGGCGGGCGGCCCGCCCGCTACTGCTCGGACGCATGCAGACAGCGCGCCTTCCGTCGGCGCTCCGCACGGCGGCACGGCACAGCCACCGCGGCCTCGCCCGCCCCCGCCCGCGACCTGCCACGGTCGCTGGACTCCTTCGTCGGCCGCGGGCGTGAACTCTCCCGGCTGCGTGCCCTGTTGAAGTCGTCACGGCTGCTGACGCTCACCGGCCCGGGTGGCGTGGGCAAGACACGTCTGGCGCTGGAGTTCGCCGCCGGTCTGCGCGGCGCCGGGGACGGCCGGGTCCGACTGGTCGAGCTGGACTCGCTCCATGACGGCGGCCGGCTGGCCCAGGCCGTGGCCACCGCGCTCGGTGTGGGCGAACGCGGCAGCCGGACCGGCGTCGAGGCACTGGCCCATGCGCTGGGCGACCGCTCGACGCTGCTGATCCTGGACAACTGTGAGCACCTGGCCGAGGCGTGCGCACAGCTGGCCGCGGCCCTGCTGAGCCGGTGCCCCAGGCTGCGTATCCTCGCCACCAGCCGCGAGGTGCTGCGCGTGCCCGGCGAAGTCGTGTTCCGGGTCGGCGAGTTGTCCCTGTCGCCCGCCGGGGAGGACGACGACCCGGCGGCCGTGCTGCGGGCGGAGGCCGTACGGCTCTTCGTGGAGCGTGCCGGCAGCCGCGCACCCGGATTCGCGCTGGACTCCGGCAATGCCCGTACGGTCGCGGAGATCTGCCGGCGGCTGGACGGCATGCCGCTGGCCATCGAACTGGCGGCCCGCCGCACGGGCGCCCTCCCGCTGACCGACATCCTGACCGGACTGGACGACCAGCTCGCCCTCCTCACGGACGGCAGCAGAACCGGGCCGGGACGGCACCGCGAGCTGGCCGCCGCGATCGACTGGAGCCATCGATTACTGGACCGCGAGGAGCAGACGCTCTTTCGCCGGCTCGCAGTCCTCGTCGGCGGATTCGACGCCGAGGGCGCGGCCGCGGTCTGCGCGGACGGCGGGATAGAGCCGCGGCACGTCATGCGGGTGCTGTGCGCGCTGGAGGCCAAGTCCTTGATCGTACGGCTGCCGGAGGACGCCGAAGGAACGGCGAGGTTCCGGCAGTTGAGCGCCATCCGCGCCTACGCTCTGGACCGCCTCGACGAATCCGGCGAACTGGACGGCACCTGGCGGCGGGCCGTCGACTGGCTGACCGGGTTGATGCTCCCTGTGGCGGATCAGGTGTTCGCCGACCAGGCCGGCGGACCGCTCACCGAGGAGCGGGACAACCTCGCCGCGGCCGTCGCACACACCGCCGGCCGCGACGGCCCACCGCACACCGGGCTGGCGCTGGCGCTGGCACGGGTGCACTTCCAGGAGGAGCAGCTGACGGCAGCCCGCGCGTTGCTGACTCAGGTGCTGGAGCAGGACAGCGGCTCCGCGCACGGCGGTGCCGCCCTGGCGCTCGCCGCACGCGCGGCCTGCCAGCAGGCGGACCCGGCGGCCGCTCTGCGCTTCGCGGAGCAGGCGGTGGCCGTAGAGCAGCGGCGTGACGATCCTGCGGGACTCGCCAACGCGCTGGACGCGCGGGCGGCCGCCAAGCTGAGCCGCGGCGAGTTCTCCGAGGCGGTCGCCGACTTCGCGGAGTGCCTGGACGTCGTCGTCACGCTCGGCAGCCCCCGGGACGAGGCATGGTGCCGGCATCACCTGGCATGGGCCCTGCTGCATGTCGGCAAGGCAGCCGAGGGCGACGCGCTGATGGCTTCCTGCCTGCCCCTGCTGAGGAAGCGGCAGCCCTGGTGCCAGTCGTCGGCGGCGCTGCACACCGCCGGAGCGATACGGCTCGCGCTGGGCGAACTCGACGCGGCGGAGGAGCTGTTCGCCGAGGCTCTGCGGGCGGTGCCCGGCGAGAGCTTCCACGCGCTGTATCCGCTCGAAGGACTCGCCATCGTGGCGGCCGAACGGGGCGAGATGAAACGGTCACTGCGTCTGTTCGCCGCCGGCGCGCAGGCACGACGGCGGCTGGACACCGAGCCGGAAGCCGGGTGGCAGCGACAGGTCGAGGCGGCGGCGGCCCGCGCGATGGCGGCGCTGCCCGCCGCGGCGCGGGACGGGGCGCCCGCCGGTGCGGGCAGGCTGGGCTGGGAGCGGCTGCTCGCGTACGCGCTGCGGGCGGACGACGACGCCGCGGCCGTCGGTGACGCCGGCGCGGATTCGCCGCTGACCGGTCGGGAGGCGGCGGTGGCCGCGCTGGTCGCTCAGGGGCTGACCAACCGCGAGATCGCCGCTCGCCTGGACCTGTCGGCGAGCACCGTCGCCACGCACCTCGACAACGTCCGCGACAAGCTGGGCATGCGGTCCCGGACACAGATCGCGCTGTGGGTGGTGGCCGGACAGGAACGGCGCGGCGCCCCGGACGGCGCGCCGCGCCGGGACGAGGTTTCGTAACGCCGCGAACCCGCCGGTCATCTGATCGATCCGCTCGGTCACGACAGCGGTCAGGCTGAGTCGGAACAGGGCATTCCGAGGACTCGTGGGCGTGGATCCCGGTCCTTCCCCCACGGAATGCCCTGTCCGGCGATCGAATCCGGCGAGGAGACCCGATGCGGCATGACCACGATGCGGACGGCGAACACACCAGCTCACGAAGGGCGTTCATCAAAACGAGCTCGGTGGGAGTGACCGCCGCGGCCCTCGCGGCGACGGGGGCCGCGCCCGCCGCCCCCGCCGCCCCCGCGGCCCCCGTGACCGCGGTGGCCGCGGCGCGCCTGGCGGGACGCCCCCTGGCCGTCACACCCGCCTGCGACGGGCACGAGACCCCGGCGGCGATGGAGGGCCCGCTCTTCAAACCGCAGTCCCCGGAGCGGGGAGACTTCATCACCCCGGCCATCCGCGGAGTGCGGCTCGACCTCACCGGCGTCGTCTACGACACCGTCTGCAAGCCCCTGCCCGGGACGCTGGTCGAGTTCTGGCAGTGCGACCAGAACGGCGACTACGACACCTCAGGGTTTTCGCTGCGCGGCCACCAGTACACCAACGGCAGGGGCGGCTTCCGGCTCAGCACGATCATCCCCCGTGACTACTGGGGGCGTTGGGGCCAACGAGCACCCCATATCCACACCCAGGTCCAGGCCCCCGGCGGACCGGTCCTGATCACGCAGCTGTACTTCCCGGACGACACCCAGGCGTACGGCAGGGACTTCGCCGCGCTCAACGCCGCCGACAGGCTCATCAACCGGGCCTGCACGATCGCGCTCGCGGGCCCGCGGGACGGCGCCTATACCGGCGCCTTCGACTTCGTCATCACGACCACGGTCCAGTAGCCCACCACCGATCACCGAAGGATTTCCGTGATGCATACGAGCAAGTCATCCGGGCGCCTGAACGTGCGCCGGTCTCTGGTGGCGGCGCTGGCCGCCGGCGCCGTCGCGACCGGCGGCCTGGTCGTCGCCGGCACGGGCTGGGCCGGTCCCGCACCCGCCCCCACCGGGTCGGACACCTCCGCCGCAACGTCCCGCGTCGCCGGACAGTGGCAGCGGACGCCGGTCCCCGTGACGAAGGGCGACCTGACCGCCGTGGCCGCGCTCAGCGACAAACAGGCGTGGGCCGTCGGCTACCGGCTGAAGAGCGCGACCGAAGTGGAGGCGCTGGCCCTGCGCTGGAACGGCACCACCTGGACTCAGGAGTCGACGCTGCCGAACGGCAGCTTCCCGCAGGCGCTCGCCGTCCGCTCGGCCAAGGACATCTGGGCGGTCGGCGCCGGCACGGCGCACTGGGACGGCACCTCCTGGACCGCGCGCAACCTGGACCGGGACCCGGTCGGCCGGGTAGTGCCCGACGCGGTGGCGACGACGTCCGACACAAAGGCCTGGACGGTCGGCCGGGCGGTACCGCAGTCCATCAAGAACGCGGTACCCGCCATCCAGTCGTGGGACGGCTCGGCCTGGCGCCGGCAGTCCCTGCCCGACGTCGGCAAGGGCGAACTCACCAGCCTCGCCGCCGTCGCGCCTGACGACATCTGGGCGGCGGGCACGGTCTTCGGCACCGACACCACCGATCAGACCGCCCTGCTGCTGCACTGGGACGGCACGTCCTGGAAGCGCTTCGACGCTCCCGCGGGCAAGAGCGGTGAAGACCCCTTCGTCGGCGCGGTCGCCGCACTGGCCGCCGACGACATCTGGGCCGTGGGCGGCGTGGACTCCAAGGGCTCGGAGCGCCCCTACGCGCTGCACTGGGACGGCAAGAAGTGGGCCGCCGTCACCACACCCGGCGTCGCCGACGGCCGGCTCCGGGCGGTCGGACGAGCTGGGGACGGCGTGCTGTGGGCGGTCGGCGGCAAGGGCGCGGTCTCCGTCGCCCTGCGCTGGAACGGACAGCAGAGCCGCTGGGAGCAGAGCGCCGACCCCGGTGTGGTGGTACGGGGATTCAGCACGGTCCCGCAGAGCGCCGACCTGTGGACCGTGGGCATCGCCAAGCAGGGCGACCTGGTCCCCGCAGTGACCCGCTTCACGGGCTGACCGACTTCGAAACCGGGCCCGGATCACGTGCGCCGCGGCCGTGGGCCCGGACCGCGCGGTGCGGTCCGGGCCCACGGTGTTGATCAGGCCTGCTGCTCCTGCGGCGCATCGGGCGTGCTGCCGCCCTGGGCTCGCTCGCGCATCTTGCGCACCAAGTCCTGCTTCTGGTCGGCGGACGCCTTGCGATCGGCGTTGCGCGCGGGACCGTTGCCCTGCTGGTCGGCTCGGGACAGCTTCTTTCGCTGTCCGCCCACGCCGAGGAGGTTGTTACGGCTCTTGGCCACGGGGTTCTCCCATCGTGGTGAGAAGTGACTCGGGGATCGTCAGACGGGGGGCGGAGTGGACCGCCGCCCTCTCACTCGTAGATCTGGAAGAACGAAGACATGCAGGTGACGGTACCCCGCCGGGGGGCCTGGCAATAACCAGTTTTCGGACGAGGCCCGTGTACTGACCGATGACGACCGACCACCAGAGCGCCCGCGGCGAGTACATCACCGCCCGGCGCCGGTTCGGGGCTGCTCCAGGGTCCAGGGATTGCGCCGTATGGCTGTGCTCGGCGTGCCCGGCTGATACGTCGCTGGTTTTGTCGTAGGGGCGGCGCCCGGCTCTGCGGGCGCCTGGACTCCGTGGAGAATTGAATGCGCAAGGCAATACTCGCGGTGGCCCTCGCCGCCGCCCTGTCCACCAGCGTCCCGGCACTGGCCGCTGACCCCGCCCGGGGTGACGGCGGCGGCCGCGGCGGTCTGAACGTGGCCGGACTGACATCCGACCAGCGTCTGGTGCACTTCCGCACCAGCAAACCCGGCAGTGTCACCTCGATCGGGACCGTCAGCGGTCTTGCCGGTGACACCTCGCTGGTCGGTATCGACTACCGCGTCCAGGACGGCCGGCTGTACGGCGTCGGCAACGCCGGCGGCATCTACACCCTGAACACCGCGAACGCCGTGGCGACGAAGGTGTCCCAGCTGAGCATCGCTCTCCAGGGCACGCTCTTCGGCGTGGACTTCAACCCGGCCGCCGACCGGCTGCGGATCATCAGCGACACAGGGCAGAACCTGCGCCACAACGTGACCGCCCCCGTCGGCGGCACCGTCGCCGACACGACTCTCACCAACCCGCCCGCCGTCACCCCCGCCCTCGGGGTGACCGGCGCCGCCTACACCAACAACGACCTCGACTTGGCCACCGCCACCAGCCTGTTCGACATCGACACCACCAACGACCGCGTCTCGCTGCAGTCCCCAGCCAACTCCGGCACCCTCGCCCCGACCGGAAACCTCGGCGTGGACGTCGGCCCGAGTGCGGGCTTCGACATCTTCTTCTCGCCCAAGGACGGCAGCAACCAAGGCTTCGCCGCCCTCGACACAGGCGGCGCCTTCCGCTTCTTCAAGGTCAACCCGCTGACCGGAAAAGCCACCGACTACGGCGCCTTCCCTGCCGGCCACCAGGTCTTCGACATCGCCCTCCCCTTCTCCATCAACCAGAACTAGTCCACCCCGTCGACATATCTGGTGCCGCGCGGCCTGAGCGCCTGAAGCCGGGCGCCCGGGCCGGAGCGTTCAGCTCACGCGCTCGGGTCGACCGTCGCCTGGTGTTCCTCGGCGAGGTGTTCTTCGGCCTTGAGCCAGGGCAGGAACTGCACCCCCTTGCGCCAGCCGCAGGTGTCGCAGGTCAGCGTCCGCTGCATGCCCGACTTCTGTACGTGCACGACGTGTTCGCGGCCGTGCTGATCCCATCTGCTGACCTTGCTGGTGGTCATGGACGGCATCGTGTCCTCCTGGTGACGACTGCGCCCAGTGTGCAGCAGGGACAACATCAACAGCAGCCTCTTGTCGCGCTGTTGCCCCATGCGTAGCCCAGCGGGCGTTCAACGGGCGCTCAAGCGCCACATTCCAGGAACTGTAGACGGCATGGGAAGGCCGGCCGGGCTGGGGCCCGGCCGGCCTTTCGTACGTCCCAGACGTCCGCAAACGTCCGCAGATGTCAGCAGATTCAGCAGAAGGCAGCAGACGTCAGCAGCCGAGCAGGCGGCTTCCGAGGTAGCCCTGGATCTGGTCCAGGGAGACGCGCTCCTGCTTCATGGTGTCGCGCTCGCGCACGGTCACGGCGTCGTCATCGAGGGTGTCGAAGTCGACGGTGACGCAGAACGGCGTGCCGATCTCGTCCTGGCGGCGGTAGCGGCGGCCGATGGCGCCCGCGTCGTCGAACTCGATGTTCCAGTGCTTGCGCAGGTCGGCCGCGAGGCCCTTGGCCTTCGGGGACAGCTGCGGGTTGCGGGACAGCGGCAGCACGGCGACCTTGACGGGCGCGAGGCGCGGGTCGAGGCGCATCACGGCCCGCTTCTCCATGACGCCCTTGGCGTTCGGCGCCTCGTCCTCGCTGTACGCGTCGAGGAGGAAGGCGAGCATGGAGCGGCCGACTCCGGCGGCGGGCTCGATGACGTACGGGGTGTAGCGCTCGCCGGCTTCCTGGTCGAAGTACGACAGGTCGTGGCCCGACGCCTTGGAGTGCGCGGAGAGGTCGAAGTCGGTGCGGTTGGCGACGCCCTCGAGCTCGCCCCACTCGCTGCCGCCGAACTGGTAGCGGTACTCGATGTCGGCGGTGCGCTTGGAGTAGTGGGAGAGCTTCTCCGCCGGGTGCTCGTACCAGCGCATGTTCTCCTCACGAAGACCCAGGTCGCGGTACCAGTTCCAGCGCTGCTCCATCCAGTAGTCCTGCCACTTCTCGTCCTCGCCCGGCTTGACGAAGAACTCCATCTCCATCTGCTCGAACTCGCGGGTGCGGAAGATGAAGTTGCCCGGAGTGATCTCGTTCCGGAAGGACTTGCCCATCTGGGCGATGCCGAACGGCGGCTTCTTGCGGGAAGTCTGCTGCACCTGCGCGAAGTTGGTGAAGATGCCCTGCGCTGTTTCGGGCCGCAGATAGGCGACGGAGCCGGAGTCCTGGGTCGGGCCGAGGTGCGTGGCGAGCAGGCCGGAGAACTGCTTGGGCTCGGTGAACGTGCCCTTGTTGCCGCAGTTGGGGCAGTTCAGGTCGGCGAGGCCGTGCTCGGGGGCCTTGCCGTGCTTCTCCTCGTACGCCTCCACCAGGTGGTCGGCGCGGAAGCGCTTGTGACAGGAGGTGCACTCGGTGAGCGGGTCGGTAAAGGTGGCGACGTGACCCGACGCCTCCCAGACCTCACTGGCAAGGATCACCGACGAGTCAATACCGACGACGTCCTCGCGCGAGGTGACCATGTAGCGCCACCACTGACGCTTGAGGTTCTCCTTCAGCTCGACACCCAGCGGCCCATAGTCCCAGGCGGCCCGCTGACCGCCGTAGATCTCGCTGCACGGGTAGACGAAGCCACGGCGCTTGCTCAGGTTGACGATGGTGTCGATCTTGTCGGCGGCCACGGTGCTCTCTTCATTACGACGACGACGGGAATTGGACAGATGCGGCGCGAAGCGCCTCGGTGAGGGTGGTGGTCGGGAGACGGGCGGGCGAATGCTTCAGGTTACCGGCGGCCGGACCCCCCGGATCAAATCGGTTGGGGGGCAAGGGGCTCGACAGCTTTGTTGACAATCGTTTCCAGTTTTGTTGAAAATGACTGTCATGAACGTACGCCGCCTCATACCCACCGCCGTCGCTGCCGGAGCCGTCGCCCTCGGCCTCATGGCCGTATCCGCCTGCTCCAGCTCCAATGCCGCCGATGGCGGCAGGAACGGCGACAAGCTGAAGGTGGTGGCGTCCTTCTACCCTATGCAGTATCTCGCAGAGCAGATCGGTGGCGACCACGTCTCCGTCTCCACTCTCACCGAGCCGGGCGTCGAGCCGCACGATCTTGAGCTCAAGCCCCGCCAGACCGCCGAGCTGAACGAAGCCGGCTACATCCTCTACCTCAAGGGCATCCAGCCCGCCGTCGACAAGGCCATCGCCCAGTCCGAGGCGAAGAACAAGATCGACGCCGCCACCCTCACCAAACTGGAGCACCACGGCACCGAGGGCGGCCACAGCCACGAAGAGCCCGGCCACGACGAGCACGCCCACGAGGGCGAGGGCGAGGCCGGCGCCGATCCCCACATCTGGCTCGACCCCGTGAAGTACTCCGAGGTCGCCAAGGGCGTCGGAAAGTCCCTGGAGAAGGCCGACCCGGACCACGCCGCGGACTACAAGAAGAACACCGATGCGCTGGTCAAGAAGCTGGACGGGCTGAACACCGCGTACCAGCAGGGCCTGAAGAACACCACGACCAAGACCTTCATCACCACCCACTCCGCCTTCGGCTACCTCGCCGAGCGGTACGGCCTGGACCAGGAGGGCATCGCGGGCCTCGACCCCGAGTCCGAGCCCAGCCCGGCCCGTATCAGGGAACTGCAGGACATCGCCGAGAAGGACAAGGTCACCACGGTCTTCTTCGAGACGCTCGCCAGCGACAAGACCGCCAAGACCCTCGCCAAGGACACCGGCCTGAAGACGGACGTCCTCGACCCGCTCGAGGGAATCACGGACAAGTCCCAGGGCCGTGACTACATCGAGGTCATGAAGTCCAATCTCGCCGCCCTGCAGAAGGCTCTCGGCGCGAAGTGACCCGCAAGGCAGGCAAGGCAGGCAAGGCAGCATCGGAGGCGCACGACATGGCCATGGAGCCCGTCATATCCATCCGCGGGGCTCAGGCCACGCTCGGCTCGCGGCCCGTGCTGCGCGGCATCGACCTCACCGTCAAGCGCGGTGAGGTCGTCGCGCTGCTCGGGGCCAATGGCTCGGGCAAGTCCACCGCCGTGCGCTCCCTGATCGGCCAAGTGCCGCTCACCGGCGGGGAGATCGCCCTGTTCGGCACGGAGCTGCGGCGCTTTCGCGCATGGTCGCGCGTCGGTTACGTACCGCAGCGCACCACCGCGTCGAGCGGTGTGCCCGCGACGGTGCGTGAGGTGGTCTCCTCGGGGCGTCTGTCGCGTACGAGGCTGGGCCGGCTGTCGAAGGCCGACCGGGCGGCCGTGCAGCGCGCCATAGAGCTCGTGGGGCTCGCCGACCGGGCCAGTGACTCGGTGAACGCCCTCTCCGGCGGCCAGCACCAGCGAGTGCTGATAGCGCGTGCGCTGGCCTCCGACCCGGAACTTCTGATCATGGACGAGCCGATGGCGGGCGTGGACCTGGTCAGCCAGGAGATCCTGGCCGGCACGCTGCGCGAGCAGGTCGCGGCCGGAACGACCGTGCTGCTGGTGCTGCACGAGCTGGGCGCGCTGGAGCCCTTGATCGACCGCGCGGTGGTGCTGCGCGACGGCTGTGTGGTCCATGACGGGCCGCCGCCAAAGGCCGTGGGCCAGCACGCGCTGCCCGGCCACGACCACGTACATCCGCATGCGGCCGACGAGCCGCTCCGCACGGGACTGCTGACCTGATCATGGAAATCCTCGATACGGCCTTCATGCAGCGGGCGCTCATCGCCGCCGTGCTGGTCGGCATCACCGCGCCGGCCGTCGGCATCTACCTGGTGCAGCGCCGGCAGGCGCTGATGGGCGACGGCATCGGCCATGTCGCGATGACCGGCGTCGGCCTCGGCTTTCTGCTGTCGACCAACCCGGTGTGGATGGCGACGCTCGTTGCGGTCGTCGGCGCGATCGCGATGGAGCTGATCCGGGCCTACGGACGCACCCGCGGCGACATCGCGCTGGCGATGCTCTTCTACGGCGGCATGGCGGGCGGCGTCCTGCTGATCAACATCTCGGACGCCGGGTCCACCGCGAATCTGAGCTCGTTCCTGTTCGGCTCGCTGTCCACGGTCTCCGACGAGGACCTCACCGCGATCGCGCTGCTCGCCGCCTTTGTCATGCTGGTCTCGCTGGGGCTGCGCAGGCAGCTGTTCGCGATCAGCCAGGACGAGGAGTTCGCGCGGGTGACCGGTCTGCCGGTGCGTGCGCTGAATCTCCTGATCTCCGTGACTGCGGCCGTCACCGTCAGTGTGGCGATGCGGGTGGTCGGGCTGCTGCTGGTCAGCGCGCTGATGGTGGTGCCGGTGGCCGCGGCCCAGCAGATTTCACGGTCTTTCAAGGCCACGTTCACGGTGGCGGTGGGCATCGGCATTGCCGTGACGCTGGCCGGAACCGCCACCTCGTACTACCAGGACGTGCCGCCGGGCGCGACGATCGTCCTGCTGGCCATAGCGATCTTCGTGACCCTGACCGCGGTGGCGACACCCCTGGCAAGGCGGCGTGCGCGGACTTTGGAGGCGAGCGAGGCCGAGTGCACCATGGAGGTGCCGGGCTCACGACGGCCGGGTGACGACGTCAAGGTCTGACCCCGAGCCTGGCAGAATGGCCCGACATGTGTGCGGGCAAAGCGAGGAGGCACCTGTGACGACGGCGCCAATCGGCGGGAACACCGCCCCAGTACGAGGCCGGTCGACCCGGCAGCGTGCCGCGGTGGCTGCGGCGCTCGACGAGGTGGATGAGTTCCGCAGCGCTCAGGAACTGCACGACATGCTCAAACACCGCGGCGACTCGGTGGGTCTGACCACGGTCTACCGCACGTTGCAGTCGCTCGCGGACGCGGGCGAGGTGGATGTGTTGCGCACGTCCGAGGGCGAGTCCGTCTACCGGCGCTGCTCGACGGACGACCATCACCACCATCTGGTGTGCCGGGTGTGCGGCAAGGCGGTCGAGGTCGAGGGCCCGGCGGTGGAGCAGTGGGCGGAGACGATCGCGGCGCAGCACGGCTACGTGAACGTGGCGCACACGGTCGAGGTCTTCGGCACGTGCGCGGAGTGCGCGGCGGCCGCCGCCGCCAAGTAACCGGGGCTCCGCCCCGGACCCCGTGTCCTCAAGCGCCGGACGGGCTTGATTTCTCAAGCCCGTCCGGCGCTTGAGGACAGAACCGGCCCGGCCCGTGCCGGGTGTGCGCGGCGCGAAGCTGCCGCTCGCGGGTCTGGGGCGTCAGCCCCCAGACGTCCCGTCAGGGTTTCGGGAAGGGGCGGGGTGGGGGAAGTCACCGCCCCGCTCACTCAGACGTGCCCTCGGGCCGCCCCCGCATCGCTTCCAGCTCCTCGTTCGGGATCGCCCCGCCGAACCGCCGGTCCCGCTGTGCGTACTCCAGGCATGCCCGCCACAGGTCCCGGCGGTCGAAGTCCGGCCACAGCACGTCCTGGAAGACCATCTCGGCGTAACTGCTCTGCCAGATCAGGTAGTTGGACGTCCGCTGCTCACCGCTCGGGCGCAGGAACAGGTCGACGTCGGGCATGTCCGGGTAGTACAGGTACTTCTGGATCGTCTTCTCGGAGACCTTCGCCGGGTCGAGCTTGCCGGCCTTCACATCCGCCGCGATGGCTGCCGCGGCGTCGGCGATCTCGGCGCGGCCACCGTAGTTGACGCAGAAGTACAGCGTCATCGCGTCGTTGTTCTTGGTCTGCTCCTGCGCGACCTGAAGCTCCTGGACGACGGACTTCCACATCTTCGGCATCCGGCCCACCCAGCGGATACGGATGCCCAGCTCGTCCATCTCGTCGCGGCGGCGGCGGATGACGTCGCGGTTGAAGTTCATCAGGAAGCGCACCTCGTCGGGCGAGCGCTTCCAGTTCTCGGTGGAGAAGGCGTACAGGGAGAGGTTCTTGACGCCCATCTCGATGCAGCCCTTGAGGACGTCGAGGACGACGCCCTCGCCGACCCTGTGGCCCTCCGTGCGCGGCAGGCCGCGTTCCTTGGCCCAGCGGCCGTTGCCGTCCATGACGCACGCCACATGGTTCGGCACCAGCTCGCCGGGGATCTTCGGCGGGCGCGCGCCGGAGGGGTGCGGCTCGGGGACCTTGTACTCGCGGCGGTTCCGGCCCAGGATTCCGCGTCGTGCCATGCGGCTCACATCTCCTATTTCTCTACTTCTCTACGTACCTCAGCGAGCGCAGGCCACGCTCCAGGTGCCAGTGCAGATAGGCGGACACGAGCCCGCTGCCCTCCCTGACGTGGCGCGCCTCGCACGCGTCCGCCGTGGGCCAGTCGCCGGTCAGCAGCGCGCTGAGCAGACCGATGGCCTCCGCAGAGGGTACGACGCTGCCGGGCACCCGGCAGTCGCCGCATATGACGCCGCCGGCGGCGACGGAGAAGAAACGGTTGGGCCCGTGCATGCCGCATTTCGCGCAGTCGTCGAAGCTGGGCGCGTAGCCGTTGACGGCGAGGGAGCGCAGCAGGAACGCGTCGAGGATGAGATGGGGCGCGTGCTCGCCCCGGGCGAGGGAGCGCAGGGCGCCGACGAGGAGGAGGTACTGCTGGACGGCGGGCTCGCCCTCGTGGTCGGTGAACCGCTCGGCGGTCTCCAGCATGGCGGTGCCGGCGGTGTAGCGGGCGTAGTCGGTGACGATGCCGCCACCGTACGGAGCGATGGTCTCGCTCTGGGTGCACAGGGGGAGCCCGCGGCCGACGAGTTCGCTGCCGCGGGCGAAGAACTGCACGTCGACATGGGAGAAGGGCTCGAGCCGGGCCCCGAACTTGGACTTGGTCCGCCGCACGCCCCGGGCGACCGCGCGGACCCGCCCGTGCCCGCGGGTGAGCAGCGTGATGATGCGGTCGGCCTCGCCCAGCTTCTGGGTGCGCAGGACGACGCCGTCATCACGGAACAGGCTCATGCGGCCATTGTCCCGTACTGGCCGCTGTCGTTTGACCGGGTCCGGTCAGCGATCAGTCGGTCACCCTCTCCTCCAGGCGGACCGTCACGCTGTCCCCCGCCTCCTTGCCTATCGCCTTGCGCACGTCGGCCTTCACGGGCAGCTTGTGCGTGCCGTCCCCCAGAGCCATGAACGAGCTCTGGAACGGATGCCCGTCGATCGTGCCCCGGACCTTGACCAGGCCCCGGGTGCCGAAGAACTCGACCGACTCGGGCCACACCAGGTAGGTCCAGCCGCCCTTCGCAGGGCTCTTCTGCAGCGTTGCGCTGAATTGTTTGTCCATGCAGGTAGGACGGCACAGGGCGGGCAAACTCATCGCCCCGCCCCCACAACCGGAGCGCCTGATCGACCTCCGGGACTGACCCCTCCGGCGGTCGGCGGGACCGGCGTCCGGCCGGGTTTCGCGATGGACCATTCCATACGAGAATTGGACATACACCTCTGACGGGCAGGCCACGCCACCATCGCAGCGATCGGGGCCAGCGTGTCGTCCACCGATACCAGACCGAGTACGCACCCCTTCGGCACTACGAGCGCCGAAGGCACGGCGGAGCGCGACGACGCGCTGACCGATGCCGTACTCAAGGCCGTCGAGGTGACCGGGGCCCACGCCGCGAGTGTCTTCCTGGTCTCGCACAACCGTCAGACACTGGTGCTCGCCGCAGCGGCCGGGATGCCGCCCTCCCTGCTCGGCGGCTGGCAGCGGATTCCTGTGAGCAGCCCCATTCCCGTGGCGGAGGCGTTCCGCTCCAGGCGGACGGTCCATCTGGCCGACGCCGATGAGACCATGCGGCGATTTCCCCAGCTCGCAGTGGCATTGCCCTATCCCTTCGGCTCCGCCTCCGTACCGGTCACGGCGGGGCAGGAGACCTTCGGGTCCCTGGCCACGGTGTGGGCCGCCCCGCCCGGAGGGCACGGGCTGTCCAAGGCACAGCGACGGCAGTTGCGCACCACGGCCGGCCGCCTCGGCGCATCGCTCGCCGAGCTGAGCGCGCGCGGCGTCGACGTCGGTTGCGACATGGAGACCGTTCCGGTGGAGGTCCCGGTGCCTGCCTCCTCTGCGGTACGCGTCGGCCTGTTCGACTGGAACCTGCGCAGCGGAGCCCTCGAAGCGGATGCCACGTTGTGTGCGATCTTCGGCCTCGCCCCGGACGAGTACGACGGACAAGCGGCCACGCTGGCGGCCAAGGTGCACCCAGCGGACCGTTTCGGTTTCCGGGCTGCCGGCCGTGCTGGGATCGAGGCGGGCCGCGTCCTCGCCCAGGTCCTGCGCGTGCCGGAGAAGGGCGGCGGTCACCGTACCGTCGAGCTGTGGGGCCGGGTGCCCGAGACCGCCGCCGGCCAGGAGACGCCGCCCCACCTGGTGGGCGGGGTCCTCGACCTCGGGGCCGGTATGGCCGCCGTCGCGGCGATCGAACGGCTCGCGGACGGCTTCTTCTCCCTCGACCGAGAGGGCTGTGTGACCTACGCCAACCACAGTCTGGTGCGGCTGCTGCGCGTACGCCGGGAGGATCTGGTCGGCCAACGCCCCTGGGACGCCCTGCCGTGGCTGGCCGATCCCGCCTACGAAGACCGCTTCCGAGCCGCCAGGGTCTCCCAGCAGCCCGTCTCGTTCCTGGTCCAATCCCCCGACCAGTGGCTCGTGTTCTCCCTCCGCCCGGACGCGCAGGGCATGACCGGCTGGGCGGCCCCGGCCGGACAACCGGTCCCGGCGGGGACCGAACCCGGATCACCGCCCGCGGAGGAGGCAGCCCCGTCCTCGCGGCCCGCCCCGACCCGCCTGGGCGCCATCTACCGCGTCCTTCAGATGAGCAGCGCCCTGACCGAGGCGGTCACCGCGCGCGAAGTGTGCGATGTCGTCGCCGATCAGCTCCTGCCCGCCGTCGGCGGTCATCGGCTGGCCACTTACGTGGTGCAGGAGCGGCGCATGCGTCTGCTGTCGCAGCGCGGCTACCGCGAGAGCTTCCTGGAGCGCTTCGAGGGCCTGCCGCTGCATCACGCCCGGGAGCCCATGACCGGGGCGCTGGCCTCCGGTGTCCCGCTGTTCATCGAATCGCGGGCAGAGTTCTCGCGGGCCTATCCCGAACTCCACACCGAGTCCAGCTCCTTCGTGTTCCTGCCCCTGATCGCCTCCAACCGCCCCGTGGGTGCCTGCGTCCTGGGCTTCGACGAGGTCCATTGGTTCTCCAACGACGACCGAAGCCTCCTCACCGCGCTGAGCGGACTGATCGCCCAGGCACTGGAACGTGCCAGGCTCTACGACGCCGAGTTCGCCCTCGCCCGGGGCCTGCAGAACGCGCTGCTTCCGCACCGACTGCCCACGATGCCGGGCGTCCGCGTCACCGGCCGGTATCTGCCCGGTACCCGCGGGATGGACATCGGCGGCGACTGGTACGACGCGATCCCCACCGACCACGGCGTCGTGCTGGTCGTCGGAGACGTCGAAGGCCACAACGTCGCCGCCGCGGCCGTCATGGGCCAACTGCGAAGCGCTGTACGGGCCTTCGCCTCCGCGGGCCACCGACCGAGCGACGTGATCGCCCGCACCAACCGGCAGCTCCTCGATCTCGACCCCGGGCTCCTCGCCAGCTGCTGCTACGTCCTCCTCGACCCGGAGTCGGGAGTCGCGCACGTGGTCCGCGCGGGCCACTGCCCGCCCATGCTGCGCCTGCCCGACGGACACACCGAGATCCTGGATCTGCCAGGCGGCCCGCTACTCGGAGTGAAGCGCGCCGTCGACTACCCGGAATCGGAGCTGAGTCTCCCGCCCGGCTCGATCCTGGCCCTCTACACGGACGGACTGATCGAGACACGCGAGTCCGAGATCGGTGTGGGCATGGACCGGCTGCGGACCTCGCTGGCCCATGCTCGTGTGGTCTCCCTGGAAGACCTGGCCGACGCGCTCCTGCGGGACGCCGGCCAGTCCCCGAAGCGAGTGGACGACATCGCGCTGCTGCTCACCATGTACACCCATGCCCCGCCGCCCACGACCCCCGCCGGGTGAGCAACAGCGGGCACCGGACGGCCGGCGTCAGGTCACCTCGCCCCGGCTGCGGGCGTTCACGTACGCCATCGTCGCGCTGATCCGCTCCGCCGCGGTCGCGGGCCGGACCGCGTCCGGCTCGCACTCCCACTCCCGGCCCCCGCCGACCGGTCTCAGCAGCAGCCGCGGGCCCGCCTCCCCCATGAGCAGGCCCACCTGCCCTGTGGTGATGTCGACGACGTAGGACCCGACGGGCGGCGTCACCGTGCCACTCCTCCTTCTTCCTTCGGCAGTGCTGCCGTGAGCTTGCGGACGGTGTCGACGGTGCAGCGCCCCAATTCGACCAGGGGGCAGGGCACCTCGCGTGCGTACGAAGCGGGCTCCAGGCGCAGCGACGGCAGGGTAATGCCGCACAGCTCCAGGGCCGTACGCAATTTGTTCACAGCTTCCTCCGCCTCTTCGATGCATTCCACCGAGTGCCGCGGGTTTTCCTTGTGCGCCATGACTTCCCTTCCCGATCCGATTTCACGTTTCGGATTACAACGGTGACGGAGCGCAGCTACTCTCGACAGGGGTATGCGCACTACAACTGGGCAGCTGCACAAGGGGTTTGATCGATGGCCAATGGTTCACGGCAGGCGGCTTGGGAGTTCTTCGGGGCGGAGTTGAAGCGGCTCCGGGAGGAGGCGGGATTCACTCAGGCGGCGCTGGGCGCGCGGGTTTTCGTGTCCGGTGGGTACATCGGTCAATTCGAACAGGCCATTCGGAAGCCGCAATTGGATGTGGCGCAGCGGATCGATGAGACGCTGCAAACCGGAGGCTTTTTCGAGCGGATGTGGCGGAAGCTGATCAGTACTTCGCGGTACGCGGACTACTTCGCGGCCGCGGCTGAGCTTGAGTCGCTGGCGACGAAGGTGTGTGACTTCGCGCCAACGGTGGTCCCGGGGCTCCTCCAGACCGCGGAGTACGCCCAGGCAGTCATCCTGGCGAGCAATCCGCTCGCCACCGACGAGTACGTCCAGGAGACGGTCAAGGCGCGCCTTGACCGCGCACAAATCCTCAAGGACGCCGCACGGCCGATGTATTGGGGCATCCTGCACGAGACCACGCTGCGCATCCCCGCGGGCGGACCCGCCACGATGGCGCGCCAGCTGGACCACATCGCGGCGCTGGCGGTCGAGCGCAAGGCTCTGATCCAGGTACTGCCATATGCAGCGGGTGCCCACCCACAGATGGGCAAGATGCTGAGGCTCATGGAGTTCGAGGACGCACCGCCAACCGCCTATACAGAAGCGGTGTATTCGGGGAATCTGCTGGACGATCCAGCCCTAGTGAAGCGGGTGCAGGGCACATACGATCTGCTGAGGGCCGCCGCGCTGTCGCCGGAGGCGACCCTGACCATGATCGAGTCGGCGGCGGAGGACTTCAGACGATGCGTGAGTACGACCTGAGCACCGCCCGGTGGCGCAAGAGCACCTACAGCGACGGCGACGGCGGCGAATGCGTCGAGGTGGCGTACGACTTCCCCGGCGCAGCCGAGTGGCGTAAGAGCACTCACAGCGGCGGCGACGGCGGGGAGTCCTGCGTCGAAGTCCTCGACGACATCCCCGGCGTCGTTCCCGTCCGCGACAGCAAGAACCCCGACGGCCCCGTCCTCGTCATCGGAGCCGCCAGTTGGACTTCCTTCGTCGCCGCTGTCCGCTGCTAGGACGCGCCATCTCCGCGTCCTTGTTGATGGCGCGGGCCAGGATCACCCCGATGAGGATCAGCGCCACGCCGAACCAGGACGCCGCGGCGTCGAAGATCAGGGAGACGACGCCCACCGGGATGATCAGGCCCGCCAGCGGGATCAGCAGATTGCGCACCGGTGGCGGGGGCTCACCGGCGCGGTTCCTGCTGCGGACGACCTGTGGGTACCACTCGGTGAAGCTCAGCGCGGTGACGATCGCCGCGATCTGGATGATCCACGCGGTCCAGATGTTGTTCGGGTTGTGCAGGACAAGGTCGCCGAAGCCGCCCGCGATGGCCGCCACGAGGAAGGCCGCGCCCCAGATGCCGGTGATCACTTGGTTGGCCTGGAGGAACTCCGGCGACTTCCAGTACTCCGGGCCGACGCGTTCGCGTGCGTACTGCATGGTGAAAGGCACCCGTACGGCCATCGAGCCGAAGGCGATGACGACCAGCGCGAGGTTGGACATCTCGCCCGCGTAGGTCTCCAGCCATCTGAGGCTGCCTGGCGACGCGGCGGCTCCGGCGCCGGCGAGCAGGGCGAAGAAGAGGATGTCCGCCACTTCCAGGATCTTGAGCGAGATCCCGCGGTAGAGCAGCCGCGCCGTGACGAAGAGTGCCACCGACACGGCGAGGGCGAGGGCCACCGCCAGTTCGAACCGGCCCGGGCCCACAACGACCGAGAAGATGATCCACGGGGACATCCAGACGATCGGACTCTCGAGCGCGGCGGCGAGACGGCCGCCGGGTGCCGTGTTTTCGACAGCATTCATTGCGGGGGCCCCTTCGCCCGGGCAGATCCTCCTGGCGTCCAGCTTCCCGCGTGATGCCCCACGGCGCGATACGAGACCGGGGCAGGGCCCCCCGCGGGCGGCCCGAGGGCGGGAGGTTAGGGTGTCCTTACCCCCGCCCCTCCCGGGAGCCGGGTCATAGATCAGGCTTATGGGTTCATAGGTACAGGGCGGGTACCGCGGTGGGACCGCCGTTGCCAGAGTGGCGTAGGAGAGCCGGCTCCCTCTGTACACGCGCCGGGCCGCCTCACTCGCCGGATCACGCCCCGTGGACCTCGTTCGAAGGGAACCATTCATGCCCCGCCCTCTGCGGATCGCGATCGTCGGTGCCGGCCCCGCCGGGATCTACGCCGCCGACGCGCTGCTGAAGTCCGAGGCCGCCGTCGAGCCCGGCGTCTCCATCGACCTCTTCGAGCGGATGCCCGCGCCCTTCGGACTGATCCGGTACGGCGTCGCGCCCGACCACCCGCGGATCAAGGGCATCATCACCGCCCTCCACCAGGTGCTCGACAAGCCGCAGATACGTCTCTTCGGAAATGTCGACTACCCGAGCGACATCAGCCTGGACGATCTGCGGGAGTTCTACGACGCGGTGATCTTCTCCACGGGCGCGGACGCAGACCGGGCCCTGGACATCCCCGGCATGGAGCTGGACGGCTCGTACGGGGCCGCCGACTTCGTGTCCTGGTACGACGGCCACCCGGATGTGCCGCGCACCTGGCCGCTGGAGGCCGAGAAGGTGGCCGTGCTCGGCGTCGGCAATGTCGCCCTGGACGTGGCCCGCATCCTGGCGAAGACCGCGGACGAGCTGCTGCCGACCGAGATCCCGCCGAATGTGTACGACGGCCTGGCCGCCAACAAGGCGCTTGAGGTGCACGTGTTCGGGCGGCGCGGCCCCGCGCAGGCCAAGTTCAGCCCGATGGAGCTGCGGGAGCTCGACCACTCGCCGAACATCGAGGTGATCGTCGACCCCGAGGACATCGACTACGACGAGGGCTCGATCGCCACCCGCCGCGCCAACAAGCAGGCGGACATGGTCGCGAAGACGCTGGAGAACTGGGCGATCCGCGACGTCGGCGACCGGCCGCACAAGCTGTTCCTGCACTTCTTCGAGTCCCCTGACGAAGTCCTCGGCGAGGACGGCCGGGTGGTGGGGCTGCGCACGGAGCGCACCCGGCTGGACGGCACGGGCAATGTCACCGGCACGGGCGAGACGCGCACCTGGGACGTGCAGGCCGTGTACCGCGCTGTCGGCTATCTCTCCGACGAACTGCCGAAGCTGCCCTTCGACTTCCTCACCGGCACGGTTCCGCACGAGGGCGGGCGGGTCATCGAGGGCGGGGAGCACCTGCGGTCGACGTACGTCACGGGCTGGATCAAGCGCGGCCCGGTCGGCCTGATCGGCCACACCAAGGGCGACGCGAACGAGACGGTCGCCAATCTGCTGGACGACCACGGCAACGGGCGACTGCGGACGCCTGGCGCGCCGGGCGAGGAGGCGGTCGTCAACTTCCTTGAGGCGAGGGGTGTTTCGTACACCACCTGGGAGGGGTGGCACCGGCTGGACGCAGCGGAGCGGGCGCTGGGGGCGGCACAGGGGCGGGAGCGGGTGAAGATCGTCGAGCGCGAGGCGATGCGGCGGGCGAGCGAGGCGTAACCCTGTTTCACGGGGCTCCGCCCCGGACCCCGCGATCATCGGGAAGCCAGGTCAGGGATTTGTCCGACCTGGCTTCCTTTGCTGGCGTCAGGTCGTGTGGGCCGCTTTGAGGATCAGGCTGGTGATCGTGTCGGGGTGGGTGAGGACCGACAGGTGGCTGGTCGGGACTTCGATGGTGTCGGCGTGCATGCGCCGGGCCAGGAAACGCTGGAGGTCGGGGGACGTCGTTCTGTCCTGGGTGGAGATCGCGTACCAGGTGGGCATGTGGCGCCAGGCGGCCACTGTGGTCGTCGATGTGGGGAAGAGGGAGGCGGCGACGCGGCCTTGGGCCGCGTAGAGCGTCAGGGCGCGGTGGCGGGGGACGCCGCCTGCGAAGTCTCTGAGGAAGCCCAGCTTGGTGAGTTGCTTGAAGCCGCCGGACTCGACCAGTTGGGAGTTGGCGGGGTGGGGAACTTGGCGGCCAGGGCCGTGTAGTCCTCCCCTGCGTCGGGCGCGCGGGCGGCGACGTACACGAGGCCGGTGACGTTACTGGCGAGGCCCGCCTGCGAGATGACCGTGCCGCCCCAGGAGTGTGCGGCCAGGATCGTCGGTCCGTCCTGGAGGGCCAGGGCTCGCTCCGTCGCGGCGACGTCGTCGGCGAGTGATGTCAGCGGGTTCTGTACGGACGTCACGTTCATGCCGGCCGCATGGAGGCGTTCGATCACCTCCGACCAGCTTGAGCCGTCCGCGTACGCGCCGTGTACGAGTACGACGTTGCGTACCGGCGGGCGGCGGTGGGACGGCGCTTCGTCCTCCTGAGGCGATGCCCATGCCTGGGAGGCGGGGGCGCCCGCCGTCGCGACGCCTGCGGCCAGTCCGCCCGTGAATGTCCTGCGGGTGATCACTGCTGCTGCCCTCTCTGTCGGTGGGTGTGACGGTGAGTGTGGCGGTGGGTGTCTCGGTGCGTGTCTCGGTGGGTGTGGTCACTTTGCCGGGGTTCTGACCCGGGATCGGTCGCGCGTTCGGCGGTGGCGGCGGCCCAGCGGCCGGATGTGAGGGTGCCCAGGACCAGGATGGCCGTTCCGCAGCCGGCGATGATCCACCAGGCCGCCGGGCGTGCCCCGGCGGCGACCGCGGCGCCGATCACCGCGATGCCGAGTGAGGAGCCGACCTGACGGCTGGTCGCGGCGACCGCGGCGGCGACCCCCGCCTGGGCGCGCGGCATGCCGGACACCGCCGTATAGGTGATCGGTGCGTTGACGAAGCCGAAGCCGAGACCGAACAGGGCGTATGTGACGTACAGCAGGGTGTCGGAGGGGTGGGGGGAGCGGGTGGCGGCGACGGCCAGTACGCCGCTGGCGGTGATGCCGGCCCCTGCGAGCAGCAGCGGAATCCGCGGGCCGCGGCTCCCCACGATCCGCCCGGACAGCGGTGGGCACACCAGGGACAGGACGGCCATCGGCAGCAGGTGCAGCCCGGTGCTCAGGGCACTCAGCCCCAACACCTGTTGCAGGTAGAGGGTGTTGGCGAAGAGGAAACCGCCGAGCGCGGCGAAGGCGAAGACCGCCGTCGCGGTGGCCCCGCTGAAGGGCGCGCTGCGAAAGAGCCGCGGCTCGATCAGCGGTTCGGCGCGCCGGTTCTCGTACGGCACGAAGGCGGCCAGCGCGCCCGCCGCGATGATCAGGCAGGCCACGATCGGCGGCGAGGTCCAGCCCTCGCCGGGCGCCTCGATGATCGCGTACGTCAGTGTGCCGAGCAGGGCGATCACCAGGAGTTGCCCCACCGGGTCCGCCCGTCGGGCCCGTGGCGAGCAGGACTCCGGGACGAACAGCGCGGCGAGCAGCAGCGCGGCCAGTCCGATCGGGACGTTCAGCCAGAACACCGACCGCCACCCGGCCGACTCCACGAGTACGCCGCCGAGGACCGACCCGGCCGCCATGCTGAAGCCGACCACCCCGCCCCAGACGCCGATGGCCCGTGCCCGCTCCCGTGGCTCGGTGAAGGTGTTGGCGAGGATGGCCATGGCGACGGGGGTGAGCATGCTGCCGCCCACCGCCTGCACCATGCGGAAGACCACCAGCCACCCCGTCGTGGGCGCCAGGCTGCACAGGGCCGACCCGACCGTGAAGAGCACGAGACCGAGCTGGAAGATCCGCCGCCGTCCGACACGGTCGGCGGTGGCGCCTGCCAGGGTCAGCAGCGAGGCCAGCACGATGGTGTACGCGTCGAGCGTCCACTGCAGACCGGAGACCGAGGAGTTCAGGTCCTGCTGCACCGAGGGCAGTGCGACGTTGAGGATGGTGACGTCGAGGCTGACCAGCAGCACGCTCAGGCAGCAGACGGCCAGGACGGGCGTATTCCGCCCGCGGCCGGGTTCGGACATGTCGGCTCCTCCGGTCGTTGTCAGCCGCCCAGCCGGTTGGCGGCGTGGGAGTCGGCGAAGTCCCAGACCACGGGCAGGAGTTGCCCGGGGGTCTCGACCTGGGGCATGTGACCGGTACGGGGGAGGAGTTCGAACCGGGCGCCGGGGATGGCGGCGGCGTACGCGCGTCCGTACTCGGTGTCGACGACCTGGTCGCTCTCGCCCCACGCGACGAGGACCGGGTGGGCGACCTTGGCCAGGCGCTCGCGCAGGGTGGGGTCGGCCATGGCGTGCGGGCCCGAATAGACCTGCACCGCGGCCCGGTTGGCGGCCGCGCCCGCGCGCTGCGCCTCGGAGAACGTGCTCGGGTCGACGGCGAACTTCGCGGGGTCGTGGAAGGCGAGAGCGGACAGTTCGGCGGGCGTCAGGGTGAAGGGGTCGGCGACCGGGTGGCCGGGGACGTGGATGCCGGCGGCGTTGACGAGGACGGCACTGCTGACCCGGTCGCTGCCGAGCAGGGCCAGTTCGGCGGTGATCCAGCCGCCTATGGAGTTGCCGACGACGGTGACGCCCTCCAGGCCGAGTTCGTCCAGCAGCGTTGCGTAGACCTGGGCGAGGGTGGGGACGTCGGTCAGCCAGTCGGGCCGGGCCCTCCCGCCGAAGCCGGGGTGGACGGGGGTGATGACCCGGGCCGGCCGCTGCTCGGCGAGGAGCCCGGCGAACCCCGCGACGGTCTGCGGACCGCCGCCGCCGTGCAGGAGGAGGAAGGGATGCCCCTGGCCGGTCCCGCCCCGCTCGTCCACGGTGAAGTCCAGGTCGACGTCGCCGGAGTCGAGGGTGAGGGTGATCGTGCGGGGGGTGCTGGTCATGGGGTCTCCAAATCGGTTACCCGCGTGGGTAGTTGCCGGGGTGACTGCAGGGGCGGTTGCCGGGGTGGCTGCGGGCGGTTGCCGAGGTGGTCACTGACGCGAGCCGTCATGCGTAGTCGGTGGCGGGGACGGTGGCGTAACGGCTCATCGCGTGGACGGTCGCCTGCGGGGTCAGCTCCTGCCCGCCGGCGATCATGTCCCGCAGGTCGCGGAAGTACTGCACGTACAGGTCGGGCGTGAAGGTGTTGAGCATCACGGCCGGTTCGTCGCCGAGGTTGGCGAAGGTGTGCGGCGCGCCGGGCGGGATCATCGCGAGAGTGCCGGCCGGTGCGACGTGCGTCGTCTCTGCGACGGTGAAGTGCACGGTGCCCGAGACGACGTAGAAACCCTCGTCGTGCTCGGCGTGCCGGTGCTGCGGCGGCCCTTCGGTGTGCGGGGCGAGGGTGATCTCGCCGATCCCGAGACGGTGTCCGGTGGTGCTGCCGTCCTCGAGGATGCGGATCTGTGCCGGTCCCAGCCGGATCGTCTCGCCGTCGTCCGGGCCGACCACGGAAACCTGTGTCATTGCCGTCTCCTTCGCGAGAGCCAACTCTCACGAAGGAGACTAGAGGGACGGCCCTCGTCACGCAAGCGAACTCTCATGACGAGAGCGAGCAGTGATAAGGTGCCTGCGGACGGGCAGGAAAGGGGACGTACCGATGGCGACGCAGACCGACACCGGCCGCAGCAACCAGAAGAGGCGCACGCGTACGGCGATCATCGAAGCCGCCCGCGAACTCATCGGCACGGGCGCCGAGGTGACGATGCCTGCGATCGCGCGCGCGGCCCTGGTCTCCGAGGCCACCGCCTACCGCTACTTCCCCGACCTCCCCTCGCTGATCGGCGAGGCCCTGGCCGGCGCCTGGCCGCCCCCCGCCGAGGCACTCGCGCCGGTCGCGGACTCCACCGACCCCGCCGAACGGACCGCCTTCGCCTGCGAGTTCCTGCTCCGCGGGGTACTCCTCCGTCAGGGGGCGGTGCGCGCCGTGATCGCGGCGACCATCACCCGCCCGGAGGCGGCTTCCGCGAGGCCCGGTATCCGTTTCGGGTTGATCGACCATGCGCTCGCGCCCCTGGAGGACACGCTGGGGGCGACGGATCCGGAAGCCCTCGCCCAGCTCAAGCGGGATCTCGCCGTGGTCGTCAGCGCCGAAGCCCTCTTCGCCCTCACCGACCTGTGCGGCCTCAGCCCCGACGACGCCATCGCCAGCGCCGTGCACACCGCGACCACCCTCACCGAAGCCGCACTGCGCGCGGCGGCGCGGGGGTGAGTCGAGCACGCGGAGGCCTTGGCGGGGCGGGAAAAAAGCCCCGCGGAGCCGCCGTCGCGCGCGCCGCTAGAACGGCGTACGCGCCGCCGCCAGCAATCGCGCCGTGTCGTCCGCGCACAGCCGCAGCGCAGCCCCCACCGTCGCCAGCACATCCCGCTCCGCCGGGCTGTACGGCCCGTCCGCCAGGGCGATCCGCGCGCCCTGCAGCAGGATCGACTCGCGGCCCGCGGGGGCCAGGTGCGGCGCGAGCGGCTCCAGCGCCTCGTGGAGCTCGATGGCGAGCGCGGCGCCAAAGGGCCCGGCGTCGGTGACGAAACGGCCGGTGTCCGCGGCGAGGGCCTCGATCAGGCCCGTGAGCTGGTCCTCCGTGCAGTCGTCGAGGCCTGCCGCGCGAACCGTCGCGACGGCGGTCTCGCGGACCGAGCGGGAGGACGTGCCGCCGGCGGCGAGCACGGCGAGGGCGACGGTGTGGACGGCGTCACGGAGCATCGCGGAGAAGCGGGCGGTGGTGGGGTGGTCGAGGGCCTCCATGCCGAAGTGGCTGTGGCAGGCGGCGCATTCGACGACCGGGCCCGCCGAGCCGCGCGGAAGCAGCGGCACACCGAGGACGGTGAGGCGACGGCGGCCGGTGCGTCGGCGGTAGTTGCGGTCGCCTCCGCAACCGGGACAGAAGAACTCACCGTCGCCCACAGTGTTCCAGGCTGTATGAACGCCGCAGACCAGCACTTTTCGGCCGAATAGTCCTCGGGCTGGCTGCACGTCCCACCTCCGTAACTCCCCCGTAGCCCTTCGGGCACGAGGGCGCCCACGGCAACGTTGCCGCGTTGACGTGATGTTAGCCACAGCGGTGAGGCGGCGTCAGTACCCCGGCAACAGTACGACTGGACATGGCCGATCCTCGCCCTCGCCGGGAACCCGGCGACGGGCCGTGTCGTCCCGTGGGTCAGTACCCCACTGGCCTGCCCTGTCGCCCCAGCACCGGACACCCCCGACTGCCCGGCCGCCCCTTCAAACGCACATGCGAAACCAAGCAGCGATGAGTGGAATTCGTTCCGGAGATGTCCTCTTCGACGGCCGTGTGGGCCGTGACGCGACGGACGGGCCTGGATTCCAGGCCCGTCCGTCGGCCGCCGAACGAGCGGCCGCCGGGCGGACCCGGGTCAGCCCTCGCCGCGCCCTGTGTCCTAGCGCGCGGCCCGGTTCACCGCGGAGACGACCGCCTTCAGCGACGCCCGCGTCGTGTTCGCGTCGATGCCCATGCCCCACAGCACCTTCCCGTCGATCGCGCACTCGATGTACGACGCCGCCTGCGCCGAGGCGCCCTCGCTCATCGTGTGCTCCTGGTAGTCCAGCAGCCTGGCGTCCACGCCCACCACGTTCAGCGCCTCGAAGAACGCCGAGATCGGACCGTTGCCGGAGCCGGTCAGCACGGTCTCCACGCCGTCCACGACCGCCTCGACGGTCAGCGTGTCGACGCCGTCGGTGTCGGTGGTGGTCTGGCCGGAGCGCAGCTGGATACGGCCCCACGCGTTGTCCGGGTTCGGCAGGTACTCGTCCTGGAAGACCGACCAGATCGCCGTCGGCGTGACCTCGCCGCCCTCGGTGTCCGTCTTCGTCTGGATGATCTTCGAGAACTCGATCTGCATCCGGCGCGGCAGGTCCAGCTTGTGGTCGTTCTTCAGGACGTACGCGATACCGCCCTTGCCGGACTGCGAGTTGACCCGGATGACCGCCTCGTAGGAGCGGCCGACGTCCTTCGGGTCGATGGGCAGATACGGCACGGCCCACTCGATGTCGTCGACCGTCTTGCCCTGGGCGGCCGCGTCGGCCTCCAGCGCGTCGAAGCCCTTCTTGATGGCGTCCTGGTGGGAGCCGGAGAAGGCGGTGTAGACCAGATCGCCCGCGTAGGGGTGGCGCGGGTGGATCTCCATCTGATTGCAGTACTCGCTCGTACGGCGGATCTCGTCGATCTGCGAGAAGTCGATCTGCGGGTCGACGCCCTGCGAGAACAGGTTCATGCCCAGCGTCACCAGGTCGACGTTGCCGGTGCGCTCGCCCTGGCCGAACAGACAGCCCTCGATCCGGTCCGCGCCCGCCATGATCGCCAGCTCGGCGGCGGCGACGGCGGTGCCGCGGTCGTTGTGCGGGTGCACGGACAGGCAGACGTACTCACGGCGCGACAGATTGCGCGACATCCACTCGAAGCGGTCGGCGTGCGTGGACGGAGTCGAACGCTCCACCGTGGCGGGCAGGTTGAGGATGATCTCGCGTCCGGCCTCCGGCTGCCAGACGTCACAGACGGCCTCGCAGACCTCCAGCGCGAAGTCCAGCTCGGTGTCGGTGAAGATCTCCGGGCTGTACTGGTAGCCGAAGATCGTCTCGTCAGTGAGGATCTTCTCGGCGTACTCCATCACCAGCCGCGTGCCGTCCACGGCGATCTGCTTGACCTGCTCCTTCGAGCCGCGGAAGACGACCCGGCGGAAGGTGGGCGCGGTGGCGTTGTACAGGTGGACGGTGGCCCGGTGCGCGCCGCGCAGTGACTCGACGGTGCGCTCGATCAGCTCCTCGCGCGCCTGGGTCAGGACGGAGATCGTCACGTCCTCGGGGATCGCGCCCTCTTCGATGATGGAGCGTACGAACGCGAAGTCGGTCTCGCCGGAGGACGGGAAGCCGACCTCGATCTCCTTGTAGCCCATGCGTACGAGCAGGTCGAACATCTCGCGCTTACGGGCCGGCGACATCGGGTCGATCAGGGCCTGGTTGCCGTCGCGCAGATCGGTCGACAGCCAGCGGGGGGCTTTGGTGATCCGTTTGTCGGGCCAGGTGCGGTCGGGGATGTCCACGGCGTCGTACGTGCCGTACTTGTGGATCGGCATCCCGGAAGGCTTCTGGGTGTGGGTCGCGTTGGTGACGGGCGTGGGGCGACCGACAGAATGGTCAGACATTTGCGTAGGGCTCCTCGGGGGTCCATCAAGTTGGACGGCCGACTGAGTCGAAGCAGCAGCAGATCCCGCGGGGAGGGGGTCGGCCTACGACTACAGGCCCTCGCCGCGGCAGCTAAGGAGAAGCAGCCCGAAACGCATGATGCGCATCACCATAGCCGAGGCTCACGAGAAGCGGACGTCCCGTATCACTATGCGGGACACAACTTCGGTTACGGGTAAACGGTGATCCATCACTCCATTTCATCAATCATGGTGGCAACTAGTGACAGCTGTATGACCCAGTGCCACAGTCGCCCGCATGGACGCAAACGCCCGCCGGGTAAACCCGGTCTTCTGCACCATCGTGCCGCCGCATGTCCTCGACAAACTGGCCCGCGCCGAGGACCCCGCGATCGCCGAGCCCGCCGCCCGTACGCTCGAGCACGACGCCCTCCAGCGCACCCGCCGCCGGATCACCACGGTCCGCGGCCTCGCTCCGAGCGTGCGTGGCACCGCCTCTGACAAGCCGAACCGCACGATCTACGACGCCCAGCACCGCGAGACCGTACCGGGCAAGAAGGTGCACTCGGAGAGTGACGAGCCGGCCAAGGACGCCACGGTCAACCGCGCCCACGCGGGCCTCGGCGCGACCTTCGAGCTGTTTCTCACGGCGTACGGCCGCCGCTCCATCGACGACGCCGGCCTGCCTCTGAACGCGACCGTCCACTACGGCGAGAAGTACGGAAACGCCTTCTGGGACGGCGAGCGGATGGTCTTCGGCGACGGCGACGACGATCTGTTCCTGGACTTCACGCTGCCCGTCGACGTGATCGGGCACGAGCTCGCGCACGGTGTCACGCAGCACACCGCGAACCTGGAGTACTTCAGCCAGTCCGGCGCACTGAACGAGTCCATGTCGGACGTCTTCGGCTCGCTGATCAAGCAGTACTCCCTCGGCCAGAGCGCCGACCAGGCCGACTGGCTGATCGGCGCGGGCCTGCTCGGCCCGAACGTCACGGGGGTCGCCCTGCGCTCGATGAAGGAGCCGGGTACGGCGTACGACGACGATGTCCTCGGCAAGGACCCGCAGCCCGCGACGATGGAGGACTACGTCAAGACCGGCCGCGACAACGGCGGCGTCCACATCAACTCGGGGATCCCGAACCACGCCTTCTACTTGGCCGCCACCGCGCTGGGCGGCAGTGCGTGGGAGCGGGCGGGCCAGATCTGGTACGACGTGCTGACCGGCGGCGAGCTCACGACGACGGCGCAGTTCAGCGACTTCGCGGCCCTGACAGTGGCCGCCGCGCGCGCTCGCTACGGCGAGGGCGCGGAGCAGGAGGCTCTGCTGAAAGCGTGGTCCCAGGTCGGGGTGCCTACCAACTGAGGCGTTCTCGTACTAAACAGGACCCATGCGAATTCAGGTAAGGCGCACGGGAGGATTCGCCGGCATCGAGCGGTTCGCCGAGGTGGACACCTCGGGGCGGACCGATGCGAGCGAGTGGCACGCCCTGGCCGAGCAGGCGGTGGCCGGCGGCCGGGGCACGCCGCCGGTCGGGGTGCCGGACGGGTTCAGCTACCAGATCACGGTCGACGAGCGGACGGTGTACTGCTCCGATCCCCGGCTGTCCGAGGCGCAGCAGCAGCTGATCTCGCGCGTCCTCAAGGAAGGCGCCTGAAGGGCGCGGGCGCCGACGCCGAGGCGGCGTCCGCGCCGTCCCCCTGGGCGACCGCGAAGTCCCGGACGAGCGCCAGCAGGGTCTCGTCCGCGGTGCGCGGGCCGCCGTTATGGATCAGAACCCCAGCTTGCGCAGCTGCTTCGGGTCCCGCTGCCAGTCCTTGGCGACCTTCACATGCAGGTCCAGGAAGACCGGCGTGCCCAGCAGCGCCTCGATGTGCTTGCGGGACTTGGTGCCGACTTCCTTCAGGCGCTTGCCCTTCGGGCCGATGATGATGCCCTTCTGGCTGGGGCGCTCGATGTAGACGTTCGCGTGGATGTCCAGCAGCGGCTTGTCCGCCGGGCGGTCCTCGCGCGGCAGCATCTCCTCCACCACCACCGCGATCGAGTGCGGCAGCTCGTCCCGTACGCCTTCCAGCGCGGCCTCGCGGATCAGCTCCGCGACCATGACCAGCTCGGGCTCGTCGGTGAGATCGCCCTCCGGGTAGAGCGTGGGGCCCTCGGGCAGCAGCGGGATCAGCAGGTCGGCAACCAGCTGGACCTGCTTTCCGCCGACCGCAGAGACCGGGACGATCTCCGCCCACTCCATGCCCAGCTCCTTGCCGAGCCGGTCGATCGCGATGAGCTGCTCGGCGAGGGTCCTGGAGTCGACCAGGTCGGTCTTGGTGACGATCGCGACCTTCGGGGTCTTCTTGATCCCCGCGAGCTCCTTGGCGATGAAGCGGTCGCCGGGGCCGAGCTTCTCGTTCGCGGGCAGGCAGAAGCCGATCACGTCGACCTCGGCCCACGTCGTCCGGACGATGTCGTTGAGACGCTCGCCGAGCAGCGTGCGCGGCTTGTGCAGGCCTGGGGTGTCCACCAGGATCAGCTGCGCTTCGGGGCGGTGCACGATGCCGCGCACCGTGTGCCGGGTCGTCTGCGGCCGGCTGGAGGTGATCGCCACCTTCTGGCCGACGAGAGCGTTCGTGAGGGTGGACTTGCCCGCGTTGGGGCGGCCTACGAAGCAGGCGAAGCCGGCCCGGTGGGGGCCGTTGTTCTCATCAGTACGAGCGCTCATGGCGCCCATTCTCCCTGATGTCACGCGCCCCGGAGTACGCCCGGCCGCCGAAGCCGCAGCCGCGCCCACACTCCCGCCCCCGCAAGGGCCGCCGCGAGCACCACCGCGACCAGCCACGGCAGCGCGAAGAAGGAGGCCCCTGCCGACTCGCGGACGTCCCGCGCGCTGGCCGTGAGCCGGACCTCGCCCCATTCGAGCCGGGGGGCGCCCGACCAGCGTTCGGTCAGGCGGATCTTCTGACGCGGCAGCAGTTCGGAGGGGATCTTCGTCAGCTCGCGGCTGAGCAGATCGCGTCCGAAAAGGCCCTCCGCCTTGAGCGCGACCTTGGGGTTGAGGGTGACATTGCCGCGGTTGTGGAGCGTGTACGAGATCAGCGCGCTGCTCTCGCCGGTGCCCGGCACCAGGGGCTGCTGATGGGTGAGTTCGACGTTCTCGACGGAGAGCGCGGGCACGGTGGGGCCGCCCACCCGCAGATAGACGCGCGCGCCGACAGCCTGCTGTATGCCGACGGCGACAGAACCCGTCGAGGGGCGGACGCGTTCGTCGAGGGCGACGACCGCGCCGGGGTGGTCGCCGGGCTCGGCCCCTTCGGGGACCGCGAGGGTGTACGGCACGGTGACCGAGCTGTTCGCCGGGACGGTGACCCGCTCGCGGTCGAGCGTGGCCCATGCGCCGACGCCGCGCTGCTTCTCGCTTCGCGCGCGTACGGCGAAGCCGCCGTCCCGCTCGGTGTTGTACGCGTCGGCCGCGTAGAGCCGGAAGGTCCGCGGGGCCGCGGTCTTGTTGGTGACGGTCACCCGGTCGGTGAGGGTCGTGCCGGGATCGGCCGAGAGGTAGAAGTACGGCCGCCTGCCCGGCTCGGTGGAGGTCCCCCCGGCGGAGCGAGGGGGAGAGGCGGGATAGACGGACCAGTTGCCGTTGTCGGCGGCGCGCGCGGCCGGGACGGCGGCGTATCCGTGCACCAGCACGACCAGGACCGGCAGCATCAGCAGGACGTACAGCTTGCGCATGTGCGGAGCCCCCATGATGAGGCGGGCCGACCGGGTGCGCGCCCGGCCCGCTGTTCTTGTTCTGTGGCTGACTCGTTCTGTGGCTGACTCGCCGCGGTCAGGTGAGCGTGAGGGTCAGTACGCCGGAGTACGCGCCGGGGGCGGTGTACGCCGGGACATTCAGCGAGACCTTCGCGTCCACGGTGAACTCGCCTCCGGTGAGCGCCCCGTTGGGGGTGGAGGCCAGTGTCGCGCCCGCGCTGCCGACGGCTCCCGCCGAACCGGCGACGCAGGTGCTGGGACTGCCCTGCTTGGTGGTGCAGGCCGGCGTCCAGCCGAGCTTGCCGGCGTCGATCCTGCCGCCGGGCCCGGTGAAGTCGGTGACCTTACCGGTCAGCGACCAGCCCGCGGGGCCGCCGCGGAAGTCCTTGACCGTCACCGTCTTCAGATCGCCGGTGGACGCCCCGCCCGCGCCGAAGTCGACCGCCGAGAGAGCGACGGTTTCACCGGCCTGGGACATGGACAACGTGCCTGCCGCGACGGAGGAGTTGAGCTTCTGGCTGTTGCCGGGCAGTGGGGTGTCGTCGATGACGGTGTACGCCGCCGGGCCCGCGCCCTTGTCCGTGGACCAGGCGGCGCCCTCGTACGCGACGATGCCGGTGGTCGCCTTGTCGTTGACCTTGAGTTGTGCGGTGAAGCCGCCGTTGGCGTCGGACTTGAAAGTCGTCCTGTCGGCGGTCTCGGCGGCTCCGGCCCGTCCGACGACGGTGACGTCGGCGAGCGGGGTGAACTTCGCGCCGGTGACGGTGACCTGGTCGCCGGGCTTGCCGGAGGCCGCGGCCAGCTGGATGGAGCGCTCATTGGCGCCGGGCTGGTCCGTCGCGACGATCGTCTCGGAGACGGGCGCGGGCGGAGCGATGACCGTGCAGGGGGTGTCCAGCTCCATGATGTAGCTGGTGTGGATGTTGTAGTCGCCGGGCGAGAGGGTGATCGAGCCGGGCGCGGTGACCGTGAAGGTGCCGGTCATCGAGAACGGCGGGAACGCGCCCTTGCCGGGGACGGGTGGATTCTTCTTGGGTCCGGTGACGGTGACGCTGCCGGCCTGTGCGCCGCCGACGGCGACCTTGCCGCTGGGCGTCATGATGTCGGCCGGGAGCGCGATGTCGACCGGGTTGCTGGCGGCGGGTTTGGTGACGGTGTACGTGACCGTGACGGTGTCGCCGACCTTGGGGGCGGCGTTGTCGACGGTGATCTGGGCGGTCGTGGTGCCGTCGATGGGCGGGATGCCGGCGATGGGCGGCGGTACGCAGTGGGTCGCGAAGTCCACCGGTGCGGAGGCGGCGGCCAATGCGTGCGCGGGCCCGGCGAGCGCCGCAGTACCGGCGACAAGGGCGACCGTTCCCAGTGCGGCGGTCCAGCGCCGCCTGCGGCCGGCGGGTTTGCGAGGGACAGATCTTCGAGCAGCGGATCTTCGGGTGGCTGTAGCCATGATTGCCCCCTTCTGAGGAATGCCGGGGGCCATTGACGTGGTACGGCCGGAAGAAGTCAATGGAATCGAAATGCACCGTCTGATGACCCATCAGATACTGTCAAGATCCGCGTTTCCGCAGGCCGGAAGGGGAATCGGCGCCACCGCAAAAGGTGACGCCGACCCCTGTTACAACGGTGCTGTCATGTCCGCCCCGGCGGCGAACCGGCCGCGAGCGCAGAGTTCTCCCTGCCGCTGGGGCGCGTCCTCAGCCCGCGGCGACCGAAGCCTTGAGCTCCCCGTCGGGCCCGGCGAGCAGCACCGGCGTCGCGGGCCCGCCCAGGTCACGTACCGCGGCGCGGTCCTCTTCGGAAGCGGCGTCGGCATCGGAGACGACGGCCGCGGCCTCCAGCGACTTCGCGCCGCTGGCCACGGCCATGGCGACGGCGGTCTGCAGCGCGCTCAGCTTCAGCGAGTCCAGCGCCACGGTCCCGGCGACGTACGTGCGCCCGGTCTCGTCCCGTACCGCCGCCCCCTCCGGCACACCGTTACGGGCCCGGGCGCTGCGCGCCAGCGTGATGATCTTGCGGTCCTCGGGGCCGAGGTCGGTACTCTGCGTCATGCCCCGAGCATAGATCGACGGGCGTGAACGGAAACGGCGAGGCCCCCGGAGCGGGCTCAAAAAGTTCCGCCCGACCGGCGGATATTCACGGTCCGGCCGGACTTTCAAGCCTCGTGGGGGTCCCCCCGGACGAAGTCTGGGGGAGTTTGAAGGCGGGGGGCGCGGGGCGGAGCCCGGTCAAGGGCGGTCCAGCCGCAGCCGTTCCGCCTTCGGCAAGCCCGCCACCACCAAGTCGTAGGAGTCCTCGACCAGTTCACGAACCATCCGGTCCGAAAGCCCCCCGACCGTCACGGTGTTCCAGTGGCGCTTGTTCATGTGATAGCCGGGGGTGATCGCCGGATGGTCCGCGCGCAGTTGGACCGCGATCTCCGGCTCGCACTTCAGGTTCACCCTGAGCGGCTCCGCGTCCAGCGCGCTGAGGGCGAAGAGTTTGCCGAGAACCTTGAAGACGGACGTCTCGGGCCCGAACGGAAACTCCTCCACCGCCGCGTTGAATTCCAGGCAGAACGCCCTGAGTTCCTGCGGGGTCATAGGGACTGCCTCTCCTCCGGCTCCGACAGCACCGTGACGATCTTGTTCCGGCGGCCGGCCGGCGACTCCGCCGTAAGCCGCAGCGTGCGCCCGTCCGGCAAGTCCACCGGCGCGGACGCCCCCGCGATCGGCACCCGGCCGAGCGCCTTCGCCAGCAGGCCGCCGACCGTCTCCACGTCCTCGTCGTCGAGTTCGTCGAGGCCGTACAGCTCGCCGAGGTCCCCGATGTCGAGCCGGGCGGTGACCCGGAAGCGCCCGTCGCCGAGGTCCTCGACCGGCGGCAGTTCACGGTCGTACTCGTCCGTGATCTCGCCGACGATCTCCTCCAGGATGTCCTCGATCGTGACGATGCCGGCCGTGCCGCCGTACTCGTCGATGACGACGGCGACATGGTTGCGCTCCTGCTGCATCTCGCGCAGCAGATCCCCGGCGTTCTTCGTGTCGGGCACGAACATCGCGGGCCGCATCGCCGTGGAGACCAGATCGGCCTCCGACTCGCGGTTGATGTGCGTCTTGCGGACCAGGTCCTTCAGGTAGACGACACCGACGATGTCGTCCTCGTTCTCCCCGGTCACCGGGATCCGGGAGAAGCCGGAGCGCAGGGCGAGGGTGAGCGCCTGCCGGATGGTCTTGAAGCGCTCGATGGAGACCAGGTCGGTACGGGGGACCATCACTTCGCGTACGAGAGTGTCGCCGAGCTCGAAGACGGAGTGCACCATGCGGCGCTCGTCGTCCTCGATCAGCGACTCCTGCTCGGCCAGGTCCACCATCGCCCGCAGCTCGGCCTCGCTCGCGAACGGGCCCTTGCGGAAGCCCTTTCCGGGCGTGAGCGCGTTGCCGATGAGGATCAGCAGCTGCGGGACGGGGCCCATGATGCTGGCGAGCGGGAGCAGGACGTACGCCGCTGCCGTGGCGGTGTTCAGCGGGTGCTGGCGGCCGATGGTGCGCGGGGATACGCCTACCGCGACGTACGAGACGAGCACCATCACGCCGATCGCGACGAGCAGCGCCTGCCAGGTCTCGGCGAACTCCTGCAGACAGACGTATGTGACCAGCACGCCTGCCGCCATCTCGCATGCCACCCGTACCAGCAGGGCGACATTGAGATAGCGGGTCGGGTCGGCGGCGACCTGCGCCAGCTTCGCGGAGCCGCGCCGCCCGGAGCGCTCGGCCTCGGCGGCGCGGAAGCTGGAGACGCGCGCGATGCCGGCCTCCGCGCAGGCCGCGAGCCAGGCGACGACGACCAGCAGAATCGCGCCGACGAGCAGTTGGCCGGTCATGAGACGGTCGGCGCCGGGGACGGACCGGTGAGGCCCTTCTCCGCCCGCCAGCCGTCGATGATCGCCGCCTGGAGACCGAACATCTCGCCCCGCTCGTTCGGCTCCTCGTGGTCGTAACCCAGCAGATGCAGCACCCCATGGACGGTCAGGAGCTGGAGCTCCTCGTCCATGGAGTGCTGCGTCGGAGCCTCTTCGCCCTGCTTCTGGGCGACTTCGGGGCAGAGCACGATGTCACCGAGGAGCCCCTGCGGGGGCTCCTCGTCGTCCTTGACCGGCGGGCGAAGCTCGTCCATCGGGAAGGACATGACATCGGTCGGACCTGGCAGGTCCATCCACTGGATGTGCAGCTGCTCCATGGCCGCGGCGTCCACGACGATCACCGAGAGCTCGGAGAGCGGGTGGATGCGCATCCGCGCGAGCGCATAGCGGGCGACATCGAGGATCGCCTGCTCGTCGACCTCGGTTCCGGACTCGTTGTTGACGTCGATCGACATGGCGCGCTCTGACTACTTCCCGTTTTGACCGTTTTGACCGTCGTACTTTTCGTACGCGTCGACGATACGGCCGACGAGCTTGTGCCGGACGACATCTTGACTTGTGAGCCGGGAGAAGTGGACGTCCTCGACGCCCTCCAGGATTCCCTGGACCTGGCGCAGTCCGCTCTTCGTGCCGTTCGGCAGGTCGACCTGGGTGACGTCACCGGTGATGACGATCTTCGAGTCGAAGCCGAGCCGGGTCAGGAACATCTTCATCTGCTCGGCGCTGGTGTTCTGCGCCTCGTCGAGGATGATGAACGCGTCGTTGAGCGTCCGGCCGCGCATGTACGCCAGCGGCGCGACCTCGATCGTGCCCGCCGCCATCAGCCGCGGGATCGAGTCGGGGTCGAGCATGTCGTGCAGCGCGTCGTACAGCGGCCGCAGATACGGGTCGATCTTCTCGTACAGCGTGCCGGGCAGGAAGCCGAGCCGCTCGCCCGCCTCCACCGCGGGACGGGTCAGGATGATGCGGTTGACCTGCTTGGACTGCAGAGCCTGGACCGCCTTGGCCATGGCCAGATACGTCTTGCCGGTACCGGCGGGGCCGATTCCGAACACGACGGTGTGCTTGTCGATCGCGTCGACGTACCGCTTCTGGTTGAGGGTCTTGGGGCGGATGGTCCGGCCGCGGCTGGAGAGGATGTTCTGGGTGAGCACCTCGGCCGGCGTCTCGACCTCGCCATTGCCGCTCTCACTGGCCCTGAGCATGGCGATCGAGCGTTCCACTGCGTCCTCCGTCATCGGCTGCCCGGTGCGGAGCACGAGCATCATCTCGTCGAACAGGCGCTGGATCAGAGCGACTTCCGCCGCGTCGCCGATCGCGCTGACCTGATTGCCCCGGACATGGATGTCGGCCGCCGGGAAGGCCTTCTCGATCACGCGCAGCAGGGCATCACCCGAACCCAGGACCGTCACCATCGGATGCTTGGCGGGGACGGTGAAGTGGGCTCGTGCCTGCCCCTGCGTCGGGGTCTGGGCTGTGGGTGTCTGAGTCATGGGCCGGCTCTGTGGCCTGCACATACCTCCCGTTGCAGGGTTCTCGCTGCTCGACAACCTCTGGACACCAAGCCTACGACCTGACACTGACAAGACCGAGGGCTTTTACGGCGGGTGCCGGGGGGCCGCGCCGCGGCTCAGGCCGAACGGCCGAAGCCGATGGTCGGCACCGCCCTGCGCAGCGGCCAGGGCCTGGTCGGGGCGGGCAGCAGCGACTCGAGGAAGGCGTACCGGCGCAGGGCCGCGGGGTCCTGGTCCTCGCAGCCCTGGACGTACTGCCACCAGGCCGCGATCTCGGACCAGCCGGGCGCGGAGAGCGATCCGCCGAACTCCTGCACCGACAGGGCGGCGGTCAGCCCGGCGAAGGCGAGGCGGTCGGCGAGCGGCCAGTCGGCGAGGGTGCCGGTGACGAACCCGGCCACGAAGACGTCCCCCGCGCCGGTCGGGTCGAGGGCCTCCACCGCGATGGCCGGGACCTGGGCGCTCTCGCCGGTCGCGCCGTCCACCGCGTACGCGCCGTCCACACCGAGAGTGACGACGGCGAGGCGCACACGCTCGGCGAGGGCGTGGGCGGCGGCGCGCGGGCACTCGGTGCGGGTGTAGCGCATCGCCTCCTCTGCGTTGGGCAGGAAGGCCTCGCAGTGCTCCAGATCGGCGAGGTCGGCAGGGTCCCAGCGGCCGGTCTCGTCCCATCCGACATCGGCGAAGACGCGGGTGCCCTTGCGCGCGGCCTGGGCGATCCACTCGGCGCGTGAGGGGGTCAGCGAGGCGATGGCGGCGCGGGCGGGCGGCGGACAGTCGGGCTCGGACTCGGCCGGCGGGGCCTCGTGGCCGTGGGAGACCATGGTGCGCTCGCCCTCGTACGCCATGGAGACGGTGACGGGCGAGTGCCAGCCGGGGACGGTGCGGGAGAGGGAGAGGTCGATGCCTTCGCCCTGTTCGAGAGCGTCCCAGCAGTACTCGCCGTAGTGGTCGTCCCCGAACGCGGCGGCGAGCGAGGTGCGCAGCCCGAGCCGGGCGAGCGCGGTGGCCATGTTGGCGACGCCGCCGGGGCTGGATCCCATGCCACGGGCCCAGGACTCGGTGCCGCGGACGGGGGCGGAGTCGAGGCCGGTGAAGATGATGTCGAGGAAGACGCTGCCGGTGAGGTAGACGTCGCAGCGGGGATCGGCGGGGGTCCGCAGGGCCGCGAGGGGGTCGAGGCCGTCGGCAGCCTGGTCCAGTTGCTCTCCGTGTCGAGTCGTCACCGTGCCGCTCCCGGTACGTGGTGCAGATCAGGCCAGTCTGCCTGATGGAGGGGGGACGGGGGGTGCGGAGGGTGCGGGGCCGGGGAGGTCTCCCCACCCCGGCCCATCCCGAAACTGGGGCAAGCCCCAGACCCCGGACGCCATTCGGGCGTTGGGGGGGGACCTCCCACGCCCGCAGGGCGTAGGGGGTGGGGGCACCTCCCATGCCAGAAGGGCTATGGGGGAGGTCCGGGGCGGAGCCCAGGCGGCTACCAGCGGGGCACCGGCGGCGCGGTCCAGCCGGGCTCGGCGACCCGCATCGCCGCCGCGTCGTCGCGGTCGCGCATCGTGCCGTCGTCGTCGAGCCAGCGCCGGTGGAGGCGGGCGAGGCGCCCGCGGTCGAGTTCGACGCCCAGGCCCGGAAGATCACAGACAGCCAGCCGGCCGTCCTTGAATTCGAGGCGCTCGGTGATGACGTCCTCGGTCTGCCAGGGGTAATGGCTGTCGCAGGCGTAGTCGAGGTTGGGGACGACCGCGGCGACCTGGGTCATCGCGGCGAGGCTGATGCCCAGGTGGGTGTTGGAGTGCATCGACAGGCCGACGCCGAACGTCCGGCAGATCGCGGCCAGTTCACGGGTGCTGCGCAGGCCGCCCCAGTAGTGGTGGTCGCAGAGGACGACCTGCACGGCACCCCGGGCGAAGGCCTCCGGTATCTCGGCGAAGGTCGTCACGCACATGTTCGTGGCCAGCGGCACGCCCGTCCCCGCCGCGACCTCCGCCATCCGGGCGGTCGTGGACGCCGGGTCCTCCAGATACTCCAGTACGTCGGCCAGCTCCTCCGCGACCCGCAGCGAAGTCTCCACCGACCACGCGCCGTTGGGGTCCAGCCGCAGCGGCTGTCCCGGGAACGCCTCCGCCAGCGCGCGAACCGCCGCGATCTCCTCGTCCGGCTCGAAGACGCCGCCCTTGAGCTTGAAGGAGGCGAAGCCGTAGTCGCGGGCGAACCGCCTGGCCTGGGCGACGATGCCTGCGGGGTCGACCGCCGCGCCCCAGTCGTCGGGCTCCCCCGCCCCGCCCGGATGTCCGGCCCAGCGGTAGAAGAGATACGCGCTGTAGTCGACGGCGTCGCGCACCTTGCCGCCGAGCAGCGCGTGCACGGGGAGCCCGAGTGCTTTGCCGAGCGCGTCGAGGCAGGCGACCTCGAAGCCGGAGACGACCGAGAGCCGCAGTTTGCCGGCCGTCTGCACGCCACGCAGCCCGCCGACGTCGACGGCCTTCGCGCCGGTGGCCTCGGGCGAGTCGCCGCACACCAGGTCCGCGAGCCGGTGCAGCCCGTTCACATCGCTGACCTGGCAGCCGGGCAGCGCGTCCGCCAACGGGGCCGCCAGATCGAGGTACTTGGTATCGCCGTAGGTCTCGCCGACGCCGGTGACGCCGCCCGCCGTGACCACCTCGACGATGAGGCGGGGGGTGTACGGCTGGTGCACGCCCTGCGTGTTGAGCAACGGCGGGTCGGCGACGAGGATCGGGGTGAGCCGCACTTCTGTGATCGTCAGGTCCTGCGTCATGCGGTCGCTCCTACGAGGTCGAGTCCGTCCACGAGCAGTGCGTCGAGGTCCGCGCGCGCCATGCCGTCCGACAGTCGCGCGGCGACGGCGGCTGCCGTGGCCTGCTCGATGCCGTCTCCCTATGTAGATGTTGTACACGGATGAGAATGGAGATTAGATACGCGCACAGAGCCCGTCAATGGGCCGGGGGGCCCTGGAGGCGGACTCGGCCTCGATCCGGGGCGGTTACGCGGTCGACCGCTGCCGGCGCTCCCGTACCCGGGGCTCCGCACCGTGGGGCTATTCCGGCGCGGCGAACTCGTACGCCTCGACCTCCGCGATCAACCTCCCCCTCCGCTCCTCGTCGTCCTCCAGAAACGCCGCCACAAACGAATTCCGCGCCAGCTCACGCAGCTGCTCGTCGTCCAGCCCCAGCGCCTCGTGCACCGCGTGGAACGTGTCCCCGACGTAGCCGCCGAAGTACGCGGGGTCGTCCGAGTTGACCGTGCACAGCAGCCCCGCGTCCATCATCCGCGCCAGCGGGTGCTGTTCCAGGGTGTCGACGACCCGCAGCCGGACGTTCGACAGCGGGCAGACCGTCAGCGGAATCCGCTCCCGTGCGAGCCGCTCGACCAGCTCCGGGTCCTCCATGCAGCGCAGACCGTGGTCGATGCGCTCCACGCCGAGGACGTCCAGGGCCTCGCGGACGTACGCCGGCGGGCCCTCCTCGCCCGCGTGCGCGACCTTGCGCAGGCCGAGCGTGGCAGCGGCCTCGTACACCTCGCGGAATTTCGACGGCGGGTGCCCGACCTCCGCCGAGTCCAGGCCGACCGCCGCAATCCGGTGCAGATGCGGCTTCGCGGCCTGGAGCGTCTCCATCGCCGACTCGGCGGACTCGTCCCGCAGGAAGCACATGATCAGCCGGGTCGAGATCCCGTGCCGCTCCTCGCTGCGGTCGAGCGCGCGGGCCAGGCCCTCGACCACCGTGGCGAGCGGGATACCGCGGGAGGTGTGCGCCTGCGGGTCGAAGAAGATCTCCGCGTGGCGTACGCCCTGAGCCGCCGCGCGCGCCAGATACGCGTCGGTGAGCTCGGCGAAGTCGTCCTCGGTGCGCAGGACGGCCATCAGGCTGTAGTAGAGGTCGAGGAAGGACTGCAGATCCTCGAAGAGGTAGGCGCGGCGCAGCTCTTCGGTGTCCTTGTACGGCAACTCGACGCTGTTGCGCGCCGCGAGCTCGAAGGCCAGCTCGGGTTCGAGGGTGCCTTCGATGTGGAGGTGCAGTTCGGCCTTGGGGAGGGGCACGGCGTTCTCGTCTCGGTTACGGGTGACGTTTGGGGAAGGGGACGCGAAGCAGGTCGTGAGCGACGGTCAGTTCCCCCTCGAAACCGGCCGCGCGCGCCTGCCGCTCAAATTCTTCGGGTTCGCTGTACCGCTGCGAGAAATGCGTCAGGACCAGATGCCGCACGCCCGCGTCACGAGCCGCCCGGGCCGCCTGCCCGGCGGTCAAGTGGCCGTGGTCCGCGGCGAGAAGCTCGTCCCCGTCGAGGAAGGTCGACTCGATGACGAGCACGTCGGCGCCGTCCGCGAGCTCGTGCACGCCGTCGCAGAGCCGGGTGTCCATGACGAATGCGAAGCGCTGCCCTCTGCGGAGCTCGCTGACCGCGTGCAAGGGAACGCCCCCCACCTCGCCCTCGCGCTGGAGCCGCCCGACGTCCGGGCCCTTGATGCCGTACTCGGCGAGCTTCTCGGGCAGCATCCGGCGGCCGTCCGGCTCGACGAGGCGGTAGCCGTACGACTCGACTGGGTGCGAGAGTCTGCGGGCCTCGATGGTGTACGACGCGGACTCGGCCAGGATGCCGTCGGCGGCGACCGGGGACGCGATCAGCTCGACCGTCTCGCGGTAGGCCGTCGCGTACCGCAGCCGGTCGAAGAAGCGCTGCCCGCTGGCCGGATAGTGCGCGGACACCTCGTGCGGCACCCGGTCGAGGTTTATCCGCTGGATCACCCCGGCGAGGCCGAGGGAGTGGTCGCCGTGGAAGTGCGTGACGCAGATCCGGTTGATGTCGTGTGCGGCGACCCCGGCACGCAGCATCTGGCGCTGGGTGCCCTCGCCGGGGTCGAAGAGGATGCCCTCGCCGTCCCAGCGCAGGAGGTAGCCGTTGTGGTTGCGGTGCCGCGTGGGGACCTGGCTGGCGGTCCCGAGCACGACGAGTTCACGTACGGACAAGGTGCGTCGGCTCCGTTATCCGGGGGGCCACGCGAGGCCGCGGCCGCCCAGCAGGTGGGCGTGGGCGTGGAAGACGGTCTGTCCCGCGCCGGAGCCGGTGTTGAAGACGATCCGGTACCCGGCGCTGTGGACCTTCTCCTCGGCCGCGATCTCACCGGCCTCCCGCAGCAGATCGGCGACCAGCTGCGGCTCGGCGGCGGCGAGGGCGGCGGCGTCCCGGTAGTGCGCCCTCGGGATGACCAGGACGTGCGTCGGGGCCTGGGGGTTGATGTCGCGGAAGGCGACGACGGTCTCTGTCTCCCGCACCACGGTGGCCGGCACCTCCCCCGCGGCGATCTTGCAGAACAGGCAGTCAGCCTGCGGTTCTCCTGCCATGCCGGGGTCCTCCTCGCGTGAGTCCACTACGACCGGCATCGTATCGAGTGATCGGGTTCGCGGTGCTGTGGGCAGGCGGCCGGCGCCTCCCTACGGCAGCGCCGGAGGCGACTTCGCCGGGTTCTCCGTCAGCACCGCCAGCGCCATCCGGACCGCCTCGTCCAGCTGCGGATCGCGGCCGGCCGCGTGGTCCTGAGGGGACATCACCACCTCCACGTCGGGGTCCACGCCGTGGTTCTCCACGCCCCAGCCGTAACCCTCCAGCCAGAACGCGTACTTGGGCTGCGTCACCAGCGTCCCGTCCACCAGTGTGTACCGGCTGTCGATGCCCACCACGCCGCCCCAGGTACGCGTGCCCACCACGGGGCCGATGCCCAGCGCCTTGATCGCCGCGTTGACGATGTCGCCGTCCGAGCCGGAGAACTCGTTCGCCACCGCGACGACCGGCCCGCGCGGCGCGTCCTGGGGGTAGCTGAAGGGCTGCATCCCGCGCGGCAGGTCCCAGCCCACGATCCGGCGCGCGAGCTTCTCCACGACGAGCTGGGACGTGTGCCCGCCGCGGTTCTCCCGTACGTCCACGACCAGCCCCTCGCGCGCCACCTCGACCCGCAGGTCCCGGTGGATCTGCGCCCAGCCCGGCGCCTGCATGTCGGGGACGTGCAGATAGCCCAGCCGGCCGCCGGACTTCTCGTGTACGTACGCACGCCGGCCGGACACCCACGCGTGGTAGCGCAGCGGCTCCTCGTCGGCGAGCGGGACGACGACCGCATGGCGCGGATCGCCGCCGCCCGCCGGGGAGATGGTCAGTTCGACGGGCTTGCCCGCAGCGCCCACCAGCAGCGGTCCCGGCCCGGCGACGGGGTCCACCGGGCGGCCGTCCACCGCGAGGATCACGTCGCCCGCGCGCACCGCGACGCCCGGCGCGGCGAGGGGCGAGTGGGCCTTCGGGTCGGACGTCTCTGACGGCAGGATGCTGTCGATGCGCCACGCGCCCTCCGCCGCACGGGAGATGTCCGCGCCCAGCAGCCCCTGGCGCGTCGAGCTGCTGCCGTACCCGCCGCGCGGCGTGACGTACGCGTGCGAGGTGCCGAGCTCGCCCTGCACCTCCCACAGAAGGTCCATCAGATCGTCGTGGGTGGCCACGCGCTTCAGCACCGGGCGGTAGCGGTCGAGTACGCCGTCCCAGTCGACGCCGCCGAGGTCCGCGCGCCAGAAGTTGTCACGCATCAGCCGGCCGGCCTCGTCGTACATCTGCCGCCACTCGGCGGCCGGGTCGACACTGGCGCGTACGCGCGAGAGGTCGACGGTGATGTTGGTGTCGCTGTCCTCGTCGCGCGAGGCCCTGCGGTCGCTCGGCACCACCTTGAGCTTGCCGTCGGTGTACAGCAGCACCCGCTTTCCGTCGCCGCTGACGTGGAAGCTCGTGGCGTCCGAGGAGAGTTCCTCGATCTGCTGCTGGACCAGGTCGTACCGCTCCAGCGCGGTCCTGGGCCCGGGGTCGTCGGGCGTGGCGCGGGTCGTGCCGAGGACGCCGCGCAGCGGGTGGCGCAGCCACAGCAGCCCGTCCTTGGCGGCGCGCAGCGTGGAGTAGCGGGCGGCCTCGACGGGGAACGGCACTATCCGGTCGGCGAGCCCTTCGAGGTCGATACGGGTCACCGGCGCGCCGCTCTCCTCGCCGTCCTGCTGCCGCTGGTCCTTGTCCGCCTCGAATGCCCGCCCGTGGCGCTGCGGTCCGAACGGCGACGGCGTCGTGGCCGCCAGCGTGATCAGGTGCGGGCGGCAGCCGCCGACGAAGGCGAGGTCGAAGACGTGCGTGTCGTAGACCGGGTCGAAGGCGCGCTCGGAGAGGAACGCGAGGTGCTTGCCGTCGAGCGTGAACGCGGGCTGGAAGTCGCAGAAACGCAGCGGGGTGGCCTCGGACACCGACAGATCGGCGGTGTTGGCGAGCTTGAGCTGGCGCAGCGGGTCCGGCCCCGGGTGCGACCAGGCGAGCCAGCCGGAGTCGGGCGAGAAGGCCAGGCCGGTGGCCTCGCCGTGCTCGCTGCGGTCGACCTCGCGGACCTCGCCCGACTCGCGTTCGACGAGCAGTACGCGGCCGTCGTGCGAGGCGACGGCGGCGCGGCTGCCGTCGGGGGCCACGGCCAGGCTCAGGACCCGGCCGAGCCGTCCGGCGCCGAGCCTGCGCGGCGTCGCGCCGGGCGCCGGGCCGGTGGACGGCGCGAATTCGAGGGCGTCGTCGCCCTCGGCGTCGGTGACCCAGACGGCGTGCTCCTCGCCGTCGACCCGGAAGGTGCGGGGCAGCCTCGCCCGTACGCCGGGCTCCACCCCCAGTGCCCGCGCGGGTCCTTCCCGGTGGGTGACCCAGTGGACGCCGCCGCGGATCTCCACGGCGCTGCCGCGTCCCGTGTGGTCGGGCGTGGCGGTGCCCAGGTAGTAGTCGGCCTTGACGGGGCGGGGCCGCAGATCGGTGCGCTGGCCGCCGAGCCGGATGTCGAGACGGCGGGGCTCGGCGCCGTCGAGGTCGTCGAGGAGCCACAGTTCCCCGGCCGAGGCGTAGGCGACCCGGGTGCCGTCGGTGGCGGCGTGGCGGGCGTAGAAGCCGTCGACTCCGGTGTGCCGCCGCAGATCGGACCCGTCGGCCAGGGACGAGTACATCGCCCCCACGCCTTCGTGGTCGGAGAGGAAGGCGATCCGGTCCCCCGCCCACAGCGGGTACTCGATGTTCCCGTCGAGCTCCTCATGCAGGCGTACGAACTCCCCGTCGCCCGGCCGGTCGATCCACAACTTGCCCGCCGTGCCGCCCCGGTAGCGCTTCCAGGCGGCGGCCTCGCGTCCCATCGTGGCGGAGAGCAGCACGGTGTGCGGCCCGTACGCCACATCGCCCACGGGCCCGTAGGGCAGGACCGTCGCGGGCCCGCCGTCGAGCGGCACTGCCCGCGCCCAGCTGCGGCGCAGCGAGGCCTGGCCGTACGTACTGATCGCGAGGACCTCGCCGTCCGGGGTCCAGCCGCGAACGGACGTCCTTCCGCTGCCCCAGTACGTCAGCCGGTCCGCGGGCCCGCCGTCGATGGGCGCGAGATGCACCTCGGGCGCGCCGGCCAGCTGCGAGGACCAGGCGATGTGCGTGCCGTCGGGCGAGATCCTGGGGTGGTTCACCGGAATGTTGTCGGCGCTGACGCGCCAGGCCCGGCCGCCGTCGAGCGGGGCGACCCAGACGTCGTCCTCTGCGGTGAAGGCGATCAACTCGCCGCGGACATGCGGATACCGGAGGTAGGCAGGGTGCGTCACACAGTCACCCTAGGCAGGTGGCAGCCGCCGGGTCACGCCTTTCGGATCACTTGCGCGGCGGATCGGGGGTCGCGGTGACGGTCACTGTCACAGTCACGGTGGCACCGGGTGCCTGGCTCGGCGGGTGGCTGGGCGGACGGGAGGGTGAACGGGTGGGTGCGCCCGAGCAGTTGCCGAGCACGGTCGCCTCGAAGACGACCTTGCGGTCGACCTTCGCGATCAGGTCGCCGCGTACGCACTTCCCCGAACGCTCGTCCGTCACCTTGCCCTTGAGCGTGATGTCCTGTTCCGAGTTGGTCTCGCCCTGGCAGTCGACGGTGGCGACGCCCGACGAGGAGGGCGACTTGGTCGCTCCTGAACCGGCTTTGCCGCCATCGATCTTCGCCGTGCAGCTCAGCCAGCGCACATCGAAACCGAGGCGTTCCAGTGTGCTGGTCCCCGTCTTGTCGGTGGTGATCGCGACGGCGACGGAACTCACCCCGCCGGTCGCAGGCTCACAGGCCGCGACACCCACAACTGCGGCTCCGGCAGTGCCGATTGCGGCGAGGGTGCGCGGGCAGCGTATTCGTCTCATGGCCCCCATGAGTGGCAGCCTGCCACCGCGCTCCCGACTGCGGTAGACCGCTTGCCGCCACGCTCGCACCGGGGCTCCGCCCCGGACCCCGCTCCTCAATCGCCGGCGAGGCTGGTTTTCGGGGCTCCGCCCCGCGCCCCGCTCCTCAATCGCCGGAGGCGCTGAACATTCGGCCCTGACCGGGGCTCCGCCCCGGACCCCGCGCCTCAAACGCCGACGAGGCTTGGTTTCCGCCGGTCCGGCGGAAATCAAGCCCGTTGGGGGTCCCCCCGGACGAAGTCTGGGGGAGATTGAGGACACGGCCGAAGGCCGTACCGGGGTCAACAGGCCCCGCCGCAGGTGACCCCCTCAGGACCAGCGGCCCGTGCGCCCCAGCAGCAGCGCCGTCGCCGCCGTACCCGCCGTAGACGTCCGCAGCACACTCCGTCCGAGCCGGTACGGCTTCGCCCCCGCCTCGGCGAACGCCGTCAACTCCTCGGGAGACACGCCCCCTTCAGGCCCCACCACCAGCACGATCGACCCCTCTGCCGGCAGCTCGGCGGTGGCCAGCGGCTCCGCGCCCTCCTCGTGCAGAACCGCCGCGAAATCGGCTTTGGCCAGAAGTGCCGCAACCTGCTTGGTCGTTGCTGCGTCCGCGACCTCGGGGAAGCGGAGCCTGCGAGACTGCTTGCCCGCCTCGCGAGCCGTCGCCCGCCACTTGGCGAGCGCCTTGGCTCCCCGCTCGCCCTTCCACTGAGTGATGCAGCGCGCGGCCGCCCACGGCACGACCGCGTCGACGCCGGTCTCCGTCATGGTCTCGACGGCGAGTTCGCCACGGTCGCCCTTGGGGAGAGCCTGGACGACGGTGATACGGGGCGTCGGCTCGGGCTCCGTAGGGAATTCGAACGGCTCGACGATCAGCCGGTCCTTGCCCTCGGTCCGCAGGACGACACCCGCGGCACCGCGTCCGCGGCCGTCCGTGAGCACGATGTCCTCGCCGGACTGAAGTCTGCGTACGGAGACGGCGTGCCGCCCCTCGGGCCCGTCCAGGGTGAGGATCGCACCCGGCCCCACGCCCTCCAGGGAGTCGACGACGAATACGGGCGCGGTCATCAGGAACGGCCCAGGGCCAGCGCGGCGCGCGCGGAGTCCAGTTCGGCGACGAGGACTTCGACCAGCCGGCCGGCGGGCAGGTCGCGCGCCATCTTGTGGGCCTGCCCGGCCCAGAGAGCCATGCCCTGGGGGTCGCCCGCCTTGGCGGCGGCCTTGCGCAGACCGCTCGTCAGATGGTGCACCTGGGGATAGGCGGCGGGGGCGTACGGGCCGTGCTCGCGCATGAAGCGGTTGACGAGACCGCGCGCGGGCCGTCCGGAGAAGGCGCGGGTGAGTTCGGTGCGTACGAACAGGGGGTTGGTCATGGCCTGCTTGTGCAGCGCGTTGGCTCCGGACTCGGGGCAGACCAGGAACGCCGTCCCGAGCTGCGCGGCGACCGCGCCGGCCGCGAGCGCGCCGGCGATCTGACCGCCGCGCATCAGGCCGCCCGTGGCGACGATCGGCAGCTGTACGGCCTCGCGGACCAGCGCGACGAGCGAAAGCAGCCCGATGCCGCAGCCGTCGGTCGCGGGGTCGTCCCGGTGTGTGCCCTGGTGTCCGCCGGCCTCGACGCCCTGCACGCACACGGCATCCGCCCCGGCCCACTGCGCGGCCTGCGCCTCTTCGGGCGTGGTGACGGTGACGACGGTGAAGGTCCCGGCCTTGGCGAAGGAGTCGAGCACCTCGCGGGTCGGACAGCCGAAGGTGAAGGAGACGACGGGGACCGGATCGTCGAGGAGGATGGCGAGCTTCGCCTCGTACCCGTCGTCGCGCCCCGAGTCGGGGTCGCCCAGCGGTGTCTCGTACCAGGCGGCCTCACCGGCGAGCTGATGCCGGTAGACCTCGACGGCGGCGGGGTCGGCGGTGTTGGCCTGCGGCATGAAGAGATTGACGCCGAAGGGCTGCCCGGTGAGCCCGCGGACCTGTTTGACCTCCTGGTACATGCCGTCCGCGGTCTTGTACCCGGCCGCGAGGAACCCGAGCCCACCGGCTTCGGACACGACGGCGGCGAGCTGGGGACAGGATGCGCCGCCCGCCATGGGGGCCTGCACGATCGGATAACGGCAGAGATCGGTCAGTGCGGAGGACATGCAGGCATGGTGCCATGTCACTCCCGCACCACCGAATCGGGCGCGGTGCCGGCCCTTGTCGGGCTCCGCCCCGTGCCCCGCTCCTCAAGGCCGGCGAGGCTTGAAAATCAAGCCCGTCCGGGGATTGAGGACATGCCCGGAGGGGCGTACCGGCGGCGCAGCGGCCCCGCCACCCGCAGCGCCCCTACCGGCTGAACCGCTACCGTCCGTTGAACGCGTCCTTCAGGCGGGAGAACAGTCCCTGCTGGCCCGGCTGGAACTGGCCCGTCGGCCGCTCCTCCCCGCGCAGCTTCGCCAGGTCCCGCAGCAGCCGCTCCTGATCCGCGTCCAGCTTCGACGGGGTCATCACCTCGACGTGCACGATCAGGTCGCCGCGGCCCCCGCCCCGCAGGTGCGTGATGCCGCGCCCGTGCAGCGGGATCGACTGCCCCGACTGCGTACCCGGGCGGATGTCGACGTCCTCCACGCCGTCCAGCGTCTCCAGCGGGCACTTCGTGCCCAGCGCCGCCGCCGTCATCGGGACGGTCACCGTGCAGTGCAGATCGTCGCCGCGCCGCTGGAAGACCAGGTGCGGCAGCTCGTGGATCTCGACATACAGATCACCCGCGGGGCCGCCGCCGGGGCCGACCTCGCCCTCACCGGCGAGCTGGATGCGCGTGCCGTTGTCGACGCCGGCCGGGATCTTCACGGTCAGCGTGCGACGGGACCGGATACGGCCGTCGCCGGCACATTCCGGGCACGGCGTCGGCACGACCGTGCCGAAGCCCTGGCACTGCGGGCACGGGCGCGACGTCATGACCTGGCCCAGGAAGGACCGCGTCACCTGCGAGACCTCACCGCGGCCGCGGCACATGTCGCAGGTCTGCGCCGAGGTGCCGGGCGCAGCGCCCTCACCGGAGCACGTCGTGCAGACGACCGCGGTGTCGACCTGGATGTCCTTGGTCGTACCGAAGGCCGCCTCGTTGAGGTCGATCTCCAGCCGGATCATCGCGTCCTGGCCGCGGCGCGTACGCGACCTCGGCCCGCGCTGCGACGCCGTACCGAAGAACGCGTCCATGATGTCCGAGAAGTTCCCGAAGCCACCGGCTCCGAAGCCGCCCGCGCCTGCGGCGCCCGCCTGCGATAGCGGGTCCCCGCCGAGGTCGTAGACCTGCTTCTTCTGCGGATCCGACAGCACCTCGTAGGCGGCGTTGATCTCCTTGAAGCGCTCCTGCGTCTTCGGGTCCGGATTCACATCCGGGTGGAGTTCGCGCGCAAGCCGGCGAAATGCCTTCTTGATCTCGTCCTGTGATGCGTCGCGGCGCACGCCGAGTACGGCGTAGTAGTCCGTGGCCACTTACGACTCCGCCAGGATCTGTCCGACGTAACGTGCCACTGCGCGTACCGCTCCCATCGTTCCGGGGTAGTCCATGCGGGTCGGTCCGACCACGCCGAGTTTCGCAACTGCCTCGTCGCCCGAACCGTAGCCGACCGCGACCACGGACGTGGAGTTGAGGCCTTCATGGGCGTTCTCATGACCGATCCGTACGGTCATGCCCATACCGCCAGATTCCTTGGCCTCGCCGAGCAGCTTGAGGAGCACCACATGCTCCTCGAGCGCCTCGAGCACCGGCCTGATCGTCAGCGGGAAGTCGTGACCGAAGCGCGTCAGATTGGCGGTGCCGCCGATCACCAGACGCTCCTCGGTCTCCTCGACCAGGGTTTCGAGCAGGGTCGAGAGCACCGTGGAGACGGTCCCGCTGTCCTCCGCCCCGAAGGAATCGGGAAGATCCTGCACCAGCTGCGGCACATCCGCGAAGCGGCGCCCGACGACCCGGCTGTTGAGCCGGGCCCGCAGGTCCGCGAGCGAGGTGTCACCGAACGGCGCGGGGCAGTCGATCATGCGCTGCTCGACCCGTCCGGTGTCCGTGATCAGCACCAGCATCAGCCGGGCCGGCGCGAGGGAGAGGAGCTCCACGTGCCGGACGGTGGACCGGGTCAGCGAGGGGTACTGGACGACGGCGACCTGCCGGGTCAGCTGCGCGAGCAGCCGTACCGTACGGCTCACGACGTCGTCGAGGTCGACGGCTCCGTCCAGGAAGTTCTGGATGGCGCGGCGCTCCGGCGACGACAGCGGCTTGACGCCCGCCAGCTTGTCGACGAAGAGCCGGTAGCCCTTGTCCGTCGGGATGCGGCCGGCGCTGGTGTGCGGCTGGGCGATGAACCCTTCCTCCTCCAGCACCGCCATGTCGTTTCGGACCGTGGCCGGCGAGACGCCGAGCTTATGACGCTCGGTGAGCGCCTTGGAGCCGACTGGCTCCTCGGTGCCGACATAGTCCTGGACGATGGCGCGCAGCACCTCGAGTCTGCGTTCGCTGAGCACCGCGCACACCTCCAGCTGTGGTCCCTGGGCGACTGCTTGGCACTCGATGCGTACGAGTGCCAGCCTTACACCGTGCCAGTGTACGGCCGTGGGGTACGCCCCTAGCAAGGGCGGCCGACGACGCTACCGTGCGACATCCCTGGTCGTTGCCGATAGCGTCCCGGTATGGACGTCAGTTGGGAAGAGTTCGGCTGGGAGCGGCTGGCCGACGGGGTGGGCCGCCGACGGATGCCGGGCTGGGACGCGACTGTGGGTCTGATCGCCGGTGAGAGCGGTGTCCTCATGTACGACACGGGCTCCACGCTCCGCGAGGGCGCCGAGCTCCGCACCCAGGCGCAGGCGCTCCTGGGCGGCCGCCGGGTGACGCATATCGCACTGAGCCACCCGCACTTCGACCATGTGCTGGGGACGGCGGCGTTCGCGGGGGCGGAGGTGTACGGCGCGGTCGGTCTGGCCGATCTGATGAAGCGGGAGCGGGACGGCATCCTCGGCTCGGCGGTACGCCACGGGGTGGCCGCCGACGCCGCGGCCCAGGCGGTCGACGTACTGGTGGTGCCGCACCACATGGTGAGCGGGGAGTGGACGCTGGACCTGGGCGGCCGGCAGGTGCTGCTGGCGAATGTGGGCCCGGGACATTCGGGCCACGATCTGGCGGTCCTGGTGCCGGGCAGCCCGGAGGTGGTGTTCTGCGGCGACCTGGTGGAGGAGTCGGACGAACCCCAGGTGGGCCCGGACGCGATCCCGTCCCGCTGGCCGGCCGCGCTGGACCGGCTGCTGTCCCTGGGCGGCGAGGACGCGGCGTATGTGCCGGGGCACGGGGCGGTGGTCGACGCGGCGTTCGTACGCGCCCAACGCGACGTGCTGGCGGCGCGCTTCGGGGTGTCGTAGCGTCTGCCGAATGCGCAGCTACAGCCCCGATCTGACGCCACCTTGGAAGAAGCAGCAGCCTGCTCCCGAGGTCCCCGCCGACCCGGACCTGGTCGTGGAGGAGGTCGGCACGGGATTCTGCGGCGCGGTGATCCGCTGCGAGGCGGGGACCGTGACCCTGGAGGACCGCTTCGGCAAGCACCGGGTGTTCCCGCTGGCCCCGCGGGGCTTCCTGCTGGAAGGCCGCGTCGTCACCCTGGTCCGCCCGACGTCGCCGTCTGCGTCCCGCCCGGCCCGTACGGCCTCGGGCTCCCTCGCGGTCCCCGGCGCCCGCGCGCGGGTCGCCCGCGCCGGGCGCATCTACGTGGAGGGCCGCCACGACGCCGAGCTGGTCGAGAAGGTCTGGGGCGACGATCTGCGGATCGAGGGGGTGGTGGTGGAGTACCTGGAGGGCATCGACGACCTCCCCTCGATCGTCACGGACTTCGCCCCGGGTCCGGACGCGCGCCTGGGGGTGCTGGTGGACCACCTGGTCCCCGGCTCGAAGGAGTCCCGGATCGCGTCCGAGATCTCCAGCGCCCACGCCCTGGTGGTGGGCCACCCGTACATCGACGTGTGGGAGGCGGTGAAGCCGTCCTCTGTGGGCATCCCCGCCTGGCCGACGGTCCCGCGCGGCCAGGACTGGAAGACGGGCGTCTGCCGCGCGCTGGGCTGGCCGGAGAACACGGGGGCGGCGTGGCAGCGGATCCTGTCGGGTGTGCGGTCGTACAAGGACCTGGAGCCGGAGCTGCTGGGGCGGGTGGAGGAGCTGATCGACTTCGTGACGACGCCAGGGGTGTGACCCGGGGTTCTTCCCCCACCCCGCCCCTTCCCGTAACTGGGGGCAAGCCCCCAGGCCCCCGTACGCCCTCCGGGCGTGTCCTCAATCTCCCCCAGACTTCGTCCGGGGGGACCCCCAACGGGCTTGAGTTTCCGCCCGTCCGGCGGTAATTCAAGCCCCGCCGGCGATTGAGGCGCGGGGTCCGAGTAGGACTCCGTTAGGTCTTCCTCTTGGTCGTGTTTGGGGGCATGTTGGGGGTGTGGACGCACACGAAGTGAACCGTGCTCGGGCGAAGTTGGC
>NZ_JBIAPW010000037.1:0-89407 GCF_042888505.1 Streptomyces sp. NPDC002870
AATCGAGCGCCTCGCGGGCAGGGTGGCCCGGGAGCTCCTGGCCTGCGTCAGCGGCGGTCGGCAGAAACGAGGACGGAGACGAATGGGCAGCGCAAAGCATGTCCCGCAGACGCGGGACATGGCCGGGGAGGAACTCTCCGGGGACGAGGCATGGGCGGCGCTGCGACAGTACGGCGGGCGGCAGCTGCTCGTCGATTCCTTTCTTCGCTTTCGGTACGCCGACGGCTTCAGCCACTCCCGTGCGCTGGCGTTCCAGGTGGCACTTGCCGTCGTGCCTTTCACGATCGCCCTGGTCGGCCTGGCGACGACCCTCCACACCGAGAGCGTCGGCCACGCCGTCGAACTCACGCTCACGCGGATCGCACCCGGCGCCAGCTCCCAACTGATCGAGGACGCCCTCGCGGAGGGGCGCCGTAGCGCCGGCACGAACGCTGCGGGCGCCGTCGCGATGTGGCTCGGTCTGGGATTTGCCGTGCTCAGTCTGGTGTCGGCCATAGCCCAGATCGAGCGCGGCACCAACCGCATCTACGGCGTCGAGCGGGACCGTCCTTTCGCCGCCAAGTACGGCAGGAGCCTGCTGCTCTCAGCCACGGCGGGGGCGCCCATGGCGCTCGGATTCCTTGTGCTGGTTGCCGGCGACACGGTCGCCGGAGCCGCGGTGGACTCGTTCGGCGGCGGCACGCTGCCCGGGTGGTGGCACTGGCTGCAGGTACCCGTCGGCATCACCATGGCCTGGGTGGCGTCGACCGTCCTCTTCCGGTGGTCACCGCGCCGTGTCCAACCGGGGTACACCTGGCTGGCCTTCGGATCGGCCGTTCACCTGGCCCTCTGGGTCGCCGCGACCTGGCTGTTGGCGCTCTACGTCGAACGCAGCGGCTCGTTCGGTGCCGTCTACGGTCCTCTGACAGCGTTCGTCGCGCTTCTCCTGTGGGCGAATGTCACCGGGATCGCCCTGTTCCTCGGCCTCGCGTTCGCCGCTCAGCTCGAGGCGGCGCGCGCAGGCAGCACCGAACCCGTGCACGAGGACCGCGCATGATGGAGCCGCCGACCTCGAGCCACACGGGCAGCGCAGGCCGGCAGCCTTGGACCTCGTTGATCACCTGCTGGTGCTCCCGCGACCGGCTGAGGTCGCCTGCCAGCCGCAGATGAGGCGCGGATCAGCCGCGAATCACGAGGACGACGGCGGCCGCCACCGCTGCCAGCACAAGCGCGGCGGCGCCGTAGACCAGCCGGTGCGCGCGCAGCCCCGGGATGAAGTGGTCGAGGGCGTAGCGGCCGGGGCCGGTGAGGGTGAGGGTCGCCGCGGCGGCCAAGATCAGTACTTCGTACTCGAGACCCTGAGGGGCGAAGAAGCCGCCGCCCCACTTCACGGCGATGACATTGATCATGGTTCCCACGATCGCAGCGCCGGCCAGTGGTGTGAGCAGGCCGAGGACCAGACCGAGGCCGCCGAGTGTCTCGCTGAGACCGGACAGGAGGGCCATCGCTTCGCCGTGCGGATAGCCGCTCAGTTCGAAGGCCTGTCCGGTGCGGTGGATGCCTGGACCGCCGAACCAGCCGAACAGCTTCTGTGCGCCGTGTGCGGCCATCGTCAGGCCGAGCACGAGGCGCAGCGGCAGAAGCCCGACGTCGTAGGCGTGTGGGGAGGGGGCGTCGCGGACGGTAGCGGGAGGAGTGGGCGTCCTGGAGGTGGAAGTCATAAGCGCAATCCCTGAGCAGTCAGATGGATTGAGGTTTCAAGCCCCTTTTCGACGGTAGTCGCTGATCCGGCCGGTCGCCCCGGCAACTGCGGCGTCGAGCTCGGCGCCCCCATGCCCCCCGCAGAGGAAGAGGGCGGGTGGTGACCACCCCGCCCTACGGGGGGTGAGGCTGGCCGCCACCCTGCTGTACGCACAGACCCCGCCATCTGGATCGTGGAGTCCCTCCGGTGCAGTCCCATGGGGAACCGACGAAATTCTCTGACCTGCTGATACGCGACTCGCACCGTGTGGAGGTACCGCGTCGAGGCGTGGAAGTTCCCCACAGAACCCGCAGCCGCCGGGCGCCGCCGGCTCGGGTGGTCCTCACGGGTGTCCGCGCCGCTCGGCCGCTCTGTCGCGTAGCCCCGTCGGACCCTCCCGCATCCTGTGCGCGCCCCCCTGCACCGCTACGGCCCAAGGCGCGGCATGGCCTGCCCGCCTGCACGACAACCCTCACCCGCACCTGACAGCCGACGTACTCCACGCCCAGACCAATCTCGATGACACCCGCAGCCACGCCGCCCAACTCCCCCAAACGCCGCGAGGCGCTCACCGGCAAGAGTGGCGTGGAAGGCCACGGCACCCGGGACCAGCGGGCGGGGTCGCACGACATAACGGCGCGGGGGCAGATGGCGCGGGGCAGGCGCACAGGGCCGGGAGAGACGGGCCTTCGCTTCGTTCCCAAGGGGCCGTCAGTTGGCGTCTACGGTGCGCGCGTTGCACCTTTCGGGGGAAACCTCCCCGGGATGCGGCGCGCCTCACCCCGGCAAAGACTATGGGCATGCTTTCCGTTCCGGCTGCCGCCCGCTTGTGCGATTGAGGTTCGCGATGAATCCGAATCACGCTGCCTGTCCGCCCCACGGGATGGGGCACGAGTCTGTCCTGCCCGACCCGAGCGGAGACGACAAGGCCTGCGCGCGTCGGGAGCGGATACAGCGGGCGCTGGCATGCTCAGCAGCGGGCATGCTGCTCACGGGCTGCTTCGCTGCCGGTCACAACGGAACCGGTGACCGGGGCGAACGCCCCCCGGCACAGAACCAGACACGTTTGCCGTCAGGGAACAGCAAGCCGGCCCAAGCGCCGGCAGGCAGCCCCGGGACGCGGGCGCCGGCCCCGACGGATGTGAACAGCGTGCTCGCCCGTTCCCTCGAACAGATCCGAACACGGAACGGCACCCGGGTGTCGGTCGCCGTTCTGGAGCCCAGGAACGGCCGGCGGGCGGTGTACGGCTCACGAGTGCACATCACCGCGAGCCTGGCGAAGGTGAATATTCTGGCGGCCCTGCTGCTGCATGCCCAGCGCGAGAGACGGTCACTCACCCGGTGGGAGAAATCGACCGCCGCTTCAATGATCCAGAGCAGCGACAACGACTCCGCAGGTGCCCTGTGGCGGCGTATCGGCGGCGGCCCAGGACTCACTGACGCCAACAAGACCCTGGGGCTGACCTCCACCCAAGCAGGACCAGGTACCCACTGGGGCCTCACCCGCACCACCGCGGCAGACCAACTGGCCCTGCTGACCGCCGTGTTCGCCGACCCTTCACCGCTCAATAGAGCCTCACGCCACCTGATCCAGACCCTCATGGGCCGGGTCGACGCCGACCAGGACTGGGGAGTGTCCGCGGCGGGCAGCCGTTGGCAACTCAAGAACGGCTGGGTGCAGCGCTCGCACTCCCAACGCTGGGCGATCAACAGCATGGGGCGAGTCAAGGCACACGGGATCACGTTCTACCTCGTGATCCTCTCTCACGGCAGCCGGAGCATGTCTCGCGGCATCTCCGCCGTGGAGCGGGCAGCGCAGTCAGCCGTACATGCCCTTTGCAGCACTCCCCCTCCGGTGTCCCCGATCATCCGCTGACTACTCCCCTGCCGAGCGGAGGGCGAGGGCTCAGCGCACCCGCCGCGCATCCCAGCGCTCACAGCCGACGCCGTCGTGCACTGACGCCGCTGTCCCCTGCACACCGCCACGCCATGGCTGTTGTGTCGCCGGTTCCCGAGGATGCAGCTGACCTGGACCGCAGGAGTAGTGGATCATCTAGTCATCGGGGACGATGCCGAGGTCCGTGGCAAATCACGAGTTGACGGGGGTGGCTTGGGTGCTGGGTGGTTCGAACGGCTGGACGACGCTGCTGGATGTGCTGTCGGACGCGGCCGAGCATGCGCCCGAGCAAGTCATCGTGCACGTACGCGATGACGGCAGCGAGCGGGTCGTCACCTTCGGCGAGCTGCGAAACGAGTCGATGCGAGTCGCCGGCGGTTATCGTGACGCAGGCATGGAGCCGGGCACCCATGTGCTGCTGCTCGCCGACCGGAGCGACGACTTCCAGCCGATGTTCTGGGGTGCGATAGCAGCCGGGCTGATACCGGTGCCGCTGGCGCCCGAGGCGCAGCGGGTGCTGTCCGTGTGGGAGTTGCTCGACCGGCCGCCGGTCGTCGTCGACGAGACCACCGCGCAGTTGCTCGCCGCGCTGCCCGACTCCGTACGTCCACTGCGGCTGGCAGCGCTGCGTGACGGCCGCGCGCCGGCTCGGCTGTCGGCCGCAGCTCCGCAGGACGTGGCGTTCCTCCAGTTCTCCTCGGGCAGCACCGGGGCACCCAAGGGCGTCGAGCTGACGCATGCCGGCGTGCTCGCCAACCTGGAGCAGATCCACCTCGCGGCAGCCCTCACTCCGGGCGACGTGGTGGCGAGCTGGATGCCGTACTTCCACGACATGGGGCTCATCGGCACCCATCTGGCGCCGCTCGCTGCGCGGCTCAAGCAGGTGAAGCTGGGGCCGCTGTCCTTCGCCAAACGGCCGGTGCTGTGGTTCGAGGCGGCAGCGCGGCACCGGGCAACGCTGCTCTCGGCGGCGAACTTCGCGCTGGCCCTGGTCTCGCGGCGGGTTGCGGACGAGGCCCTCGCACGGCTCGACCTCAGCAGCGTACGGCTGGTGCTGGTGGGCGCCGAGCCGATCGCCCCGACGGTGTGGCGGGAGTTCCTGCGCAAGACGAGCCCCGCGGGGCTCGACGCCCGGGCGCTGCAACCGGTCTACGGCCTTGCCGAGGCGACGTTGGCGGTCACCTTCCCGCCGCTGGGGGAAGTGGCGGCACCACTGGTGCTGGACCGGGCGGCGCTGAGCCGCGGCCGGGCGGTGGACGCCGTGCCTGGCCCGGCCGCCGTGGAGTTGATGGACGTCGGCCGTCCCATGGCGGGCTGTTCCGTGCGCGTCGTCGACGGCGAAAGGAATCCGCTGGGCGACGGGCGGGTGGGGCACATCGAAGTCGGCGGCCCGCAGTTGGCGCGCGGCTACCACCGCTCCCCGGAGGCGACTGCCGCCACGTTCGTCGAAGGGTGGCTACGCACCGGCGACATGGGGTTCCTTCGCGACGGACGGCTGTGCGTGACCGGCCGCCACAAGGACGTTGTCTTCGTCAACGGCCGCACCTTCCACGCCCTGGACCTCGAAGAGGTGGCCGCGGGCACCCCCGGGCTCCCGCCGGGGCGGATCGCGGTGGTCGGCTCCACCAACCCGGCGAGCGGAGCAGAACGGGTCGTGGTCTTCGTGCAGTGGGCCAGGCCGCCGCTCGAGACGGTGACCGGCGTACTCGACCAGGTTGCGGCACGGGTGGGTGAGGCGCTGGCCCATGACGATGTGCGGGTGTTGGCGTTGCCTCCGGGCGCGTTTCCCCGTACGACGAGCGGCAAGGTCCGGCGGTCCCTGATGCGGACCCGCTTCGAGGCCGGGAGGTATGCGGACGTCGAGGCGCGCCGGGCGGCAGCCCGTGAAACGCCCGCCGCGCCCAGGAAGAGCGCGTCGGCGGTGGAACCGCCACGCGTGTCCACCCGCCGCGGGCGTGTTGCACCCCTGTCTCGCCGGGACATCGAAGGCACCGTCCTCGGCATCTGGGCACGGGTGCTGGGCCTGCCCGAAGCCGAGATCGGCCGGCACGACCGGTTTCTCGCTCTCGGTGGTTCGTCGCTCAGGGCGATGGAGGTACTCGCCGCCGTGGAGGACGCGTTCGGCATCACCCTGCGGCCGGCCGCACTGCACGACTGTGACACGGTTGCCGCCCTCACCGAGCACGTGCTCGCGGTGAGCGGTGAGCCGCCCTCACCTGCGCGGCGCACGGCCCCGCGCAGGGCCGTGTCCGGCACCGCGAGCGACGACGGCGCGGCCCCCATCGCCATCGTCGGGATGGCATGCCGGTTCCCGGGTGCCGATACTCCGGATGCCTTCTGGACCCAGCTCGCGGCGGGCCACGACGCCGTGACGGGCGTGCCGGCGACCCGATGGGCGACACCAGCGGGCACCGTCGCCCGGTGGGGTTCGTTCCTCGCCGACCCGGCAGGCTTTGACGCCGAGTACTTCGGCGTCAACGAAGAAGAGGCCCGGGCGACCGACCCGCAGGCGCGGCTCTTTCTCGAGCTCGCGCACGAGGCTTTGGAGCGCGCCGGCTATGCGGGGCCCCGGCGGCACGGCCGTCGGGTCGGCGTCTTCGCCGCGGTCGGCGAGAGCGGGTACCGGGAGGTGCTCGGCAGGGCCGCCCACGGCGATTCCCCACTGCCCGGGGCCGCGCTGGTCGGCAACCTGCCCAACCTCGTCGCCGCCCGGGTGGCGCACCACCTGGACCTGAGCGGACCGGCACTCGCCGTCGACACGGCCTGCTCCTCGGCACTCGTCGCGCTGCACCTGGCCCGCCGCAGTCTCCTGGCCGGCGAATGCGACGTCGCCGTCGTCGGCGGGGTCAACCTCAACCTCACGTCGACCGGGTACCGGCTACTGGAAGCGGCCCAGGCACTGTCGCCCACCGGACGCTGCCATACCTTCAGCGCCGCGGCGGACGGATTCGTCCCCGGCGAGGGTGGCGCGGCGATCGTGCTGGCTCGTCTGGAGGACGCGCAACGCGCCGACGATCCGGTTCTCGCGCTGCTGCGCGGCACGGCGGTGAACAACGACGGCCGGTCGCTGAGCCTGATGGCGCCGAACCCGTTGCGGCAGCGGGAGGTCATCGCGCAGGCCTACCGTGACGCGGGCGTCGACCCCGACGCGGTGTCGTACGTGGAGGCCCACGGCACCGGTACCGCCATCGGCGACCCCGTCGAGGTGAAGTCGCTCGCCCACGCCTTCCCGCCGCGCGCCGACGGGCGGCCCCGCCTGCTGGGATCGGTGAAGACCAACCTCGGGCATCTGCTCAACGCAGCCGGCATGCCGAGCCTGGTCAAGGTCGTGCTGGCACTGACGCACCGCCGGCTTCCCGCGTCGCTGCACCACACACCACTGTCGCCCGAACTCGGCCTGGCCGAAGCAGGATTCACGGTGGTCACCGAACACCGCGACTGGGAGGCCGGTCCGCTGGTGGCCGGGATCAACGCGTTCGGCTTCGGCGGCACCAACGCGCACGCCATCCTCGAGCAGGCCCCGCCGCGGCCCATCCGCCGGCCCGCGCCGACGGGCAACGGCCCGCACCTGCTTACCCTGTCGGCGCGCAGCGCCCCGGCGCTACGCGCCGCCGTGTCCGACCTCGCGGCGCATCTGCGGGCCCATCCGGAGCTCGACGAGGGCGACGTCTGCGCCGGTGTCCGAGCTGCCCGGGACGACGGCCCGCACCGCCTCGCCGTGGTGGCAGACGGCGATCTCGCGGAGCGGCTGGCTGCGGGGCCTGCCGGCAGCGTGACCCGGTCACGGCCCAGGCTGGTGTTCCTCCTGCCGGGGCAGGGCGCTCAGCGACCGGGGCAGGGCCGCGCTCTGCACGCGGCGGCACCGGTGTTCCGGCAGGTCCTAGAGGAAGCGTCCGCGCTCACCGGGCCGGTGGACGGGCGCAGCCTGGCGGCATGGTGCCTCGATCCCGATGTCTCCCCCGCCGCGCTCGCCCGTACACAGGTCGCCCAGCCTCTGCTGGTCGCGTTCGGTGTCGCCCTCGCCCGCCAGCTCCAGGCGTGGGGCGTGCGGCCGGACGCGGTCGCCGGGCACAGCGTCGGCGAGATCGCCGCGGGCTGCGTCGCCGGCGCGCTCACGCTCGCCGACGCCGTACGGTTCGCAGCCGAACGCGGGCGCCTGATGGGGGAACTGACCGCGCCGGGAGCGATGGCCGCGGTACATGGCGGGGAGGAGGCCGTCGCCGAGCTGGTGGCCTCCTCGGGCGGCGCGCTGTGCGTGGCCGCGGTGAACGGCCCCGCCCAGGTGGTGATTGCGGGCGCCCCGGACGTGGTCGACCAGGCCGTCGCCGCGCTGTCGGCGGACGGTATCCCGGTGCGCCGGCTGGAGGTTTCCCGCGCCTTCCACTCACCGATGATGCGCCCGGCTCTCGGCCCTCTCACCGCAACGGCCGACGCTCTCGCGTTCAGTCCCCCGGTGATACCGCTGATGAGTACGGTCACCGCTCAGTGGCAGCCGGCGCTGGACCCGGCGTATCTGCAAGAACACGCCATCCGGCCGGTACGCTTCGGTGCCGCAGTCGAGAACCTCCTCGACCACGGGTACGACACCTTCGTCGAACTCGGCCCCGGCACCACGTTTCCGGGCCTGGTCCGCTCCGCGGCACGAGCGCGCGAGGGACGTGCCGACGTCTTCGCGACGGCGGTGGCGGCAGAGGCGGACAACGCCGACAGCGGACGGGCCCTGCTGGAGACGGTGGGGCGGCTGTGGAAGCGCGGCGCGGGCCTGAACCACGCGGCACTGGACGCCGGGCGGACACGCGTCGCCGTGCCGACCTACCCCTACCAGCGCCGGACGTACTGGCCCCGGCCTGGGACGACGCCGCTGCTGCACCGTTTCTCCTGGGACGACGCGCCGCTGACCGCGGGCGAGGGACCGCGGGCGGTGTGGCTTGCGGGACCGGACTCCGGGCTGAGCCGGGCCCTCGCGGACCGGCTCACCGACCGCGACGTCGCGGTGTACCGGGCCGGCGACGCCTTGCCGGCCGGGGCGGCGTTCCCCGACACCGCCGTCCTGCTCGCAGGATCGTCCGCCGGTCCTGACACCGTGGCGGCGCTCGACGCCGCCCAGCACGCCGCGGTGACGGCGCTTCAGGACCTGCTCGCGCTCCTCGGCCGCGCCCGCCCCCGGCTGCTCGTCGTCACCGAGGATGTGCACGCCACGAGCCTCGCCCCCGAGCGTCTGCGCCCCGCACAGGCGCTGCTCACCGGCCTCACCCTCGCGCTGCCGGAGGAGTTGCCCGGACTTGGGGCACGTAGCGTCGACCTGTCCTCGCTGGAGACCACGGCAGCCCGTCTCGACGCACTCGAACGCGAGCTCTACGCGCAGGAGGTGCCGGGAGGGGCCGGTACCGTCGCGTGGCGCGCGGGCCGCCGGCTCACCCGCACCCCGGTCGCCGTGGTGAGCGGCCGGCCGACCGAGCCACGGCTGCAGGCCGACGGCGTGTACCTGATCACCGGCGGGGCGGGCGGAGTCGGTGCCGCGCTCGCCCGCGACCTGGCCGGCCGCGGCCGGCCGACGCTGGTGCTGTGCGGCCGCTCCGCCCAGCCACCCTCCGGCCTGCTGGCCGAGCTTCACGCGCTGGGCGCCGTGGCGGAGTACCACGTGGCCGATGTGTCGGTCGAGGCCGACGTCGACGCCCTGATATCGGGCCTGCCTCGCCTGGACGCGGTGTTCCACGCCGCCGGCGTGGCACGACCCGGAACGCTGCGGTCGAAGTCGCACGACGAGGTGGACCAAGTCCTGGCCGCCAAGGTGCGCGGCAGCCATCTGCTCGCCCGTGCCCTGCGGCGGCACGGCCACCGGCCGACGGTGTGCGTGGCGTTCTCCTCGGTCGCGTCGGTGCTGCCCGGTCTGGCCGGCGCACTCGGTGACTACGCCGCGGGCAATGCCTTCCTCGACGCGTTCGCCGCCGCCGAACGGGCGGCCGGGCGGCCGTGGCAGGCGCTGAACTTCGCCGCGATCGCCGGGACCGGTCTGGCCGCCGGGCTGGGCACGCATCAGGCCGTCCCCGCCCGAGGAGGCACGCCACTGGCCACCGACGCCGCGCTGTCGGCGCTGCACAGCGCGTGCGGCGTCGACGCCGCGCAACTGCTGGTCGCCGACCTGACCGGGGTGCCGGCACCGGCCCGGTCCACGCCGGTCCCGGAACCGGCCGTCACGGCGCAGGCCGCCGCCGGTTCCGTTCCGGTGTTCACGTCCTCCGCCCAGGTGCCCGCGCCCGAGGCGATCGGGTCCGGCGTCTCCCAGATCCTGCGCCGGCTGCTGGCCGCACCGCTGCACCGCGCGCCTGAGGAGATCGCCGACGACGAGCCGTTCCTGGGCATGGGGCTGGACTCGCTCACCGCCGTCGACCTCGTCAAGAAGCTGGAACGGGAGCTGGACCGGCCGCTGCCGACCACCCTGTTCTTCGAGCACCAGACGGTCCGCGAGCTGGCCGCCCACCTCCAGACCCCACTCGCCGAAGGACCGCCGGCCGCGGGGGAACTGACAACGGCCGCCGACGGCGGGCCGCTGCCCCTTACTTCGGTCCAACTCGCCTTCCACACCAACGGCCAGCTGCACCGGCAGGTCACCGCCTACGGATTCGTACGGCAGACGATCAGCGGCCCCCTGGACACCGGCCTGCTGGGGCAGGCGCTCGCCGTGCTCGCCGAACGGCACCCGATGCTCCGGATCCGGATCGAGCCCGACGGCGCGGCCCCCCGGCAGACCGTGGCCCCGCCCGCGCCCATCACCGCCTGGTACGAGGTCCGCGATCTGCGCGGGACAGTGGAGGACCTCGAAGAGACGCTGTGCAACCGGCCGTTCGACCTCGCCGCCGAGCCGCCGATACGCGCGATACTCGCCCGCCAGAGCGCGGACCTGGCCCATCTCGTCCTCGTGATCCATCACGCCGCCGGTGACGGGTTCAGCCTCAACATCCTCAGTGAGGAGTTGTGGTCGCTCTACACCTCCTTCTCGCAGGGCCGTACGCCGACGCTGTCACCGCCCGAGACGGGCTTCGCCGACTACGCGGCCGCCCTGGACGCGGAACGCGGCTCGGCACAATTCGCCGAGGACCAGCGGTACTGGCGCGATGCGCTGGCCGTACAGGGCCGGCCGTTTGCCCTGCCCTACGACGGCGATCCGGACGCGCCTCCCGCCCCGCCTCTCGCCGCGCATCAGGCCGTCACCGATCCGGAGCTCACCGCGGCGCTGCGGGAATGCGCCGCCGCCCACGGCGTTTCACTGTTCCACCTGCTGCTCGCCACGTACGCGCGGTGTCTGGCACGGTGGAGCGGACAAGGCGATGCAGCCCCGGGCGTCCCCGTGAACGTGCCCATCAACGTGGCCCGAGCCCGCCGTGAGACGCGGATGCCCGGCATCGACAGGCTCGTTGGCCCACTCGCCGACACGCTGCCGGTCTTCGCCTCGGTCTCCCCGGACGAGCCGGTCCACGTACTGGCGGGGCGGCTGCGGCAAGACTGGCTGGCCGGCGAGAGGCACGCCCGGCTCACCAGCCTCGACCTCGCCCGGCTCCTTCCCGCCGGTGGCGCAGGCCCACGTACGGTGAGCCCGGCGAGCTTCAGTTTCGCCCGTTTCCCCGCCACCCGTGACCCCGACTGCCCGGTCACCGTGCGACCGGCCGCGGCCGGCACCGCATCCGCCGCCACCCGACTCAGCCTGCTGTGCTGGGAAACCGACCGGACACTGCACTTCTCCTGGAACTTCCCCACCCGGCTGTTCGCCCGGACAACCGTGGCGCGCCTGGCCCGCGAACACCTCGACGAACTCGCCGCGCTCGCCCGGCACGCCCAGCCGCCGGCACGGATTTCGGCACCGGAAGCTACACCCGACTCGACAGTGGCATCAGCGCCGGACTCGGCAGCGGCGACGCCGGCAGGGGGCGCGATCCTCGACCGCCTGTGCGCCCAGTTCCGCGCGGCCCCCGACGAGATCGCAGTCGACACCGGCGAGGCCACGCTCACCTACGCGGAACTCGACCGCGCCTCGGCCCAACTCGCCACCCGGCTGCGTGCCTCCGGCGTCGGCGCCGGCGATCTGGTCGCCCTGCTCACCGAGCCGGGCGCCGACACCGTCGTCGGTGTCGTCGGCATCCTCAGGTCCGGTGCAGGGTGGGTACCCCTGGACGCCACCCACCCGACCGCGCGCCTGGCGAACCAGCTCACGCGGTCCGGGACCCTGACCGTCGTCTGCCACGCCGCCACCCGCACGGTGGCCGACGCGCTCGACGGGGCCATCCAGGTCGCCGTCGACGACCCGTCACCGACTCCCCCGGCTGTCTCCCACCCGCCCGTTGAACCCGATGCCATCGCCTACGTGATCTTCACATCGGGCTCGACCGGCCGCCCGAAGGCGGTGCCGATCACACACCGGGCGATGGAGAACTACCTCGACTGGGCCATTGCCACCTTCGGCTACCGCGCCGACGACCGGCTTGCCCAGACCGCCTCGGTCTGCTTCGACGCCTCGGTCCGCCAGCTCCTCGCCCCGCTGCTCGTCGGTGCCACGGTCGTGGCCATGCCCCGCAACCTGGTCCGCGACCCACAGGCGCTGCTGGACCGCGTCGAACAGGGCCGGATCACCGTGTGGAGCTCGGTGCCGACCCTGTGGGAGCAGTTGCTGACCGCCGCCGAGAACCGAGTCCGGAACGGCGCACCGCCGCCGGACCTGTCGGCCATGCGCTGGATCCACGTCGGCGGCGAGGCGCTTCAGGCCGCGCACGTCCGCCGCTGGTACGACCTGTTCGGCACCGGCCACCGGATTGCCAACCTTTACGGCCCGACCGAGACCACCATCAACGCGACCTGCCACCTCATCGAGGCTCGCCCCGGCGACGATGTCCGGCAGGTGCCGATCGGCCGCCCCATCGCCGGTATCGAGGTCGAGGTGGTCGCCCCGGGCGGGCACCGCTGCGCCCCGGGCGAAGCCGGCGAGCTGCTCATCGCCGGGGTCGGCCTCACCCCGGGCTACCTTGGCGAGCCGGAGCTGACGGCGGCAGCGTTCGTCGAGCGCGACGGGAGGCTCTGGTACCGCAGCGGCGACCGTGCCCGCCGCGGCCCGGAGGGAGTTCTGGAGTTCCTCGGCCGTCTCGACGACCAGGTGAAGATCCGTGGCCACCGGGTGGAACTCGGCGAGATCGAGGCGGTGTTGCACACGCACCCCGGCGTCGCCCGTGCCGCCGTGATCCACCGGGACGACCGGCTGGCGGCCTTCGTCGAGACCCGGCCCGGCGGCCCGGCGCCGGACGCCGCCGCGCTGCGCGCCCACCTTGCCGGCATCCTGCCGGGCTACATGCTCCCCGGGCGGATCCATCTCGTCGACGCGCTTCCCCTCACCGATACCGGCAAGATCGCCCGCGCCCGACTCGAAGGGCCCACGTCCGGTCCGGACGCCGCCCGGGCCATCCCGGGTGGGCCGGCGCCCGCGCCCCCTGGAGCCTGCCGGACTCCGCCCGATACCCCGACCGAGCGTCGCCTGGCCCGGATCTGGTCCGAGCTGCTGGATGTTCCGGCGATCAGCCGCGAGGACGACTTCTTTGCACTCGGCGGCGACTCTCTCCTTGTCCTTGAGGTGTTCGCCCGGCTGAGCAGAGAGGTCTCTGTCCTGCCCAGGCCCACCGTCATCTACGCGCACGGCACGCTCGCGGCCCTCGCCGCCGCGGTAGACACAGCCGGGGCAGACACAGCCGCGGCAGAAACGGCAACGGCAGACGCCCCTGGGGCCAACACGGAGGCCGACGGCGGTGCCGGCATCGACGGCCCAGCCGACGCCGACCGGCCGGCGGCCACGGACGAGGCCGGCCCCGTCCCACCCGACGGCATCACGGCGTCAGCCGCCCCGGGCGCGGGCCCGTCGCCGTTTCCGCTCACCCCCACCCAGCGCGGTTTCCTGCTCTCCGACGCCCTCGCACCGGACGCCCCCTCCGCATGGCTCGCCTGCCTGCGGCTGCGCGGACCGTTGCAGCCCGACCGCTTCCAGCGTGCGGTCGACGTCCTTCTCACCCGTCATCCCATGCTGCGTACCGTCTTCCCCGCCGGGATCCGCCCACCGGTCCAACAGGAACTCCCGCCCGCCGTACGGCTTCCGGTCGACTTCGAGAGGCTGCCGGCACCCGAACTGCTCGCCGAGCGGGTCGCCGAGGAACGGCAGCGGCGCTTCGAGCCATGGGCTTGGCCACTGCTGCGCCTTCGGCTCCTCGGCCTGGCACCCGATGAACACGTGCTCGTCGTGCACGCCCACCACCTCATAGGCGACGGCTACAGCGCGGCGCTTCTCGGCCGGGAACTGCTCACCGTGTACGACCGTCTCGGCCGCAGCGAGTCGGCCGCTCTGCCGCAGCTGCGTGCCACGTTCCGCGACTACGTCGCCCTTCTCGAACGACAGTCGCCGGTGCCCGGCCGGGATCCGGCCGCCGATGCCTGGCAGGACCGCCTCGACGCCCCGTACCGGCAGCCGTTGCTGCGCGCCCGGACCGGAGAGAACGGCGTATCGCCGTTCAGGTCCGCCGGGTTCACGCTGAACCCCCGTCAAGTCGGTACGCTGCGCCGGCTCGCCTCCGATGCCCGCACGACGCTGTACGCCCCAGTCCTCACCGCGTACTACCGGGCTCTGGCCGACCTCACCGGCCAGGCCGATCTCATCCTCGGCCTCGCCGTGACCGGCCGCGACCATCCGCTGCCCGACGCCAACCGCGTGTTCGGCCCGTTCGCCTCCGCAGTGCCGCTTCGGCCCGGCGCCCCGGCCGCCGGAGACCGCGGCACGGCCGGTCGGGCCTTCGTCGACGATCTGCGCTCCATCGCCGCCGAGGTCGCCGACGCCCGGACCTACGGCGCCGACGGCCCACGGCCGGGCGGCGGCCTGCCGGCGTACGCCCAGTTCTTCTTCAGCTTCCTCGACTTCACTGCCCTCGGCCCGCTCACCAGCGACACACTGACGCTCAGCTGGGAAGACAGCGACACCGAACTCGCCCCGCCGCCCGTGGGCACCGACATGTTCCTCACCGCGCGGCCGACGGGAGACAGCCTGCGGGTCACCCTGCGCGCCTCGGCCGCTGCCCTGACCGAGGCGGCCTTCGCGGCGTTCACCGACGCCCTGCAGAACCAACTCGCCCAAGCCGCCCAAGCCGCCACGACGGTGCCACGCCGTACCGCACGCCAGTCGCTGGACGCGGCTCTCATCGGCTACCTGCCCGCCCCGGCGCACCTGGCCACGCTCGCCGGCATGCCGTCGTCGGCGCTGCCCCGTGAACAACTGCGCGCCCTTCTCTTCCCGGACGCCGGTCCCCGCCTCCTCGAGGAGATCACCACACCGCTCGGCCGCTCCGGATTCGTCTGCCTGCCGCTGTTTGCCGACGAGCTGGCCGAGGGTGCTGCCCTCAGCGGGCAAACCGCCCGTGCTGTCGAGTACGCCGCGTCGCTCGGCGCCCGCTGCGTGTCACTGGCGGGCATGATTCCCGCACACACCGGTTACGGCTTCGGCATCCTGCGGGAGACGGGCACGGCGACCGCCGTCACAACCGGGCATGCCGCGACCGCTGTGTCGGTGGTCAAGACCGTCCACGCCGCGCTCAAGGCGACCCGCCGTGACCTTGGCGGGCTCACCGTCGCCGTGGTCGGCCTCGGCTCCATCGGCATATCGTCCCTCGAACTGCTCCTCACCCGCGCTGCACAGCCGCCTGCTCGGCTACTGCTGTGTGATGTCGCCGGCAGCGGACCCCGCCTGAAGGAGCTCGCCGAGAACCTGTGCACCCGCGCCCTGGCTACGACCGCGGAAACTGTTGAATCCGACCCGGCGCTGCCCAACGCGGTATACGAGGCAGACCTCATCGTCACCGCGGTCAGCGGCGGCAGAACGGTGCTCGACATCGACCGGCTGCGGCCGGGAACGATCGTCGTAGACGACTCCTTCCCGCACTGCTTCGACACGGCACGCGCCATCGCCCGGATGCGGCGGCAGCGCGACGTACTCGTCGTCGGCGGCGGCCTGCTCGCCTTGGGCGACGCCGAGCGGCGCATCGCCGACGGGCTGCCCTCGGCCGCCGTGGCCGGATACACCGCACGGTCCTGGATACCCGGCACGATCGCCTCCTGCCGGCTCGAATCGCTGCTGCACGCCGCCATGCCCAGACTGCCGCTGGTCCACGGCCTGGTCGACGCGCCGCTCGCCCGCGCCTACTGGGACGCGCTCGAAGCGGCGGGGGTGCGCGCCGCGCCACTGCACCTGCTCGACCACACCGCCGACCCGGTCCAGCTCGCCGACTTCCCGCCGATCCTGCGGCCCGAACTCTCATGACCAGCATGCCCGTCCGACGGGCCCGCTGAGGACCTACGGGAATCGGTTGACCTCAAGCTTGGTTTAGGTCGTAGCGTTCTGGGTGCGCCCCGGGCCACGTCGGCCGACGGGAACCGCGTCGGCCCAACAGATTCCGGAGGCACCCCATGGACATGGAAGTCACCGCGTGGACATCGCTGCACAGTGCGATGAACGCCCAGCAGGACCAAAGACCCTTCTCCCGGGCCGTCCTGCGCCGCATCGCCTCCTTCGCCCGGCCGCACCGCCGTCAGCTGTACCGCTTCCTGCTGCTCAGTGTGGTCACCGCCCTGCTCGCCGTGGCGACTCCCGTGCTCGCGGGCCGCGTCGTCGACGCGATCGTCAAAGGCCAGCAGACCGGTATCGTCACCCGGCTCGCGCTGCTGATCGCTGTCATCGCCGTCGCCGAGGCGGGGCTCGGTCTGCTCACCCGCTGGCTGTCGGCCACTCTCGGCGAGGGGCTGATCCTCGATCTCCGCACTGCGGTCTTCGACCACGTCCAACGGATGCCAGTCGCGTTCTTCACCCGCACCCGCACCGGCGCACTCGTAAGCCGGCTCAACAACGACGTCATCGGGGCCCAACGGGCCTTCAGCAACACCCTCTCCGGCGTCGTTTCCAACCTCGTCACCCTGCTGATGACGCTTGCCGTGATGCTCAGCATCTCCTGGCAGATCACCCTGCTCGCCCTCGTCCTGCTGCCGGTCTTCGTCGTCCCCGCCCGCCGGATGGGCTCCCGCATGGCCAAGATGCAGCGCGAGGCCGCCAACCACAACGCCGCCATGGGCACCCAGATGACCGAGCGGTTCTCCGCCCCGGGCGCCACCCTCGTCAAGCTCTTCGGACGCCCCGCCGACGAGTCCGCCGAATTCGCCGCCCGGGCCCGCCGGGTGCGCGACATCGGCATCCGTACCGCCATGGCCCAGTCCGTCTTCATCACCGCCCTCACCCTGGTGTCCGCCCTGGCCCTCGCCCTGGTATACGGACTCGGCGGCTACTACGCACTGCGCGGCAGCCTGGAACCGGGAGCCGTCGTCGCCCTCGCCCTGCTCCTCACCCGTCTCTACGCACCGCTGACCGCACTGGCCGGCGCACGTGTCGAGGTGATGAGCGCCCTGGTCAGTTTCGAGCGGGTCTTCGAGATCCTCGACCTGAAACCACTGATCGCCGAGAAGCCGGACGCCCGCCGGGTGCCTGACGGACCGGTGTCCGTGGAGTTCGACGGGGTCCGCTTCGGCTACCCCTCCGCCGACAAGGTCTCTCTCGCCTCCCTCGAAGAGGTCGCCACTCTCGACTCCCGCGGCGGCACAGAGGTTCTGCACGACGTCTCCTTCCGCGCCGAACCCGGCCGGATGGTCGCGCTGGTCGGCTCCTCCGGCGCGGGCAAGTCCACAATCGCCCAGCTCATGCCGCGGCTGTACGACACCGACGCCGGTTCCGTGCGGCTGAACGGCGTCGACGTTCGCGACCTGACCTCGGACTCGATCCGCGAGACGATAGGCATGGTCACCCAGGACGGCCACCTCTTCCACGAATCCGTCCGTGCCAACCTTCTCCTTGCCCGGCCCGATGCCACCGAGGACGACATCTGGGACGCCCTGCGCCGCTCCCGCCTGGCTGAGCTGGTGGCCTCGCTGCCCGACGGCCTGGACACCGTCGTCGGCGAGCGCGGCTACCGGCTCTCCGGCGGCGAACGGCAACGGCTGACCATCGCCCGGCTGCTGCTGGCCCGCCAGCGGGTCGTCATCCTCGACGAGGCCACCGCCCACCTCGACTCCACCTCCGAGGCGGCCGTCCAGGAGGCCCTTGGGGAGGCACTTGCGGGCCGTACCGCCGTGGTGATCGCCCACCGGCTCTCGACCGTACGAGCCGCAGACCTGATCCTGGTCGTCGAGGAGGGCCAGGTCGTCCAACGCGGAACCCACACCGAACTCCTGGCCGCCGGCGGCCGCTACGAGGAGCTGTACCGCACCCAGTTCGAACAGCCCGGAGCGGAGGAGGCATACCCCGTCCATTGACCCCGCCCAGTCCCCTGTCGCCGTGACTGGTACGGCAGTTGGACTCCGTCCTTTGGCGAGGAACTGCCCTCGTGCCCCCGGAAGCCTGAGGACAGCGATGTATTGAACTTGGCGACGCCGGACGGGCATCGCCCAACCGCCAAGGCTCGAACTCCCCGTTCACCACAAAGCCGGTCAGCATCAGGGAGCGGCAGGGTGAGCCGTCGTGTCGGATCACGAATGCGGTTTTGCGGCGACCCTTCCCAGGCTCCAGTGCCTGCCCGCTGCGCCCGAGCGCGTGTGCCCGGCACTTGCGTTCGGGCGGAACGCCGAGAAATCCGACGCTCTTGGCCGTCGAACCCAGACCTCGGGAAGGCGGATTACGCCGGTGTAGTTCAGGCGCACGTTTTCCGTTATTCAGTGCTTCGAGCGCCGTGGCACCGACCGAACGGTAACTGCCTGTCACGTCCTAAGGTAAGGACAGCCTTACAGGATGAACCTGTAGTCGGCCCTATTCAGGCTGTCGGCGCCGGCGGGTAACTCCCGGGCCCCTCATCGCGCGCCGACAAGGCATCAGTTGTGCCCGAGCAGATCTCGGCTGCGAGCCGGGCTGCTCACCAGTGGGCCCGACATTCCGGGTCTCGGACCCGGCCCAGTCCCTGACAGTGGTGTGGTGCACAGCCATGCCGTCCCAGCATGCGGAGGTGTGACATGAGCGGTCGAGCCACGGCGACTCAAGGAAATGCGGGAGCGAGCACACGGGATGCCGTGGTTACCGGCATGGGGTTCTGCCTGCCGGGTGAGGGCCGGCCCGTTTTCACCGCGGAGGAAGTCTGGGACATCGCTTCGCACGGACGTTCATGCCTCTTACGTGACGGCGTCTATCACGGACCGGTGCACCTGTCGGACGCCATGTTCGAGGAACGTCTGCCCGAATTCCCGGGGGTTTTCGCCCGGCACTTCACCGCCGCGCATCGGTTCGGCCTCGTCTCACTCTCAGAGGCGTGCAGGGATGCCGAGTTGAACCCGTACACGGGGGACCTGACAGCCGCGGCGATTCTGGCCGGGCGGGGCGGAGTGGATGCCCAGGTAGGCAGCTACCAGGCGGTCCTCCGGGCCAACCCTCAAACGATCAGCGCCCTGGAGGCGATGGATCTTTTCATCGGCACCGAACTGGCGGTTTCTCCATCCGATGTCGCCCTGGTGCAGGGAGCGGTGACCCGTTCCACCGGTCCTTGCTACACGGTGTCCTGCGGTTGTGCGTCGTCCGCCGTCCAGCTCGGAAATGCCCGCCACATGATTGCCGAAGGCGTGGTGGACATTGCGGTGGTGACCGGCGTCGATGTTTTCAACGTCGGTCTGGTCCGGAACGCACAGCGTCTCTTACGTGTGGCTCAGCAAGCGAACGCGTCCATCCGATCGACCGGCAAACCCGCGCTCCTGCCGTCGTTCGACCGCCTTATGCGGCCGTATGACCAGCGTGCGGACTGCGTGAACTACGGCGAGGGTTCTGTGACTTTGATCCTGGAAAGCCGGGAGCACGCACATCGGCGTGGCGCCCACGCGTACGGCCAGATCCTTTCACAAGCCACGACCCGCGACGGGCTCGCCAACCCACTGGCGAGCGACGAGAGCGGAATGGGACTCGTGGCCGCCGTCCGTGCCTGCCTCGGGGACCGGTGGACCATCGAACAGGTGCCCTACATTCACGGCGGCAGCGACGGTGACGCAGTCGTCACCGCCTTTGAAGTCAATGCGGTCAGGAACCTGTACGGCCCGGCCGCGGCCGGACTGCTCATGACGTCCCAGGAAGGCTGTTTCGGCCACAACGGAGCCCCGGCCGGATGCCTCGGGGTGGCGCTGACCCTCCTCATGATGGAACGGGGCGAGGTATGTCCTACGGCGAATTGTGAGCAGCCGGCCGACGGTCTCATATTCGATCCGGTCCCTGGAGTGCGCACCCGTTCTCTCGACTTCCATTACGCGCTGAATTTCACCTACCAGATCGGCGGCGTGAAGAGCGCGGTCCTGCTGGGAAGCCTGGACGCCGCCCAGCGGCGCTGAGAAACCCGAGCGGTGCACGACCATTCCACAGTGTGTTTCGATCCGGACCCGTCCGACTGACGGGAGGGAGAGGTTTCCAATGGTCCAGCGTGAGCACCCTGCGAGTGGAGACCACACGCGTATCGCCGTTGTCGGACTGGGGTGCCGGCTTCCCGGCGATGTCGATTCGCCCGCCGCACTGTGGCGACTGGTGGCCTCCGGACGGGATGCGGTGGGGGATCCTCCCCCCGGTCGTGCCGGGCCTGGAGCGTCCGGCGGTCATCACGGCAAAGTCGGGTCCGGGAATCCGATGGATCGACAGGGCGGCTATCTGCGGGACGTGTCCGGCTTCGACGCGGACTTCTTCGGGGTCTCCGGTCGCGAGGCGGACGTGCTCGACCCGCAGCACCGGCTGCTGCTGGAGGTGGCATGGGAGGCACTGGAACACGCGGGGTTACGGCCCGACCGGCTGGCCGGGAGCTCGACAGGGATGTACCTGGGTATCAGCTACAACGACTTCTACGAGGGGCTCGCCGGGCAGCCGCTGGAGCTGGAGGGCTCGCTCCTGACGAACGGTCACTGCGTCGCCGCGGGACGCATCTCCTATCTCCTGGGGCTGCACGGCCCCTGTGTCGCGCTGGACACGGCTTGCTCCTCATCGCTCGTGGCACTCCACCTGGCATGCGGGGCGCTCGGGTCCGGTGAGTGCGACCTCGCCCTGGCCGGCGGTGTCACCCTCATCCTCGGATCCAGGACGATGCGGTCCTTCGCGCGCATGGGCATGCTGTCGCCGACGGGACGCTGTCACACGTTCGACGCCGGCGCGGACGGCTTCGTGCGCGGTGAGGGGTGCGGTGTCGTCGTACTCAAACGCCTGGCCAACGCCCTGCGGGACGGTGACCGCGTACTCGCCGTGATACGCGGCTCGGCAGTGAATCAGGACGGTCGGTCCAACGGGCTGGCCGCCCCCTCGGCGGCCGCCCAGCAGGCCCTGTTCCGGGAGGCACTGGAACGTGCCGGGACCGACCCACAGGACGTGGGGCTGATCGAGACGCACGGTACGGGCACACCGATCGGGGATCCGATCGAGTTCTCGAGCCTGGCGCAGGTCTACGGCGTGGGCCGGGACCCGTGCGCGCTCGGATCGGTCAAGACGAACCTGGGACATCTCGAACCCGCCTCAGGAATCAGCGGCCTGATCAAGGCCGTGCTGTGCCTGCAGCGCGGACTCGTCCCGCCCAATCTGCACTTCACGGAGTGGAACCCGGCCATCGCACCGGAAGGAACCCGCTTCTTCGTGCCCACCCGGCTGACCGAGTGGCCCACCCGCTCGAGCCCCCGGCTCGCCGCGGTCTCGTCCTTCGGATACTCCGGCACCAACGCCCACGTCGTACTCGAGCAGGCACCGGCCGCCGACTCCAGCCATCGGCCTGTCCCCCGACGTCCGGAGCGCACGACGCCCGAGGTCCTTCTCGTACCCGCCGGGTCGGCCAGGGTGCTCCCGCTGGCGGCGGAACGGCTCGCCGACTGGCTCGAGGGAGACGGATCGGGCGTGCCGCTGCGCGACGTCGCCCACACACTCGCGCTGAGGCGATCGGCAGGCCGCGGCCGCCTCGGCGCGGTGGCCGCCTCCCGCCACGACCTCGTCCGCGCCCTGAGGTCCTTCACGGCCGGACAGGCCCACCCGGGCCTGGTGTCCGGCGCGGTGGCCGCCGGGGTCTCCCGGCGCCCGGTGTGGGTGTTCTCCGGGCAGGGCTCGCAATGGCCGGGCATGGGACGCACTCTGCTGGAGCACGAGCCGGACTTTGCCGCGGCTCTGACCGAAGCCGACGCGCTGATCGAGGCCGAGGCCGGGTTCTCCGTACAGGACATGGTGTCCAGGGGGGTGCCGGTGACCGAATGCTCACGGGTGCAGCCCCTGCTGTTCGCCTCACAGATCGCACTCGCCGCTCTCTGGCGGACCTATGGCGTCGAACCGGCCGCCGTCGTGGGCCACTCCATGGGTGAGGTCGCGGCCGCGGTCGTGGCCGGAGCGCTGACCCTCGCCGACGGTGTCCGGGTCATCTGCCGCCGGTCCTCGCTGCTGACCCGGATCGCGGGGGCCGGCGCCATGGCGACCGTGAGCCTGGACCGGGCCGCGGTGGAAGCTGAACTCGACACCGCCCGCGTGACCGGCGCCGTCTCGGTCGCGGTCCTTGCCGCCCCCGGCTCAACGGTCGTAGCCGGTGAGGCCCGAGAGGTGGAACGGCTGGTTGCCGCCTGGGAGTCGCGGGCCATCCCCGCGCACCTGATCGCCGTGGACGTCGCCTCGCACTCCCCCCAGGTGGATTCGCTGCTCTCCGACCTCCGCACGGCCCTGGCGGACTTGACACCCCAGCAACCCCGAGTGCCGTTCTACTCGACAGTTCTGAGTGACCCACGCCGCATTCCCGACTTCGACGCCGCCTACTGGTGCGCGAACCTGCGCCGCCCCGTACGGTTCGCCTCCGCGATCGCCGCGGCTGCCGCGGACCGGCACCACGTCTACGTCGAAGTCTCTCCCCACCCGGTCGTCACCCGCTCTGTCACGGACAGCCTGCCCCGCCTCATCGAGAACGCGGTAGTCCTGCCCACACTGCGCCGCGACGAGGAGGAACTGACCACGTTCCGCACCCAGTTGGCAGCTCTGCACTGCGCGGGCGTCGAGGTCGACTGGTCGAAGCTCTACACGGACGCGGAGCTCTGCGACGTACCCTTCCTCACGTTCGACCGGCAACGTCACTGGGCGGATGTCGCCCCGTTCCCTGGCGCTCCCTCGGGAACGGGCGGCGGCCTGCCCGGTACACACTCCGAGGTCCCGGGTGAACAGGTCCGCCACTACTGGCGGGGAGACGCGGGGACCGCGGCGGTGCCATGGCTGGCCGACCACCGAGTGCACGCGGATCCGGTATTTCCCGGCGCCGGCTATTGCGCCATTGCGCTGACAGCAGCCTGTGAGGTTTTCGGCGCGCCCCCTCAGGAAATCGAGGTCACCGACGTCCGGTTCCTGGAGCTACTGCAGCTGTCCGCACACACCGAGGTGGTCACCAGCGTCACCGTGACCGCTCCGGACCGCGCCGAGTGCGAGATCTTCGGCCGCGGTGACGACGGAGGCTGGGTACGACAGGCGACCGCCGAGCTGCACCACGCCGGCGTACCGCCGCTGGCGCCGACGGCGAAGCTGACGGCCCTGCCGGCACAGCATCCAGTCGCCATCGACCCGGCCTCGCTCTACGCGAGCATGCGCGCCCGCGGCATCGAACACGGCCCGGCCTTCACCGGCATCACAAACCTGCGGGTCTCACGCGACGGCGAAAGCACGTGGGCTCGCGTCGAGTTACCAGCGGCGGCGACATCGGCGCCCCACGACCTGCGTGTCCACCCGGCCCTTGTCGACTCCTGTGCGCAAGCCCTCGTGGCGGGGCTGATCCAGGAACCCGGCCAGGGTCTGGTCCTTCCGGTCGGGGTCAAGGCAATACGCATCCTCGGCGACCTCACGACGGCCGTGTACTGTCACGCCCGCATCGTGGAGGAGAAGACTGACGGCGTCACCGGACACGTCCGTCTGCTGGACGAGGCGGGCAAGCCCTTGCTCAGTATCGACAGCCTCCGGCTGATACGCCATGGCGCGCACGGTGCCAGCGGGGTCGACGGCTGGTTCCTCGAGGCCCGCTGGCCACGTGCCGCGCGCCCCGAGACGAACGCGAGGACGACCCCGCGGGGAAGCTGGCTCGTCATCGGTGAGGCGGACGGTTCCGCCCAGGCGCTGGCCGCCATGCTGCACACGGCAGGGGCGACCACCGACGTGCTCGACACCCCCGTGGGCGACCACCCGCTCGGGCAGCTCAAAGACGCTCTCGTCGACCGCTGGGCCGGCCGCCCCACGCCCCCTGACACGGTGGTGCTGCTCTGCGCGCCACCCGCCGCAGGCGAGGAACCGGCAGCGCATGCACTGCGACGCACGCGACGCCTGCTCGACACCGCGCAAGCCGCCGTCTCCGGCTGCCCCGAACCTCCTCGCCTGTTCGTGGTCACCCGTGGCGCCCAGGCCGTCGAACCCGGAGAGTCGGCCGACCCCGGCCAGAGCGCGCTGCGCGGAGTGGTACGCGTCCTCGCCTACGAGCACCCCGAACTCCGCGCCACCCACATGGACGCCGACCTGGCCGACGCCGCACTGCACGACATGGCGGCCGAACTGCTGAACGCGGGTCCCGAGGACGAGGTCGCTCTGCGCGGCGGCGCCCGCCACATCGCCCGGCTGGACTACGCCCCGCTGACGGACACCGAGCGCACCACGGCCACCACACGCAGGGTGCGCTACGGCACGGACCGCTTCCGGCTCCGAGTCGGCCGCTTCGGCGACCTGGGCTCCCTCGAACTCGCCGTCGGCGACAGGCCCGCCCCGGGACCTGGCGAAGTCGAACTCCGCGTCAGTGCCGCGGCGGTGAACTTCCGGGATGTGCTCACAGCCATGGGCCTTCTCTCGGTGGACGAGGACGCGAGGTACCGCATCGGCTTCGAGTGCGCGGGGACGGTCACCGCTGTGGGGCCGGACGTCACGGCTGTCCGCGTGGGCGACCCGGTGCTGGCCGTCGACCTGCGGGGCGGGGCCTTCGGTTCGTTCGTCACCGTGCCCGTGCATACCGTCGCGCCCGTACCGGCCGGAATCGACCCCGTCGCGGCGGCAGGGCTCCCGGCCGCGTACGTCACCGCGTGGTACGCACTGCGCCACGTGGCGCGACTCACCGCCGGTGAACGGGTTCTGATCCACTCCGCGACCGGCGGGACCGGTCTTGCCGCCATCGGCGTCGCCCGGATGCTGGGGGCCGAGGTACTGGCCACAGCCGGCAGTGCGGAGAAACGCGGCTATCTGCGCGGTATGGGAATCGAGCACGTCATGGATTCCCGGTCCTTGCACTTCGCTGAGCAGACGCGCGCCGTCACCGGGGGCGAGGGCGTCGATGTCGTCCTCAACTCCTTGTCCGGCGCGGCGATCCGCTCCGGGCTGGAAACTCTGCGTCCCTTCGGCCGGTTCGTCGAACTCGGGGTGCGCGACATCCTCTCCGACGCGTCCGTCGGGTTGTCGCCGTTCCGGCACAACATCACTCTGAGCACCGTCGACCTCATCGAGGTCCAGCACAAGCGACCAGAGGTGTTCACCGCCGTGCTCCGCGAGGTGCTCGGCGAGGTCGCCTCGGGAGGGCTGAAGCCGCTGCCCCACCGAAGCTTCCCACTGGCCGCGGTCACGGAAGCGTTCCGCTTCATGGCGGGCGCGAGCCACATCGGCAAACTGATCCTGACCGTCCCCGACCGGGGCGACACGACCGCCGTGATCCCCGAAGGGCCGTCGGCCGTTTCCCCGGGCGGCGCTTACATCGTCACCGGCGGACTACGGGGTGTCGGCCTCGCGACGGCCCGCTGGCTCGCCGAACAGGGCGCCGGTCACATCGTCCTCAACGGCCGCTCGCCCGGCTCTGAGTCGACCGAACGGACCTTGGACGAGCTGCGCGCCCGCGGGACCCGGATCACTGTCGCTCTCGGCGACATCGCCGATCCGGGCACCGCCGAACGCCTCGTGGCCACCGCCACCGCGAACGGCCTGCCTCTGCGCGGCCTCGTGCACGCGGCCATGGTGCTCGACGACGCCGCGGTCACCAACATTTCCGACGACCAGCTGCTACGCGTGTGGCATCCCAAGGCATCCGGTGCCTGGAGGCTGCACGAAGCCACCGCCGGTAACGCCCCCGACTGGTTCGTCGTGTTCTCGTCCATGGCCTCCCTGCTGGGCAATCCCGGCCAAGGCGCCTACGCCGCCGCCAACTCCTGGCTCGATGGATTCGCCACCTGGCGGACGAGCCGCGGCATGCCGACTCTCTCCGTGAACTGGGGCGCATGGGGTGAGACCGGAGCTGCTGTCGACTTCGCCGAACGCGGCTACCAGACCATCCCCACGAAAAAGGGCCTCCAGGCCCTCAACGCGCTGCTCGTGCACCGGCGCACACGCACCGGCGTGATCCCCGGGAAACCGGACACCTGGATCCTCCCGGCGGTCCGGCATTCGTCGCTGTTCAGCCTCCTCGCCGACGAACCGTCCGGAAACACCGAGCAGGACGACAGCATCGACATTCGGACCGAGCTGAGCTCCATACCTGCAGGTCTCGCCCGACGCACCGCCCTCGAGGCCTACATCGCCGACCACATCCGCGCGGTGCTCCGGCTGGGAAACACCACCCTCGACCCGCAGACTCCGCTGAAGTCACTGGGGTTCGACTCGCTGCTGTCCCTGGAGCTGCGAACCCGCCTGGAAACCGGTCTCGGCATCAAAATCGCCGCCAACTTCGTCTACCAGCATCCGACGCTGGCGGCACTCGCCACCGGCCTCGCCGACTACATGGGCCTCACGCTCCAGGACGGTGCCGGTTCATAAGCCCGTCCGCGGGCCGCGCTGACGGCTCGTTTGCGCGGCTCGCCCTTCAACACCGCTCCACTCCGTCTCGTCCCAGGCTGCTGGAGGCATGAGCCATGCACCAATCGAATCTAGTGCTTCTTCAAGGAGGCCCGGAGGACCTTCCTCAAGTCTGGGCGATGCCCCCCGGAGGGTGTGGAGAGCCGGTCAAGATACTGCGCCACAACGCCTACGAGCACTTCGAGTTCACGCATGAGTACCGCACCCTGCACGGTGAGACAATGCCGGTCTACCGCTGGGTCTACCGCACCTACATCGCCGAGTGACTACGCCGGTCAGATGCCGATCGGGGAGTTACGCCCCGGCGGATGTGCGGCGGCGCACCGCGTAGCCCACGGCCGCGAGGGCGACCACGGCGGCTGCGCCGATGCCCACCCAGGCACCTGCCGGTAGCCCGTTGTCATCCTTCTTCCCTGCCGCTGCGGACGGGGTCTTCGACGGGCTCGGCGTCGGGGCGGTCTCGCTGGGCGTCGGGGACGCGGTGGGGCTGGGGGTCACGGGCTTCGCACCGGGCGCCGCAGCCTTGAGCTTCAACACCGGGGCCGGACTGCCGTGGCCGTGGCCGTGCTCGTCACCGCCGCCGGACTCGTCCAGCTCGATCCAGCGATCGACACTTCCGTCGCTGTACGTCTGGAGCGTCTTGAATGCCACCTCCTTGGCGTCGGGCAACTGCCGTACGGTGACGGAGTATTCGGCGTTCTTCCCCACCGCGACGGCCGGGCCCTTGACCGTGTAGCCGTCTTCGTTCGCGGTGAAAGTCCAGCCCTTGGGGCCTTGGCCGTAGGCGACGTCGGCAGGTGACATGCCCTTGGGCAGGACGACGCGCAGCTCGGCTATGCCCGCCTTGGCGGACTCCGACTCGGCGTTGAACCTCAGCGTGACGTCCTCGGCGAGTGCCTGGGCCTTGTCGGCCTCGACCTCGACGTGCGCGGCGGCGGGCCCGGCGGTCAGCAGAACGGCGGCGGCAGCGAAGGTCAGAGCGGTGCCCAGACGGCGGGGCGTCGTGCGGATGCGGGACATGGGAGTCTCCAGTACAGGCGTGAGAAACCGGGCAGCAGCGAGCTGACCGGGGCCAGGTCGTCAGAAGGCGGGAACCGGCGCCGCCTTCGGAGGACCTCGCCCGACCACCACATCCGTGAGCACCACGCTGCCGGGCGGCAACCGCATCGCCCCCGCAGCCCGCGTCGCGCGCCCTTCCACGTCTCCCCCTACCCTCAGGCGACGCCGGGGTCCCGACCGCCTTCGTCGCCACCGTCCTGACGGCACCGCAGTACTGTCCCACCGGGGAGGCGCGAACAGCCAGCGCCTCTTGGTCCAGGTTCGCGGTTGTCGCTTCCATCATCGTCGGCATCGGCGGTCATCACCGCTTCTGACAGGACGACCTCGACAAACGGCCGGCGAGCAGTGGTCCAGGAACAACCGTTCGGCGCGCGTCAGCCGCCGCCTCGGCTCAGGACCGCTCTGGCCGCGGTGTCGTGCAAGCTGTCCACGGTTTCCATCTGGTTCGTGGCCCGGTCCATGAGTCCTTGGAGCCGTGACGTATCGAAGTGGTCCGACTCCGGGGCTACGTGCCTCAGTGCCCGCCACAAGTGGTGTTTGCCCTGGATGCCCAACCGCAGGGTTTCCAGTTCGATGAGCGTACTCAGTCCCGAGCGGCGGAGGACGCGGCCGTTGGGCTTGAGCCGTGCGACCTTTTCCGCGGCCCACCCCACGTAGATCTTGTACCGGTGCGGGGTGATCTCGAGCGAATCCATCACTTCGAGGAGAGTCTGGCGGTCCTGGGCGATGTCCTCGGCCAGGGCCCGCAACTCTCCGGCACGGGCCGACGAGCGGTGCGTCCTTGCGATCCGCCGGCAGAGTTCCACTCCTGACGTGGCGCCGGCAAGGTGGTCGTTCAGGTAGATGTTCAGAGCTTTGCGGTGCACGGGTCCTTCTCTCGGGTGTCGCAGCGCAACCCAGGGCTTGCCTCGGATTTTCCGCCTTGATCATTCCGTCAATCCGGGCCCGGATCACTTCTCACGCGGTTCGTCCCTCTTCCAGTGGAATGGAGGCCCGGGTTGACTCCGAGCTGGAGACCGTGTGCTTCCTGCGTCAAGACGCGCCGGCAGCGAGGGGCTCACATCCCCCTTCGGGAGACGCCACGCCGGGATTGTCCGCCGGCGATGGACGCCACGCCGGGGTTCCGGGCCGGCGGGCCGCCGGTGCGCGTCCGACGGCACCCCGGCGCGTTCTTGCGCCCGCGGGGGTGGAACCGTGCTCGGCGATGGTTCTCCCGGGTGGTCATGGGGGCGGAGTCGCCCGGGGTGGGTAGTCAGCACATCTGTGCAACCCGCCCCGTCCCGTACTCGCCCCTCTATGGAGCAGTCGTGAAATTCGGAGTCTCGACGTTCGTCACCGACCAGGGCATCAGCCCGACCTCGCTCGGAGCCGCACTTGAGGAACGCGCCTTCGACTCGTTGTTCATCGCCGAGCACTCCCATATCCCGGCGGACCGCCAGACGCCTTACCCGGGCGGTGGTGAGCTGCCGGAGATGTACTACCGCACCCTTGACCCCTTCGTCGTCCTGACCGCGATCGGTGTGGTGACCGAGCGGCTGCTGCTGGCCACCGGCATCGCCCTGATCCCGCAGCGCGATCCGATCATCACGGCGAAGGAGGTGGCCTCTCTCGACCTGATCTCCGGCGGCCGTGTGATCTTCGGCGTGGGTGTCGGCTGGAACCGTGAGGAGATGAGGAACCATGGCACCGACCCCTCCACCCGCGGCCGGCTCGCCGACGAACGGCTGCGCGCCATTCGAGAGCTGTGGACCGCGGAGAAGGCCGAGTTCCACGGCGAGTTCGTGAACTTCGATCCGGTCTACGCCTGGCCCAAGCCCGTGCAGCGCCCCCATCCGCCGATCTACGTCGGTGGCGGCGAGGGAGCGTTCCGGCGGGTGGCGCAGTTCGGAGACGCGTGGCTGGCCAACAGCTTGCCGCCGCAGGAGCTCGGTCCGAAGATCGAGCGGCTGCGCGACCTTGCCGACCGAGAGGTGCCGGTGACGGTGTACGCGGCTCCCGACGACCCCGAGCAGATCGAGGGCTACAGCCGACTGGGGATCGAGCGGCTGCTGTTCTACGTGCCGACGATGCCCGAACGGGAGACGCTGGAGTACCTGGACCGGCTGGCCGAAGTCGCTGCCCGGTACCGCTGAGGCGCGGAAACCGCTGCGCCCGGGAACGTGGGACCGATGCAAGGATACGCAACCGCCATAACCGCGGTGACTGGCGGAAAGGGGTGCGATGCCCGCTTTGACGAGCACTGAAGCACGGGAGCGGTTCGCCGCGGCGCGCATCGCCCACCTCGCGACGGCCGACACTGCGGCCCACCCGCACCTGGTGCCGGTGGTGTTCGCCTTGGACGGCGACACGGTGATGCTGGCCGTGGACCACAAACCGAAGCGGACGACGCGACTGAAACGCCTGGCCAACATCGCCGCCAACTCGTCGGTCTGCCTGCTCACCGACCACTACGAGGAGGACTGGGACCGCCTGTGGTGGGCCCGGGCCGAAGGCGAAGCCCGAGTGCTCCCGTCACCGGACCACTCCCCCGAGGCCGCCCGCTGCATCGGACTGCTCACGGCGAAATACCAGCAGTACGCCGGCCGGCCACCCGGCGGGCCGGTGGTCAAAGTCTCGGTCCTGCGCTGGAGCGGCTGGCGCGCGTCGTGAGCCGCGTGCATATTCGCGTCGTGGCTGAAACTTGGCCTGCGACCGTCTACTATCCTCACAGCCGGGCGCGAAGCGACCGCATTTCATCCTGGAGTCATAGTTGCCTCTTCCCCCGGGCACTGCTCTGTCCCCGCGTGACGGGCATCAGGCCATTGAGCTGCCGGACTTCACCGGCCTCCATCTTGCGTCATTGGCCGGTGACGTGAGCAACCCCGTTCTCGCCGCCGTGGTGACCAGCCTGCTGGCCCGTGCCGGCTCTCGCAGCAACGCTGTGGCTTTCTATGACGACAGCCCCTTCGTCACCTACTGAGGCGGGCCACCGACACAACACGTCGGCCCTGTGGCCTCTACAGGGACTCGATGTCGCCGCCGCTCGGGCGGCGGGTCATCAGGCAGTGCCCTTCCAGCAGTTCGTACTGAAGATGCACAGCCGCTGCAATTTCGCCTGCACATATTGCTACGTCTATTCAGGGCCGGACCAGAGCTGGCGTAGGCGGCCTCGGACAGCGCCCGCGGAAGTTGTGGCGAAGACCGCCACCCGGATCGCCGACCATGCAAAGACCCACATGCTGTCGGAGGTCCACCTGAACGTGCACGGCGGTGAGCCGCTGCTGACCGGAGCGGCGGCACCCATCCGCTACGTCACCGCGGTCCGGGAGGCCATCGATGCGGCCGTGGGGCCTGGATTCTGCCAGGTGCAGGCCACTTTGCAAACCAATGGCAGCATGCTCACCGAAGGCGTCGTCACCGAACTGGCCGACGCCGGGCTGAAGATCGGTGTGAGCCTCGACGGCGGTCGAGCCCGGCACAACCGGCACAGGGTGGACCATCGCGGGCGCCCTGGTTGGCCGGCCGCTTCGCGGGGACTGCGAGTGCTGGCTCGTCACCCCGACGCCTACGGCGGCATCCTGTGCACCATCGACCCGTCATCAAATCCCATCGACGTCTACGAATCGCTCCTCTCATTCACGCCCCCGAGCATGGATCTGCTCCTGCCGCATACCAATTGGTCCTCCTCCCCCGGCCGGAAGACCGGCATTGCCACCCCGTACGGCAACTGGCTCGCCGACGTCTTCGACCACTGGTTCCACGCGGAGTCGCCCCAAACCACCATCCGGCTGTTCACAGAAATCATCGGCCTCCTGACCGGCCAGGAAAGCGGCACCGAATCAGTAGGGTCCTCCCCCGTCGTCGCCGTCGTCGTGGACACCGACGGCGCCATCGAACAGGTCGACTCGCTCAAGACCGCGTACTCGGGCGCCCCCGAGACCGGGCTCAACGTCTTCCACCACACCTTCAACGAGGCTCTCGACCATCCGGGTATCGCCGCCCGCCAGATCGGCACCGCCGCCCTCTCCGATCAGTGCCTGTCCTGCCCGGTCGTCGGGATCTGCGGCGGCGGGAACTACGCCCACCGGTTCGACGCCCGCAACGGCTTCAGGAATCCGTCCGTCCACTGCGCGGACCTCGAACGGCTGATCAGACACATCGCGGACCGTCTGCGGCCCTTCCTGCTCAAGGCCCGATTGCCCCGCGACTGAGCTGCCGTCAAACTCTCAATGGGGACGGGCACTTGGGAGGGGCGGGGGCTTGAACAAGGTGTTCATCAGTCACAGCACGCGCGAGGACCCGTACGGCGGCGAGGTGCGCGGCCATGTCATCCAGGGGCTGCGGGAACGCGGGTACGACGTCCTCGTCGACGCCGAAGGACTCTTACCCGGTGAGAGGTGGCACCCCCGGCTGTACGAGTGGCTCCTGGAGTGCCGGGCCGCGGTGGTGCTGGTCAACCGTGCGGCGCTCACCTCGATGTGGGTCCACAGGGAAGTCGACATCCTCATGTGGCGCCACCACTTCAACCACTCTTTCCTCGTGCTTCCCGCCCCGGTTGGCGACGTGACCCCCGAGGACATGGCAGCCGCCGGCTTCGAGGACCTGATGTCGCTGCAGCTGGTGCGCCGAATCGCCAGCCTCGGCAAGGGCAACGTCCCGGACGCAGCCAAGGCGGCGGAGGCGATCGTGGGTGCGTTTCCGCCGCTTCCGGCCCCGAGGGACGACGACGATCCGGTGCAGCGCTGGCACGAGGACATCACCGCACAGCTCAGCCAGGTCCGCACCATGAGCCGGCTCGCCCGTATGGGACGCGCCCTCGGACTCCACGACCGGCATCTCGCGGGCTCGCCCGTCACCGACGTCAGCTGCGGCTTCCTGGCCGCCCAAATGCTCCACACCCACGACGCGCCGCAGCTGCGCAACGCCGTCGGGGAAGTCGCCCGGCACATGGACAGCACCGCGCTGGACCAGCTCGTCCGGCTGGTTCTCCCCGTCTGGATCGACGCGGCCTCCGCACGGCGCGTACTGCCCGAAGAGGGCCTGGAACGCCAGACAGTCATCCTGAACGTCCGCAGCCCCGAAACGGGGCAATACTACCTGGGCCGCGCCTTCTGCATGGACAACAGCCGGTACACCTGCATAGCCGTCAGTGCACCGCCGCCCGGGGAGGAAGACCCGGAGGACGAGCTCCGACTCGCCTGCGAGCAGCACATCAGGTCCCGGTTCGGAATGAGCTCCCGGGAGCCCCTGGCCAGCGCTCCACGGATCCGGGACTGCGACACGTATGTCGTCATCCATTCCGAGTACTGCACCCTCCCCCAGGCCGAACGGGTCGTCGACTGGTTGCATGAGCACATCCCGTGGGTGCACATCCTACTGATCCCACACGAGCAACTCCCCGACGACTCCCCACTGACCGGCCGACTCTCCCAAGCCGCCCTCCTCACCCCGCCGTTCGGCGCCGACGACGAGCGAGTGGCGATCAGGGTCGCGTGCGGAATGCTCAACGACTGGGGCATCCCCCACATCGGCGACGACGCCTGGATAGGCCGGATCAACCGCAGCAACGCGAGGGGGTGAACTACCCAATGGCAATCACCGAAGGTGGAAATACCACGCCCAACGAGTGGTTCCGGAATCCGGACCGCGGCGACGGCGAGATCTACGTCATGTCCCGGGACATCGACGAAGCGGTGAACGTGGCCCTGGCAACCGGCAGACCACTGCTGCTGCGCGGCAGCCCCGGATCCGGCAAGTCCTCGCTGGCCCCCTACGTCGCACGGCGCAGGGGCTGGCGCTACTACGAACACGTCATCACGTACGGTACCCGGTCACGAGACCTGCTGTGGCGCTTCGACAGCGTCCGACGCCTCGCCGACGCCCAGGTGTACCGCCAGGAGTCTCCCCCGCTGGACGACTTCTCCTACCTGCAGCCCGGCGTGCTGTGGTGGGCCCTCGCCCCGCGCTCGGCCCGGCGTAGAGGCCGAGCCGCCACTGAGGACAAACCCCCCACCGAGGGAATCGAGGATCCGTTCGCCGGCGTCAACGGCGACCGCAGCATCGATCATGCCGTCGTCCTCATCGACGAGATCGACAAGGCCGACCCGGACGTACCCAACAGCCTGCTCGTACCGCTCGGGTCGCAGCGGTTCACCGTCGTCGAGACCGACACCGAGGTGTGGACCGAGCCGCCGACGGGCCCCACGGATCCACTCTTCTCCCGCCATCTCGTTGTCATCACCACCAACGACGAGCGGGAACTGCCCCAGGCCTTCCTGCGTCGCTGCGTCGTCGTCACCCTCCCCGATCACGACGTGCGAAGCCTGGTCCGCATCGCCGAGGAACACATGCGCAGCTGGCACGGCGCGGGCGGCGCCGGGCACCTTCGACTGGCCGAGGCAATGGCTGTCGAGTTGGGCCGGGTGACCGAGCAGGCTGCCGCACAGGGCGTGCGAGGGCCCAGCACCGCGGAGTACCTCGACGCGCTGCGCGCCTGCATCACCCTCGGGATCGGTCTGGGCTCGGAGCGCTGGGAGTGGCTGAAGAGCTGCGTGCTGGTCAAGCGCCAGCAGATCTACGGAGACGGGTGGTGACCAGATGCGGCACCGCGAAATCTGGCTGGGAGACGTGGCGCGCGCCGCCACAGCCCTCGGCGCCCAGGAGCCCTCGGCGTGGCAACGTATCGCGGCGCTTCTCGGCCTCGGCCCGGGAAACCTGCCGGCTCCTGTCTTCGAACCCTCACCAGCCGCCGTCGCTGTCCACGGTTCCAGCCCGCTGCCCGGTCCGGCAGAGCCGCAAGGCCCCGGCAGGCCCGTGCCGGAGCCTTCACCCAACGGCACGCCACGTCATCCGTCGTCCGCGACCGCGAACACTCCGCTGGCCCCCACCGAGCGTCGCACGCCGCGCAGGACCGGCTGGACCGTCGCATCCCTTCCCTCCCCCAGGACCACGGCCGGCCGCGGCAGACTCCATGTACCCCTGCTCGCGCCGCGCTCCACCGCAGCGGTCCTGCACGCGGCCCTGGCCCGGGTCGCCCACGAGGGCGACCTGGACGTGGAGCGGGCTGCCGACCACCTCGCCCGCGGGCTGCCCCTGCACGAGATACCGCGGCGCCCGCTGCCGACCCTGCGCTACGGGGTACAGATCCTCGCCGACATCTCCGCCGCCATGGAGCCCTTCGCGCAGGACGTCGAAGGAGTCATCGACCAGGTACGCAGCCTGGTCGGTGTGGCGAGGACCACCGTGCTGCGCTTCGCCGACTGCCCATCGCGCGGAGTGGGTACCGGCCCCCGCGGCACCTGGGGACCGTACCGCCCCCCGCAGCCAGGCACCCGCATTCTGCTGCTGTCGGCGCTCGGCACCATCGGACCGCCCTTCGACCCGCACCGGGCAACCGAACGCGAGTGGCGGGAGACACTGCTGCGCATGCGGCAGCACGGCTGCGAAGCCGTCGCCCTCGTACCGCTGCCGGAGCGCCTGTGGCCCACCTGGTGGCGCTCTCGGCTGCACGCGGTCGTCTGGGACCGAGGAACCACCGTTGGCCGGGTCGTCGGGGAACTGCGATGACCTCCCCGGCCGAGCCTCACCCCCGGCAGGGCCACGAACTCGCCATCCTCCTCAGCGTCGCCGCCCGCATCGAACCCGAACTGATGCGAGCCGTACGGGTCACGGTGGCGCCTTTGCTGGACGTCTCGGCTGAGACGGACCTGTGGTTCGGCGACCTCGTCGAGCGACGCGGCTTCGGCTACATCGTCCTGCGCAGCGATCTGCTGCCGCAGCTGCGCGCCGAACTCACCGAACGTCTCAAGAACTCTCCGACCGGAGCGCCCCTGCACCGCCTCTGGTCGGTGATCGAGCGCATGCATCGCAATGGTTCTCCCGCACTGTTCGCCGAGGAGCGCGCCACTTGGCACGCCGTCAGCGGCGCCGGCACCGAAGCGGAAGCGGACATCGAGCACGCGCTGCGCCCGGCGCTGCGGGCGCTGGTCGAGGAGGCTCGGGACGGGGTCGCGCGCTGGTTCTCTGGAGCCTGGCAGCGGCTCCCCGAGCCGGTCCGCCGGACCACCACCGCCTGGCAACTCGCCACGGTCGCCAGGGCTCAGCTCGCCGACGCCGTACTGCAGCCCCAACCGCCCGAACGCCTCAGCGTCACCGACGTCGGACTCATCGCCGCGCTGCTGCCGCGCGCCGAGCTGCGCTGCCGTCGCGTGGGGCCGCTGCTGATCCTCGGCGAAGTGGCCGATGACCTCGGTAGCTTCGTTCTACAGGTACCCGACACCGATCCGCAGGTTCTGGACCTGCTCGACCAACCCGTGCCACGAACCCTTCAGGTAGGACAGGCCGAGACGGTTGCGGAGACCGTCGGCTGGGGGCCGGTGCGGCTACTCGCCGCCGACGGCGCGGTCTACGAGCTCCCTCCCCCTGCTGTCGACCTCAGCCGCGAGGGGAACGCTCCGCGCCACGGCCCAGCACCGGGTGGCCGGCATATCGTGCTTAGTCATGCCGGCTTCGACCAGTCATGGGCGGCCTGGATCAGCGACCGGCTCCAGCAGGCCGGACACCGTGTCACATCCCAGCTGTGGAACCCGGATCCGACGCGGCCACTGACCGAACTACTGCACGACCTGCTCGACACCTCGGACTGGGCGCTACTCCTGATCGGCGCAACGTACTGCTGGCTCGGCGGGCGCACCGCGCAGGAGTGGGACTCGGCGCTCACCGCGTGCGCCGAGTCCCACTCCGGACGCCTGGCTACCGTGATCGTCGACGCCGGGGAACCGCCCGCGACCGCAACGGCCCTGCCCATGGCAGATCTCCGGGGCACCGGCGAACAAGAAGCCAGGCACCGGCTGTTCGACCTGCTCGGAGTATCCCTGTCCCGGCTCGCCGACGAGGCATCCGGCCCGGCCATGAGGTTCCCGGACACCCCGCCCGCTGTGTCGAACGCCCCCCGCCGCAACCCTCGGTTCAGCGGCCGCGAGGTGATTTTGGACCGCATTCGCCAGACTCTCTCAGCGGCCCCTGAACCGGGAAACGCCCGTGCCGGACAACACCACTGCGTGCTCCTCGGTCCCTCCGGAGTCGGCAAGAGCCAGCTGGTCACCGAGTACGCCCACCGGTTCGGCAACGAATACGACATCGTCTGGTGGATCAGCGCCGCATTCCAGGGAACAGCCCGGGAACAGCTCGCCGAGCTCGCGCCCCGCCTCGACCTCGCCGCAGGACAGGGCATCGGCAACCGCATCCGGGCCGTGAAGGACGCCCTGCGTGTGGGCCTGCCCTTTCACCGCTGGTTACTCGTACTCGACAGTGCCGACGACATGCGGGAGATCGAGGATCTGCTGCCCGAGGGCTCGGGACACGTCCTCATCACTTCTCGCAACTCCGCATGGGCGGACGACGAACGTGTCCGGCGGATCGACGTGCCGCCCTTCCCGAGGAACGAGTCCGTCGCCTACATCCGCGCCACGGCCCCCCGGCTCACGGCCGCCGAGGCCGACCAGCTCGCCGAGGCGGTGCAGGACTTCCCACTCCTGCTCTCTCATACCGCCGCCTGGCTCGACACCAATCCGATGCCCGTCCCCCAGTACATCGACCTCGTCCGCTCCCATCCTCCCGAGCGGCCGCCGAACGGCCAGGTGACGCAGTACCCCCGCGCCTTGGAGAGCAGTTGGACGATCACTCTGGCGTCACTGCGGGAACGCAATCCCGCGGTTGTCGAGCTCCTCGACCTTTTCACCCACTTCTCGCCCGAGGCTCTCCCCCTTCGGCTGCTGCAGTCCGCCGACGCCAGCGTCCTCCCCCAGCGCATCGCCGCCGTCGCCACCGACCCCGCGGCCTGGGACGCGACGATGCGACAGCTGTCGGAAACCTCCACCGTTCGGCTCGAGTTCGGTGCCACGGGGGTGGAGCGAGCCACCATGCCCCGTCTATATCACACACTGCTGCGCGAGCGGCTCTCCGACGAACGGCGTGAGCGGCTGTCCCGTACCGCTTGCGTGATCCTCGCGGGAGCCGATCCCCAAGAGCCCCAGGACGCCGCCCTGTGGCCCCGCTACGCCGAGCTGATCCCGCACCTGGAAATCTCCGGCTCGCTGGACCGGGGTGGCATCGGTGCCCGCCTCGTCCTGAACTGCATCGATTACCTTCGCACCCGTGGCGAAGCCCACGCCGGGCTGCGGCTGTGCGAGCAGGCGAAGGCACGCTGGCGCAGACACCGGCCCTTCGACGACCCCGACATGCTCATCGTCACCTACCAGCACGCCAACATGCTGCGCAGAACCGGCCGCTACCAGGAGGCCGAGGCCGTCGCACGGGACGTCCTCGACCGACTCTCTGCAGCCAGACCGGCCGACCACCCCGACCTGCAGCGTGCTAGAAACACTCTTGGCGGAAGCCTGGTCGCCCTCGGCAGGTATCAGGAAGCCTACGAACTCTACGACCGGACCGCGCACACCACCTCGACCACACTCGGCGAGGAAGCCGTAGCCACCCAACAGGCGCGCACCAACCTGTCCATTGTGCTGACACTGCTCGGCCGCTACCAGGAGGCTCTGGATCTGTCCGCGGCAGTCCTCGCAGTGCGCTCGCGACACCTCGGGCCGTACCACGCCTCCACCCTGTACACCACTCAACGGCAAGCATGGACGCTGCGTCTGCTTGGCCGCTACGCCTACGCGCTCGGCCGCCAGGAGGCCAACGTCCACGACTACCGCCGCCTCATGGGCCAGTACACGGTGACTGCCATCGTCGCCGAGCACAACCTTGCCCAGTGCCTGCGCCGGGTCGGCGACCTCACACGGGCCCGCAACCTGATGCGCGAACTCGTGGAACGCGCCCACCAGATCCAGGGCCCCCACCACCCCGAAGCGCTCTTCGTCGCCGCCGACTACGCGTCCCTGCTCCGCGAAGACCGCAGCCTGGACCAGTCGTGGGACCTCGCCACCACAGCCGCGCGCGGATACGCCAACCTCCTCGGCCACACCCACCCCTACTCGATCGGCACGGCCGGCAACATCGGCCTCATCCTGCAGGACTCAGGTGACCGCGACGAAGCACGACGCGTCGCTGAACGCGCCCTGCACGGTATGACGGTTTCGATGGGTGCCACCCACCCGTGGACCATCGGGTGCGCCCTCAACGCAGCGTCCGCGCGCAGCCACAACGGTGACGCGGAGGGGGCCGCCGACCTCAGCAGGCTGACCCTGGAACGTTCCTCGAACGGCGTCGGCCGGAGCCACCCCCTCACCCTTGCCTGCCAGGCGGCACTCGCGCAGGACCTGCGCGCGCTGCGCCGAGAGACCGAAGCCGACCAGCTTCAGCAGGAGGCTCTGGCTCGCCTGACCGGCACGCAGGGCGAACACAGCCCACAGACGGCAGCCGTACGGCGGGGAGAGCGGCCGTACTGGGATTTCGAGCCGCAGCCAACGTGAAGCCGATCAGGTGCTCGGACCGGTACGCTCCGCACGAGCGGCGAATGCCCGGGTCAGCGGGGGGCGCGGAGTCGGGCCGAGGTGAGTGCCGGGGTCCGGTTGTCGCTTCCGGTGTTCATGTGGTTGAGCCCGCGTTCGTCCGGGTCGAGGAAGTCGGGGGCGGAGGAGATCATGAGGCTGAGTGCTGCGCGGCAAGTGGCTGCGGATCTCAAGGGTGGGGCAGCGCCGCTGACACTTGTCACCGCCGGCGTGTTCGCCGGTGGCGCCCGTGATGGGTCTGGATACCTGGGTGTCACCCGCGGCGGCGGTGATCGCGGTGTTGTCCGGCATCAACGTGCTCCGCGCCGATGTCCTCGCTCCCATGCGCGCCCGGACCGTGTCACGTGCCGTTCGTCCCCTCCTGAGCGGACCGGGGAAGAGTCCGTTCCGCAGCACTTCGAATGCGCTGCAGATCGGCAAGGGCATCTGGGCCACGCCCGCTCATGTGACGCACGAAGGGGCCGCGTACCGCGTCAGACTGCCCGACGGCGCGGCCCTGGAACTGTCACTGGCCTATACGAGCGCCGATTACGACATCGCGGTGTGCCACTCGTCCGCCGTCTGGCCCCAGGTGGCGAAGCCCCAGCGGGACATGCCGGAACCGGGCGACCGGGCAACGCTGGTGGGCTGGCTCGTCGGCGGAGCTGTATCGACCGTACAGGCGTCCTTCGACCTCACCGTCCAGGAGTCGCAGGAGCCCGGGCTGGTCACCATGCTCGGTCCGGCACCGCCGCCCGGATCGTCAGGGTCTGCTGTGATCGCTGCGCGCACCGGCCGCGCGGTGGGCATCCTGACAGGTATCGGTGCGCTCGACCGGCGCCGTGATGTGCCGGACACGGGACCACAGGGATCGTGTTGGGGGTGCGGTTGGAGGTCGTACCAGTCCGATTCCGGTCACCCACCGGGAGTTGAGCGGCGGCTCTCAGCCACTGCCGCTGAGCCAGTCCCCCTCGAGCGCGCTCCCGTCGAGGGTCTCCAGGAAGCAGATGACCGTGCGGTCCCCCTCCCCCCAGGTGGAGCTGCTGGGCGTCACCTCGTCATAGTTGAGCAGCTCTTCCTCATCGGCAGTCCAGTCCGACGACGCCGCATAGTAGGAGTCCCAGCACAGGGAGTCGGCCTCTTCGGCGACCACCTCGTCGCCCGGGTACTCCGCACGGTCGTCGAGAGTCACCAAGTCCAGTGTCTGCCGCTCGTGTACGTCCTCGCACGAGACGATCACGTAGTAGTTGGTGTTCTCCCCCGCGTCGACACAGTCCCCCGCGGACAGCTCGTCGACGTACACCTCCTCCGGCTCCTCCGAAGGAGGCGTTTCTTCGTCCTCAGAGGGTGAGGATTCTTCCGGGGACGGTGAGTCCGGGGGATCAACCGGCTCATCGGGCTCGGTGGTCGTCTCTTGGGGCTCGCTGGTCGTCGGTGTGATGTAGTCCTCGTCGTCCGGCTCATCGAGGACGCCCGCGGTGACGCCGGCACTGTCGTCGGGGGTCGGTTCGCCGGCCTGGGTGAGCAGCAGGGCGGCTGCGGCGATGCCCGTGACCGCGAGCAGCGCCACCCCGGCCGGCAGCCAGCGGCGCCGGGGACGGGGCGACAGCGGTGAGTCTTCCGTCGCGAAGTGCGCGCCCACGCTGGGGTGTTCGGCGCGCCGATACGGGATCTGCTCGCCCGGCCAAGGCCAGTACGGAGGCTCCTGCCGGGGCGGCTCTTCGGGTGGTTGGGCATCAGGCGGTGCCATGCACTCATGGTGCCCGGCGGCCCGGCGCCGCCGAGGGGTTACGCAGAAGAAATACGGAGGAAGTTCTTGATCCTTACAAAGATGAAGATTCTTTTCTGTTCTGGTCCTCTTCGGGCATTCCAGAGCCCTACCGTAGGTGCCCCACCACTCGGGGGCGGATCGTGCGCCGGCCGCGGGAACGGCCGGGGGGGCGGGAGGTTCGGCGTGTCCTTGGGGGAGCTGGCACGGTGCGCATCGGACGCGTCAGGCCTGATTGAACTGCTCATACGCCATCAGCCGGTCGGGGCCGGCAGTGACCCGGCCGTACGGAGCGCACATCGCCGGGCACTCGAAGCGCTGCGGCAGGCCGCGGAGAGCGCTCAGTCACCGTTCGGCATCGGACTGGCCGGTGAGCTGAGCGCCGGGAATTCGCTGCTGCTCGGACTGCTTCTCGGGTTACCCGAGTTGCTCCCGGTCGGAGACGAAGCGGTCACCGGCAATGTCACGGTCATCCATGCGAAGGCGGCGGGTCCAGAGGTCCGTGAGTCTCGTGAATCGGCTGTACGTGTCGAGTACTTCACCGAGCCCCAGGCGATCGCCTACCTGCGGCACCTGCGTGACGCCATAGCCGACCAGGCGGAGGACAGCGGACTCGACGCGCGGACGGCAGCGCAGCTGCGGCAGGTGGAGTTCCAGGACCCCGACTGCCGCGAGCTGGTTCACTTCCGCGATGCGCACCTCAGCGGCGATCTCGCCAAACCGATGGCGGGAGTGCTCGGCGAACTCGACCTGATCGACGAGGCGTTGAACCGCGTGCGCATGCTGGGCCGCCCACTGCTCGGCTTCACGGCCGAGCTCAACGACACACTGGCCCGATCGGCGGTCGTCCTGCCCGGTCCTGCCGAGTACCGCGCGCTGGATCCCCGTACCACCGGCGACGGGATCACCGCCGAACTGCTCAGGGCGACACTGCCACTCGTCCGCAGGGTTGTGAGGGAAGTCCATGTAGCACCGTCCGTATGGCACTTGAACGACTTCCCCGGAGGGGAGCTGCTTCTTCTCGACTTCCCAGGTCTGAACAACGCCTTCAGCGCCGTGCGGGACCAGTACGTCTGCGGGGCGGAGCTGCGCTCGGTGTACACGCTGCTGATCCTGCTCAAGACAACCGGCGGCGCCACGGACACGCCGGAGCGCATCATGCGCATGTGGCAGGCCGCGCAGCGGCCCGACGCGATGGAGAACTCCGTGCTCGCGGTGATCAGCCGCTTCCATGAACTGCGGGTGAGCGAGGCCACGCTGGGCCCCTAGGCCCGTCGTCCTCATGCCCTGGATCGAGGGCAGACTCCTGGACGAAGCTGTGGCCTCCGTCCGGGACGACCCTGCGGCTTTGTGCCACCTCGCCGGGAACTGGCGGATCGCGCTGGCCCAGCTGGCCTCTTCGCACATCTGCCACGGCGACCTGCAGCACGGCAATGTGCTCGTCGACGACGACCTGCGTCTCGTCCTGGTCGACCTGGACGCGGTTTGGGTGCCGTTCGCCGCACATCTGGCTCCCGCGGAGTTCGGCCACCGCAACTACCAGCATCCGCACCGGGACATCAGCCACTGGGGGCCCGACGCGGACTCCTTCTCGGCCCTGGTGATCCTGCTCTCGATGCGGGCGCTCGCGGCGGACCCCGGTCTCTGGGACATCGGACGAGCCGGTGAGAACCTCCTGTTCACCCGTGAGGATCTGCTGTCCCCGGGAGGCACGAAGATCTGGAAGGGCCTGCAGCGATCGCCGGACCCCGCGGTACGACGGCTCACCGAACGCCTCGCCCAGCTGTGTACGGGGCCGGCGGCCGACATACCTCCGCTGGAAGATGTCCTGCGCGCCTGTGACGCGGGCGGCCCGCCGCACCCCTAGCCGCCCCGTCCTGGGCCTCAGGTGCCCGCGTCCGGTGACGCGGAAGCGGTGGAGACCGCCCTGCACCGAATCAGCGACACATCATCCGCAGTCATCAACCGGCTCTCTATCAAATCCCTTACCCTGGCGCTGAATTCGGCCTCGTCGGCACCCTCGAGGAAGGTCCAGACACCGCTGCTCCCGCCCGCCGACCGCAGAGCCCACTCCGCGAGCGCGTCCGTGGCCAGCAACAGGGTGTCGTCCGGGCCGCACACACCCGAGGTGAGCCGGAGAACCCGCTCGAGCGACCCCAGCAGTTCGGCCCTGGTCGGCATAAGCGCGGGATGGGTGTCGAACTGTTCGGCCCGGTCCAGCGGGAAGACCTCGACCGGCCGGCCGTCGCGGAGATGGAACAGACACGAATCCCCGACGGCGAATGCGCGGTACTCCAGAAACGGCGTGGCGCCCGGCCGGTCCGAACTCACGTCATGGGTCTCCACACCGAGGAATGTCGCGGCCGATCCGCGGGCCAGGGCATCTCGTACATAGACGGGGACATCGGTGGCCGACGCGGTCTGCTCGGCCCAGCGCCGCCGAATCTGTGCCAGCCATCCGTCGAGGACGTGTGTCTCGTCCTCGCCCGACCGGTCGAGTTCGGTGACGAGAAACTCCTGGGCGAGCACGGCGGCCCACCGTCCGGAGGCGAAGGCCCGGGAGGCACCGTCGCAGACCGCCGCCCGGTGGGCATTCCAAGCGTGCGCGTCTTCGCACTCACTCGCCCGTCCCTTGGGAACGACGAGGGCCTCGCACCGCAGCACGGTTCGGGTCGGCGGCGGACCCAGCTCGTTCAATGCTCGCCGATCAGGGACGTGGTGCTGGTACCGATGCGCAGGAAGTCCATCAAGGATGCGGCACCCCCGTTGAATACGAAGCCGCGCGCACCGGGCCGGATCCGGTCGCCGTACCCCGAGGCCTGCACAAGCGTGCCGGGCAGCGCGCTGGACATCTCGAAGAGCAGCGCGGCCTTCGGTACTCCGGGGGGCGGCACGACCGGGAACGGAATCGACTCCCCCTTCGCCTCCGACAGATGGAGGTTGAACAACAGGACAGGACCGTCAGCGGTTGCCAGCCGGGTGATCCGCCGGGCTTCGCTGCGGGGATCTCCGTCCGTGGCCTCGCCGTCCGTGATGTTGAGAACGATCGGCGGGAACGAAGAGCGGTGCTGCTTCACCCAGCCGCGCAGGACCTTCTGGGCCATGCCGAGGGCGGCACACATCGGTGTCATTCCGAAGTTGAGCGGTGCTATCCACTCCGGTGTCGTAGTCCGCTCCTCCACCACGGTCCCGTCCGGCCGGCGCAGCGTATGAGAGTGCTCGACCAGTCGGCAATTCGTTGATCATGGAGGCCAGTGCGGATGCCTTGGCCGCCGGGCTGCCGGATATCGGAGCCCCCATCGAGTAGGACTGGTCGAGAAGGAAGAGGAAGCAGCCCGGACTGCGCCGGCTGATCTCCTGTTCGTACACGAGAACATCCCCCCAAGTGCCCTGTTCTGCTGTGTCTGTCCAGTTTCGCGCTATCCGTCTCGAGGGACAAGAGACCCGAACCCTTGGGTAGATCGTTCGAGTGACACCGAAGCCATATGCCCTTTCGGGTGAACCAAGGGTCCGCACAGTGCACTGTGCGGACCCTTCGATGGTGCGGCGAATCCACACCACATATGTGCGACGGAGCCCAGTGGACTACATCCAGGCGGTGTACGGGTGCGTTTCCGCCACGGCGGACGACCGCGGTGCCAGCGGGCTCGACGCGACGCCCGTGCCCCGGAACCACCACAGCGCGCCGGCCTTGTCGCGCACGAGCAGCGCCCCCTTGCCGATGTCCGTGCCGTCGCCCGGCGCGATGATCGCGGTGTACGCGTTCCAGCCGGTGGCCACCTTGATGCGCGCGGCGTACGGCTTCGCCGCGTTGCCGGTGCCCTTGTAGAGCCACAGCACGCCGGACGTGTCGCGGGCGTACAGGTCCGCGATGCCGTCCTTGGTGACGTCGACGCCGCCCGTCATGGCGTTGTAGATGTTCCAGCCCGAGCCGACCTTGGTGCGCGCCGCGAACGGCTTCGACTCGACGCCCGTGCCCTGGTAGAGCCACAACACCCCGGCCTTGTCACGGCCGATGAGGTCCGCGTGACCGTCGCGGGTGACATCGCCGGTGCCGCGCACCGAGTTGTAGATGCTCCAGCCGGTGCCCACCCGCACGCGCGGCTTGAACACCGGGGAATATTTCAAGCCGGAGACCGGGTAGTACCAGAGGAGACCCGAAGGCTCCCGGGCGACGACGCCACCGCCCCGGTTGACGATGCTGATCGGGGACAGCTTGGTCAGCGCGTCAAAGGCGTTCCAGCCCGAGCCGTGGTCCCGGCGCCAGCCCTTCTCCAGCCCCGGAACCTCCACCGGGTAGGTCTCGTGCGAGAAGAGCCGGGCGGCCGTGTCCCGGCCGAAGACGCGGTACGACATCTCCACCGGGTCGTCGCTGAGCACCGAGAACTCGCTCGTCTCCCTGTACTTCACAGGGTCGCCCGTCGGCTGGAAGCTGGCGCGCGCCGCGATCGTCCACGCCTCCATGTCCGCGGCGGCGGCCACGGAGTACGTGAGGGTGGTCTCGCCCGGGGCGATGTCGCAGACCGCCAGGAGTTCCCCGTTCGGGTACGGCTCCTCTCGACACGAGGCGTTCGGGCCGGTGACCGGGCCTCTGTGCAGGTCGGAGGCCTCCGACTGGAGGTGCCACCAGCGGAAGCCCTCGGCCGGCTCCATGTGCAGCTCGACCCGGCCCTTCTCCGACACGCTCACCTTGATGGTGTGGCTGACCGAGCCCCCGGCGGCGACGTCCGGCGTCTCGAGGTTGATCGTGGGCAGTTGCGGGTCCGCCGTCGGCGCGCCGTGCGCGAATCCGCCGGTCGCCAGAAGGGCCGTGGCCGTAGCCGCGACGACGGCGAACCGCCGCCGGACGCGCCGGGTTTGTCGCTGCGTACGCATGTGTCTCCTCTGGTCTTCCCCCCGGCCCGGCGGCAGACCGCCGGGCCCTTGCACAGAGGAGACCCTCTACTTGATCACAAGGTTGTACGAATCAAGGCCACGGCAGCCGGGCAGCCTCCAGGAACAGCCCTTGCCGCACCTGAAGTTCCGGACCCCGCTCGCCGTTGCGCCGCAAACCCAAGGAGTGGGCCCCGGAACAAATGGCTCGAGGACGCGTTGCTCGAGTCAGCCGGAGCGCAGTGCCTGAAGCAGTTGCCCCAGCGCGGCTCTGGTGTGGGCCAGGTCTTCGGGGTCGGAGGAGGAGGCCAGCCAGAGGGCCGCCTCGTTCATCGCCCCCGACAACAGGTGGACCAGCGGTGCGACCGGCTGCGGGCCAATGATCCCTGCCTCCATGAGGAAGGACAACGCGTCGGCGAGGTGGCGGGCAGAGGCGGCCTCGTCCATGGCCCGCCATTGACTCCACCCCAGCACGGCAGGCCCGTCGACGAGCATGACCCGTTGGATGTCCGGGTCAGTGCTCGCGGTGAGGAACTCCTGACAGCCGGCGGTCAGCTGGGCCCAGGGATCGTCGTGGGCGTCGGCGGCCGCGGCCACGCGTCGGCCCACTTCCTGCTGCAACTCCTCCAAAACAGCGCGGAAGAGGTCCGCCTTGCCAGTGAAGTGATGGTAGAGCGCACCCTTGGTCACCCCGGCTGCCTGGACGATCTCCGCCAGGCCCACCGCGCCGTAGCCACGGTCGGAGAACAGACGCCTGCCCTCCCGCAACAGCGCCTGTCTTGTCTGCTCCCGCTGCTGTGCCCGGATGCCGTTCTGCCGCATCGCACTCCTCATTGACATACCGATGGTACGCGAATAGTGTCACTCGCATACCGATGGTATGCGAAAGGAGTTCGGACATGAAGCTGACCAGCTTCTATCCCGTGATCGGCACGGCGAAGCTGCAAGAGTCCCGCGACTTCTACACCCGGCTGCTGGAGTTCGACACGACGTTCGAGGCCGACTGGTACGTCAGCCTGCGGCGGCCAGGAGATCCCGGGTACGAGCTCGCATTGCTCGACCACACCCACCCGACGATTCCGAAGAGCCACCGCGTCCCGGCACAGGGCCTGCTGCTCAACTTCGAAGTGGAGGACGTGGACGCGGAATGGGACCGGCTGGTTACCCGCGAAGGGCTGCGCCCCGTCCTTGAACTGCGCAATGAGGACTTCGGGCAACGGCACTTCATCGTGGCCGATCCCAACGGCGTCCTGATCGACGTCATCACGCCCATCGTCCCCAGCGCGGAATACTCCGAGCAGTACGTCACTGGCTGACCCCCGGAAGGGCGTGTCCGTGCGGGGCTCGGCTCCCCAGCTCTGAGGGCGGCGCCTACCCGGGTGGGGCGACGAGGGCGTCCGATTGCTTCGCGCGCCGAAGAGCGGCGGCAACGCATCCGCCGGCCTTCAGACTCTTCGCCGAAGCCTCCTTGCGACGACGAACACGATCACGCCCAGCCCTGTCGCCCCGATCGCGGCGAGTGCGACGGGAACCGCCGGGCCCGACCCCGTTGCCGCGAGGTCACCGGAGCCGCCGGTGGTCACACCCTCCGTGCCACCGGCAGTGCCGGAGCCTCCGGATGTCTGCCCCGTACCGCCGCCGCTGGTGCCGTCGACGGCTGCGGCGGCTGTGGCGGTGACGGTAAGGAAGCCGAGGTTGTTCCGCCCGGGAGCCGCCCTCCCCTCGCTGAGGAACACCACTCCCCGCGCTTCGTCGAGCGTCCGGGTCGCCGTGAGCCTGAAGCCGAGCACGGGCCTGATGCCCGGCAACAGCTCTCCGGGGACCCTGCACCGGTACAGTGCGCCCGTCGGGACGGGTGCGTCATCATCAGGGCCGTCACCGAACGTGGGATCCGTGTAGTTCTCCCAGTGCGTGGTGTTGGGCGTCGCCTTGCACCGCTTGTCGAACGCCAGCACCTTCAGTCCGCGCGGGATCTCGACCATCACGCTCGCCCCGGGGCCGCGGTACACCGCCCGGCCCCGGTTCGTCACTCCGACGACGGCGGTGAACCGCTCGCCGACGCGCGTCTTGACGGTCGCGCCCGCAGCCGCCAGATCGGCCACCTGGCCTGTATCGAACCCGACGATCACGGAGTTGTCGGATCCGTCGATCTCGCGGGGCGACGGTGCGGCCTGCGCCGCCTTCTGCTGCGGCTTGGGCGCCAGCTTCAGTACGCCCGAGGTGCCTCGCACGCCGCGGGGCTGCTCAGGGACACTCGGCAGCACCATGTACTCCAGCCTGCTGAACTCCTCGTACTTGCCCATTGCGACCCTCAGCGGCGGGGACAGCACGTGCCGCGCCGAGTCGGCCGGGAGCGGGGTGTTCAGCAGGCACACTGCCCCGACCTTCGGGGACTTGGCGTTCTTGGGGTCGCGGGTCTGGTACCAGCAGTTGGTGTAGCTGCCGAGCAGTTCCGCCCGGTCGTCGCCGTCGAAGCCCCAGATCCGCAGATACGTGCGCGGCACGGTCTGACTTCCCGCGTTGGACACCTCCAGCGGCAACGGGACGCTCCCGCCGGCCGGCACGCGGATCCGGTACTGCGCCGGCGGAGTCAGCACCAGGTCGGCGGCCTCGGTGACCGTGACGGCGGTCGTGAGCTCGCTCTCCTTCCCGAGCGGGGTGTTGGCCGAGCGGGCGGTGTACGTGACCTGTCCCGTGGCGCCGTTCGCCGCGCCGGCCTTGGCGCGGACCTTGTAGGAGTACGTGAAGGCGGGCTCGGCCATCCAGCGCACTTCGACATCCCCGACCGGGCAGGTGGCGACCGCCCCCGCCACAGCACAGTCCGCCGCGAAGCGGAACTCCGCGACATCCTTGACGCCGGTGGTGTCGATCACCAGCTCGACGTCCTCCACCAGATCCTGCTGGGGACGGACGTTGATGAACTGGATCTGGACGTCCTTGAACCGGGCGTCGTTCGGTACTGCGCCTGCGCGGGCCACCTCGTGCTTCGGCGGCGCGTGGACCTCGAAATAGCCTTCCGGTGCGGGGTCGGCGGCGGAGGGCGGCGCGGCGGCCAGGCCGAGGCCCAGCACCATCGCGGCGCACCAGGCCAGAGCGGCGCGCGGCGCCCCGGCGGTCAGTCTCGGTCTCATGGTCGGCCTCCCCGATGGCGCCGGGCCCGTGACCTCGGCCGGTCGCCTCTGGTGGAGGCGGGCATGTCCGTGGCGGCCCGTCAGGCGCTGGTTCTCGCAGGTTGGACTCCCCGTCCGGCCGTGAGGTTGTACGGGCGGACGGCCGGAGACAGACCCGAGCCCAGGGCGGCCGGTCAACGTCACGCGCGGCGGCGCCAGGCTCCCGGGTCGTACGGCGGCAGTGCCACGCGCCGTACGACCCGGGGCTTGTGCCGTCAGCTGCGCAGCGGGCCTTCGCAGGTGTAGTCGGCAGTGCCGGCGCGGCCGCCCGTCCAGATGTCGACCTTGCCGAAGTGGCAGTTCATGTCGGTCAGATTGGTGGAGGCGGGGCGAGCCCGGTCCAGGATGAAGTAGTCGACCGTCTCGGACATGTCCTTGAAGATGCGGTCAGGGCTCGAGGGGTCGGTGAGGTTCGCGGTGATCCGGCCGGTGCAGATGAAACGGCGCATCGTCGGATCCGGGGCCGTCGCGCAGGTGGGACTGAGCTGGGTGGCGGTTGCGAGGGAGACACGGACCGCTTCGGCCGAGGAGTCCCGTAGCCGGTCGTTCGGATTGAACGTGGTGTTCGGCACGAAGAGTTCGTCGACCTTGGCGATCTGTGCGTCCAGGAAGCTGTCGTACCCGCGCTGCAGCGCGGCGTCCCGGCCCAGGCGGTTGCGCCAGGAGTCGAAGGCGGCGGGGTCGTCCGCGCGAAGGTACCCGTACATCTCGCGGATCAGCGAGGGGCGTTCGGTCCACAGGAACTCGAAGAAGGTGCCGGCGTAGTCGTAGAAGCGGAAGCCGTCGCCGTCGTAGGTGGCGTGCAGCAGCTGGTTCACGCTCATGCGCGGCCCGCCGCCCGCCGTGTCGTCGATGACGCCCTGCACCAGCGACTTGCGCACGGCGATGCCGTCGTCCCGGGTGGCGCCGTCGAAGAACTCGGCCGTGCCCTCGTCCAAGGCGGTCGTGCGGTCTCCCTGGTACCACGGGCCCTCACCGAAGTATCCGGGCACCGCCCAGCGGCCGTTGAGGTAGTGCATGTACTCGTGACGGAAGAGTTCCTCCAGGGTGAGCGAGGAGTCCTGCGGGACGCGCCGCTGATAGGTGTAGAAGGTCGCGCCACGTTCGATGTAGACGCCGCCGTTGTTGGTGTCCATACCGGTGAGCAGCGGGTGGTACGTCTCGTAGTCGGCGCGTGAGCCGTAGAGCACGATGTTCAGCGAGGTGTTGGTGTCACCGGCCAGCGGCGCATCGGTGCCCAGGACGCGGTGGAACTGCGCCCTGACCTGCTTGCTCGCATAGTAGAGCTGGTCGACGGTGGGCCGGTCCAGCCCGGTGCGGACCTTCATCGCACCGTTGTCGTAGACGTAGGTGTGCGGGAAGATGCGGCGCTCGATGTCGTCCTTGCACACCCCGTACGGCTTGCATGCCTCGTAGAAGTTGAGCCAGCTCGCCACCTTGGCCCAGGGCTGGCTGCCCTCGCCGAAGTTGCGCGTGGTGACCGGCAGCAGCGCGCCCAGACCGGAGACGGTCTCTGACTTCAGGGCCTCGATCTGACCGAACCGGCCGTACTCGCCGAGCGCATCCCGTACCACCCACTCGTTCGCCGTGCCCTTGAGGTGGGTGTAAGCGGCGAACTTCCGGAAGTCGTTGCGGTAGGTCGTGTTCCGGGTGACCAGTGTGCGGAAGGAGGTGTCGTTGTTGCCCGGGTAGATCCCCAGGTAGTTGACGGAGAGCCCGGCAAGCGCGGCGCCGCCCCACGCGGGGTCCTTGTAGGTGGTGGTGTGGTACTGGTCCAGCATGGCCAGCACCTTCTGGATCAGTCCGAGCTGGGAGTGGCGCAGCCCGGTGCCGCTGCCTGCGTAGAGGGCTTCGCGCAGGGTGTCGGCGTTGGTGCGTGTCGCGGTGAACGAGCGGGCCGCTGTCCCGAAGGCGTTGATGGCGCGGCGCATGGCCTCGGCGGTGGGGGCGTCGGTGACGTCGATCTCGCTGCGTGAGAAGTCGTGGTAGACCACGGCGTGGAGGTAGGTGAGCATCTCCAGCAGATGGCTGCCGTTCTTCCCGTCATGCGCCGGGGAGAGCGCGGATATCCGGCGGGAGACGGCCTGGACGTGGGCGTCGGACATGACGGGGGCCAGGCGGGCGTCCCAGGTCCAGATGACGTCGCGCAGACAACCGTCAGCGGTGACCGCCGGATCGGCGAGGAAGTCGGCGAACTGCTCCGGGCCCAGAGTGGTGATGCCGTCCAGCGTGCAGGGAACTGCGGGGGCGCCGGCTGCGGTGGTGGCGCGGCCTGCCGTACGAGCGCCGGGGGTGCGGCCCTGAGGCAGCCCACCAGGGGCGGGCGCGGTTCGGGCCGTGAACTCGGGTGCCGCGGCGAGGCGTTCCACTTCGTCGTGCGGGTTGTGGCGGTCGACGGGCTCGGCGACAGGGGCGGCCGGCTTCGGCTGTACGGGAGCTGCAGAGGCCTGGCCGAGTGGTGCAAGGGGGGCGAGCACTACTGCGGCCGCTATCACCGCGGCCAGCAGGGGTCTGGGTGCATATCCGTCTTGAGACACCGATATCTCCTGAGTGGGGGTTTCGGAGGACGAAGTGCTGTGCCACAGAAGGCCGTTGATGGGATATCCGGCCGTCATGTGATGCGTAACGTAGTAATGTGACATTGCACTGACAACCCCCGTACACATCCCACTTCGCGGAAGCTTCCCGGCGGGAGACGGCTCCGATACCGAATAGGCGCCCCCAAATCACCACAAACGGTGACCGGACGTCATCCGCCGAGCTCCAGGTTTCACGGCCCACGACTGGGCCCCCGGCGGTCCGCTCGTCCGAGCGAACTCCCCCTGCCCGCCGCCCGTTCACTCATCCCGCCGGGCGTCCGGCTGTCCGCCCCGCTGCCCGGTGGCCGACTGTGATCCCGTCTTCGGAATGCGCGCCCGCGCCGAGGGAACCGCGAACTGGGCTGCAGGGCGCTGAAGTTCTGCTCCAGGCGCCTTCACCTGCGCCCGTACCCCTGCGAGGGCAACGTGACATTGTACCCTGGTGAGCCGCGGCGGCAGCACGGAGGGAACACCATGGGGCACCTGAAGCAGCGCAACCTTGTCACCGCCCGGGAGCCGCTGCGCGACCAGGTGGCTCATGCTCTGCGGGCCGCGCTCATCTCCGGCGAACTCCGCCCGGGCGAGGTCTACTCGGCGCCAGGGCTCGCGGAGGACTTCGGCGTCTCCGCCACCCCCGTGCGTGAGGCGATGCTCGACCTGGCCCGCGAAGGTCTCGTTGAACCGGTGCGGAACAAGGGGTTCAGAGTCACCGAAGTCAATGAGCGCGATCTCGACCAGTACACCGAGATCCGCACCCTCATCGAAGTCCCGATGATCGGCCGGATCACCCGCAGCGCCTCCCCCGAAGACCTGGAGGCACTACGGCCGGTGGCCGAGGAGATCGTCCGCGCCGCCCGCGAACACGACCTCATCGGCTATCTGGAAGCCGACCGCCAGTTCCATCTCACCCTGCTCGGCCTCACGGGCAACGAGCGTCTTGTCGAGACGGTCGGCGATCTGCGCAAGCGCTCCCGCCTCTACGGACTGACCGCACTGGACGAACGCGACCAGCTGCTGCCTTCCGCCGAGGAGCACCTGGAGCTCCTCGATCTGATGCTGGCGGGTGACGCAGAGGCCGCCGAGGCATGCATGGCCCGGCACCTGGGCCATGTGCGCTCCCTGTGGGCGAAGGACCTCAAGGACACCGACATCCCCGCGGCGCGCCGCCCCAGGCGGAAGCCCGCCGCCACGGGCTGAAGGCCGGGCGAGCGTCGCAGAGACGATTCGCCCGGCCCCGGACGTCGCGCGGCGCACGCCGCGCAGACGGGGTCAGTCCTCTACGACGCCCGACTTGGCGATCGTGATCTTCGCCTTGGGGGCACCGCTGCGCGAGCCCAGGCCCTCGATCTGCTTCACGAGGTCCATACCTTCGACGACCTCGCCGAAGACGACGTGCTTGTTGTCCAGCCAGTCGGTGACGATGGTGGTGATGAAGAACTGCGAGCCGTTGGTGTTCGGGCCCGCGTTGGCCATGGAGAGCTGGCCCGGCCTGGTGTGCTTGAGCTGGAAGTTCTCGTCGGCGAACTTCTCGCCGTAGATGCTCTTGCCGCCCGTGCCGTTACCGGCGGTGAAGTCGCCCCCCTGGAGCATGAAGTCCGGGATGACGCGGTGGAAGGAAGAGCCCTCGTAGCCGTAGCCGTGCTCGCCCGTGGCGAGCTCGCGGAAGTTCCTGGCGGTCTTGGGGACCACGTCATCGAACAGCTGGAAGACGATCCGACCGGCGGGCTGGTCGTTGATGGTGATGTCGAAGAACACGTTACTCATGGCTTCATCCTGACACCCGTAGTCACCGGAACGCACACCGGACCCACCCTGATGCGGAGAAAGACCGCTCCACCGAGGGGCCACCGTGGCGATGACCGGGTCCGTTAAGGGATGACCGGCTGGTCAAGCGCACGGCACTGCGCGGCGCAGGGCCTGACCCGGCGCCACCTGGCTCGCACTGATTTGCGGGCTCGGCTTCCGCGAAGACTCTGGCTGATTCCATAGCCCGCCACAACATGCTCGTGAGATCGCGAGGCGGATCACGGGACCAGTACGGTCGGCCCCTTCACGGCTTGGTCGAACCAGGCACAGCCGCGGAACCTGACTGGGCGTTCCCAGCGACGTCACCACGTCAGCTCCCGGCGGCGTCACCACGTCAGCTCCCGGCAGTGGCAGCGGCGGCAACTCTGACCCCGGCTCCGGCACGTCCGACAACCGGGTTCCGGCGCAGTTCGTCGGCACCCGGTCCCTCACATCCCCGTACGCTCCGCAACCGCAGAACGTGACCATTTACCGGGCCGTCCCCGGCCGACACGCGGTCACCCTCGTCACCGATTCGGGCGGAGCCCACTGCGAGCAGGTGGCCGACCTGGTCTCCGTGACGGACGGTGGCGCGCGCATCAACGTCGGCAATGCCGAAGTGGACGAGGCGCGCTCGAGCCCCTCTGTCTGCGCGGACTCCGCCCCCTCCTACTTCATCCTCGACGACCCGGCCGGCATCCGCCACAACGTCGCCCACGGCGACGGATACCACTATGAACGCGCCAACTGACCCGACCAGGAAGACCAGGGCCTGACCGCGTGATGGTGGACCCGGTGCTGGAGGGACGGGAGGGCGGGGTGGCGGCTTTCGCACCGTTGCAAGCGGGGGATCCCCAGCAGGTCTGACCTACGCGGCGACCGGATCCTGCCTGTTCGGAGGCGGCTCGTCCTGCCCCCTGAACCACCGAGTCGTCCATAAGGAACCGGACCTGACCGGCCTGCCGACCCAACTGGCGAACGTCGTGGCCCGTTGCCTGGCCAAGGACCCGGGCCAACGCGCCCCACCGTGCCGCACCTGGTGGAAGAACTGGGACGGGCATCGCAGGCCAAGCCCGCCGACGGCTTGGCCGCCAAGGGCGGGGCACGCCCCAGCAATCCGTACTACTTCGGTCGTGGATCATTGTCCACAACTTCCCGATCAGTTTCCCAACTGTCACGCTGCGCACATGACAGATCTAACGGGGCGCACGGACAGGTCACTTGTGGTCGCGGAGTTCGAGAACGTGCGGGACGCAGCAGCACACAAGGCCAGAGCAGCCGAGAAACGGATCGAGTTCTGGAACTACGTACACATCGGCGGCGGATCGGTTTCCGCCGCTGCGGCGGCAGCGGCGGGTGGAGCCGGACTGGCCGACGCCGGTCTGCGTGTCCTGGCGGGCTTTCTCGCGCTTACTGCCGCGGCTCTCACGGCGGCACTCGCCTTCGTCCGCGCCGAAGAGCGACTCATGGCCAATCGACGGTCGCATCGAACCTGGGCTGCCGTGGAACGTGAAGCACGAGCGTCAATCGCGCTGCTGCCCGGTATGTCGGACCAGGAAGCACGAGACGCCCTCGCATCGGCTCATCGCTCATCCAACGCGGCGCACGAGGCGTACACAGGTGACTCGCCTCAGCGCTAGGACGTCTCGACCACCCGCTTCCGCATGGCCGCCAGGGCTTCGGGGTCGGCACACATCCGGCGCTTGTCCTGGGCGGCCATCTGGACCAGGGTCCCTGCCACCGCGGGCTCCTGAGTCGGCGGGGTCTCCACGGGGGCGCTCATGACCTCCGGGGAGTCGGGGACGAGGCCGCGCTCCGGCTGGAGGCGAGCGGCTGCGTGGACCGGCGTCCGTGGAAGGCGGAGCGGTACGCCTGCGGGGTGGTGCCCACGACCCGCCGGAAGCGTTCCCTGAAGGCGGTCGGTGATCCGAATCCGGCCTGCTGTGCGATGCGTTCGACCGGGTAGTCGCTGTTCTCCAGCAGATACTGCGCGCGCCGCACGCGGGCCCGCAGCAGCCACTGCAGGGGTGTGGTGCCCAGCTGTTCGCGGAAGCGCCGGCTGAACGTGCGACCGCTCATTCCGGAGCGTTCGGCCATGGCACCCAGGGTCAGGTCCCGAGCGAGGTTGTCGTCGATCCAGTCCAGCACGGGCTGGAGGGTTGAGCCCTGGGGGACGGGCGGCTGTTCGTGAACGATGAACTGGGCCTGGCCGCCCTCGCGTTCCAAGGGCGTGACCGAAAGGCGTGCGGCATCGGCGGCAACGGCGGACCCGAAATCACGGCGGACCATGTGCAGGCACAGGTCCAGGCTCGCGGCGGCGCCGGCCGAGGTGAGGATCCGACCGTTGTCGATGTACAGGACGTCGGGCTGCACATCGATGAGCGGGAACCGCCGGGCCAGTTGGTCGGCGGCGACCCAGTGGGTGGTGGCGCTGAGGCCGTCCAGCAAGCCGGTGGCGGCCAGGATGAACGCGCCCGCGCACACCGAGGCGATGCGGGTGCCTGCCGCCGCCGCGGCGCGCAGTGCATCCAGGACCTCTTGGGAAGGGGGCGGCGCCTGCTCCGAGCAGCCCGGCACGATGATCGTGTCCGCCTCCGCCAGCGCCTCCAGGCCCCAGGCGACCTGCAGGGCGAAGGCCTCGGTTTCCACCTTGGGAGCCGGGGAACAGACACGGACCCGATAGGGGCGGCGTCCGTCCGGGAGCCGTGCACGTCCGAACACCTCGATGGGTACGGCCATGTCGAACGCCACCACATGGTCCAGAGCCAGAACTGCCACCGTATGCATATGAACCACGATAGTCAGCTTCCCGCCACGCGATACAGGGCGTTGATATCGGGCAATTTCCACAAAGGGACACGTCAAAAGGACTGGCGAGAATCCGTGGGAAGTTGTCATTAATGCCCGTGGGCAGAGCTTGATCGTCCGCCTAGCGTTGGCATGGCAACGCCGATTGCGACGGAAGAGAGACTGCCGATGCTCGCCCAGTTCGTACTGTTCGACGGCTTCGACCCGCTGGATGTCATCGCCCCCTACGAGGTGCTTCACAGCGCGGGGATGCTCACCGAGGGCGCCGTGCAGGTGGAGCTCGTCTCCGCGGAGGGACCGCGCGACGTGCCCAGCGGCCTTCCGCCGCTGAGCCTGAAGGCCACCGCCCTCCTGGACCCCGTGCGGGCCGACGTCATCGTCCTGCCGGGCGCCGCGGGTGACGTACGCGACCCGGCGGACATGAGCGAGGAGGAGCAGGCCGACGCCATCCCGGCGATCCTCGGCCGCACCCTGGAAACTGACCTGCCGCGCCTGGCCAAGGAGGCGCTCCAGCGCGAGGACACGCTCGTCGCCACCGTCTGCGGCGGCTCGTTGATCCTCGCCATGGCCGGGCTCACCGAGGGCCGTCCCGCCACCACGCACCGCCTCGGGCTCGATGTGCTGGGCGCCACCGGCACCATCGCCGTCGATGCCCGCGTCGTCGACGACGGCGATCTGATCACCGGCGGCGGGGTGACCTCGGGCCTGGACGTCGGGCTCTACATCCTTGAGCGCGAAGTCGGCCCCCAGGTCGCACACAACGTGGAAAAGCTCTTCGAACACGAGCGCCGCGGCACCGTCTGGTCCTCCCGCGGCGCCGCCCCCGCTCTCACCGTCTGACCTCCCGCTACCGAAAGATCCCCGCACTATGTCTGCCGAAGGCATCTGGAAACTGACCATCGACACACCGCTGGGCAAGCAGCAGGCCCGCGTGCAGTTGACCGCGCAGCCCGACGGCGCCTGGCACGGCACCGCCCAGGACCTCAAGTCCGGAGAACAAGTCCCGCTGACCGACATAACCGTCCAGGGCGACGCGGTGACCTACCGCCAGTCGATCACCAAGCCCATGCGGCTCCACCTCGTCTTCGACCTCACCGTCGAGGGGGACCGGCTCAGCGGCAAGGCCAAGACCGGCCGGCTGCCCGGCAGCAAGGTCAGCGGCGATCGCGTCACCGAAACCGAAGCGGAGCCCGGCGCCCTGCGATGACGAAGTTCTTTCTCTCCCTCCACGTCCTGGCCGCCATCATCGCCATCGGCCCCGTGGCGGTCGCCGCCAGCATGTTTCCGCCCGCCGTCCGCCGCGCGCAGGCCGCCGGGCCCGACACTGCATCACGGGGAACGGTCCGGCTTCTTCACCGCATCTGCCGCGTCTACGCCGGAATCGGTCTGGCCGTGCCGGTGTTCGGATTCGCCACCGCCAGCAGCCTTGGTGTTCTGGGCGACACCTGGCTCATCACGTCGATCGCGCTGACCGCCGGCGCGGCAGGTGTGCTGGGGCTGCTGGTCCTGCCCCGGCAGGACGCCCTGCTGGAACAGCTTGATGGGGCAACCGAGCCTGTTGAGCGACGTCATACGGCACGGCTGGCCATGTTCACCGGAATATTCAACCTGCTGTGGGCGGTGGTGACCGTCCTGATGATCATCCGCCCCGGCTCGACGACGGGAGCCTGACATGAAAGGCACCCGGCAACCACTGCGCATCGCGAGCACGGTCGAACTGGCCACCCTCGTGGTGATGCTGGCCAACCTGTTCACCGTGCACCTGCCAGCCGTCTCTTCGCCGGCCGGGCCCACGCACGGCTGCGCCTACCTGTTCAGCTTCATCGCCGTCCTCCGCGACCCGCGGCGCACCCCTCGCGCCATCGCGCTGTCGCTGCTGCCCGGCATCGGCGGGCTGCTCGCCCTGCGCCGACTCGCACCTCTCAAGCCCAAGTCGGACAGCCGGTCTCAATCCGTTCGGGCTTGACCGCCGCACTACGCAAAGGTCAGGAGCCCGCGCTCCTGACCTTTGCGTAGTGGCCCAGAAAACGCACCCGGCCACCCTCCACGCGGTGCAGGAACTGGCCGGTCTTCGGCGGCATCACCCGGGTGAGCGGTTCGAAGGCGATCGTCTTCGCCAGTCCCTTGTACGGGAGCTCACGCAGTCTGCGCACCATCGCACCCCGCTCCACACCGCCCTTGCCCAGCGCGCTCATGCCCTGGGCGACGAGGAACAGCGCGTCGTAGGCCTCAATGGCATACCGATCCACCTGCCTCACCCCGAAGCGCTTCTTGAACTCGGCGGCAAAGTGTTCGGCTCCCGGCTGCTGCGCCGCGTCGACAAAAGCCGTGGAGAAGAGCCAGCCCTCGGCCGCCGTACCGGCCTCGGACAAAAACGCCGGCTCCAGCACGGCTCCGGTGGCCATCGAGGCCCCCTTGAATCCCGCCGCCTGGAGCGCTCGGGCGCAGAGGGCGGCCCGGTGCGGTGAGGTCCCGGCGAAGACGACGCCCTGGGCGCGGGCGGCCATCACAGCAGCCACGGCGGGCCCGAAGTCGTCGCTCGCCGCCGCCACTTGATGCACCGTGGTGACGCCCTCGGACGGGGGCGTCGCCCGGATGCTGTTGGCCAGCTCCCAGCCCGCCTTCCCGGCCGCCAGATCCTCGACTATCGCCGTGCGGTCCGCCTTCGTCACCACGGTGAGGTAGTGGACCATGGCCAGGGTGAGAACGCCGTCGTCCGGACTCAGCTGGAAGAAAGCGCGATTGGTGGCGCTCGAGACACGGTCCGTGCTGACGGAGACTGTCAGCACGGGCAGCAGCGCCTTCTGGTACTGAGCCGCAACGGCCTCCGCGGCGGCGACCGTTGACGGGCCGATGACCGCCTGCACCGCGCGGTCCGCGACGAGTTGGGCGGCGGCCGCCCTGGCACGGGCCGGCTCCCCGCCGTCGTCGAGGGCCTTGAGGGTCAGCTCGAAGGGCCGGTCCTTCCGGGCGTTGAGCTCCTCGACCGCAAGGCGTGCACCACGTTCCTGGGCGCGGCCTACGGCTTTGCCGCCGCCGCTCAGATCCGCCTGCAGGCCGACGGTGTGACGCGGCAGCGACCCGGAGGAGACCTGCCCACCGTCTCCGCCGCGGTCCCGGCGGCTCGCCAGATACGCGGCGATGCCTCCGCCGATCGCGGCCGTTGCGGCCGCCGAGCCGCCCAGCGCAAGGAAGCGGCGGCGAGGGGGAGCCGCCGCGACGCGGTTCTGCGTCCGCGTCGGCTCCTGCGGCTCGGGGTCGGGCAGTTCGAGGACCTTCGCCGAGCGCTCCGCGATCAGCCGGGGCAGCTCGGAGGGCAGCCACTCGCCGGGCCGGCTGCCAGGGCCCGCCAGCTCGGCCCGTATGCCGTCGGCGGTGGGCCGTGCGTCGGGATCCTTGGCCAGACAGGCGGTCACGAGCGACAGCAACGGGCCGGGTACGTCGTCGAGTTCGGGCTCCTCGTGCACCGTGCGGAACAGCACGGCGGCCGGAGTGCCGGTGCCGAAGGGGCGGCGGCCGCTCGCCGCGTATGCAAGGACGCAGGCCAGCGAGAAGATGTCACTTGGGGGACCGATCTCACCCGCCCGGCCGGCCTGCGCCTGCTCGGGCGAAAGGTAGCCGGGCGAGCCGATCACCATGTCGGTGGCGGTCAGCGCGGTCGCGCCGACCGCCCGTGCGATGCCGAAGTCGATCAGCCGGGGCCCGTCCAGCGCGAGCAGCACATTGCCCGGCTTCACATCCCGGTGCACCAGGCCCGCGGCATGCACCTCGATGAGCGCCTCGGCCAGCCGTTCCCCCAGGACACGTACGGTCGGCTCCGGCAACGGTCCGTACCGGGACACCGCCTCCGCGAGCGAGGGCCCTGGGACGAATGCCGTGGCCAGCCAGGGCTCATCGGCCTGCGGGTCGGCGGCGGCGACCGGGGTCGTCCAGCGGCCCGAGATGCGGCTCGCCGCCCGCGCCTCGCGTTCGAAACGGGCCCGGAAGGCGGGGTCGGCCGCGTGCTCGGCACGGATCACCTTCAACGCAACCAGCGCGCCGCCCGGCGAGCGCGCCAGATACACCACTCCCATGCCGCCCGCGCCGAGCCGGCCGAGCAGCCGGTGGCCCCCGATGGCGGGCGGATCGCCCGCAGTGAGCGGCTGCATCGACACTCACCAGGTCGAGGGCGCGGGGCCGACATGACGGAAGCCGCCGTTCTCCACCTGGTGGTAGAAGACTCCCCCCGCCTTGAAGCGTCCGTCCTCGGGCCGGAATGCGTACGGCTTGGTGATGCCCCGGTAGCTGCTCCTGCGCAGCAGCCCGACGAGAGTCTTGCGGTCCGGCACGCTCCGCTGCTTCTTGTGGTGTGCGACCAACTGCTGGATGACGAGGTTCACGATGTCGTACGCCTCGGCCGCGAAGTAGCCGGGGGCGGCCTTGTACCGCTTACGGAAGGCGGCGGTGAACGCCTTCGCCGCGGGCACGGCTGCGGGGTCGACGAAAGACGCCGCGAGCATCCAGCCTTCTGCGGCCTGCCCCGCCGATTCCACGAACCGCGAGTCCAGCACCGCTTGTGGGGCGATGCGCGGTCCGGTGAAGCCTGCCGCCGCCAGATCCCGGGCTAACCTGCCCGCCCCCTCCGCGTAGCCGCAGTAGGTGAAGGAGTCCACACCCGCCTTGAGCATGTCGGCGATCACGGGCTTGAAGTCCTTGAGGTTCGCGGGCACGACCCGGGGATAGGGGACGCGCCCGAAGGCACGCATGCCGTAGTTGGCGATGGTGACCGATTCCCAGCCGTACTGGCCCGCTGTCCGGTCCTGGAGCAGGCCCGGGCGGGCCGACTTGTGTTCGGCCGCCGGATAGAGGCCGAGGGGCACCGAGACCATCGCGTCTCCGGGCCGGGCAGCCAGAAAAGAACGGTTGTCCGCTTTCGGCAGATCCATCGCGCCCGGCGAGACGGCGATCAGCGGAAGCAGCGCCTCGTCGTAGGTGGGCAGTACCGCCCGGGCCGTCTCATCACCGGTCGGGCCGAGCACGGCGAGCACCCTGCGGTCCGCGGTGAACTGCTTGGCGACTGCCGGAGCGCGCGCGGGGCTGCCACCGTCGTCCAGCGCCTTGAGTACCAGGCTGAAGGGCTTGCCCCGGCGGGAGTTGAACTGCTCGACGGCGAGGCGGGCGCCCTGTTCCTGGGCGCGGCCGGCGGCCTTGCTCTGCCCGCTGAGATCGGCCTGTACGCCGATGGTCCAGCCGCGGGCGGGCGCGGCGTTGCCCGCGGCAGGTGGGGAGTCGTCGCGCAGCGCTGCCCAGGCGCCCACACCGCCGCCCGTGAGGACGACGGCCCCTCCGGCGGCGAGGAGGAACTTCCGTCGGGAGGCGGTCGCCTGACGTCTTGTCGCTTCCGGGTCCGGGACCTCGTCGCTAGCGGCATCGGCCCGGGTGGCCTCGATATCGGGCAGCGCGAGCATCTCGGCGGAGCGCTCGGCGATCATCCGTACGATGTCGTCGGGCAGCCAGTCGACACTGTCCTCGGGTGTGTCTTCGACCAGGCCCTCGTCGAGTTCCGCGGCGGTCGGGCGCTCGGCCGGGTCCTTGGCCAGGCACTGGGCCAGTAGCCCGGCTGTCTCCTCGTCCACGCCGTCGAGATCGGGCTCGTCATGGACCGTGCGATACAGCAGCGCGTCGACCGCGCCCGCGCCGAACGGCGGCCGCCCCGTCGCCGCATACGCCAACAGACAGCCCAGCGAGAAAATGTCGCTCGGCCCTGCCGTCTCCGCGCCGCGTGCCTCCGCCTGCTCGGGCGAGAGGAAACCGGGCGTGCCGACGATCATGTCCGCCGAAGTGATCGCCGTGTCCCCGGCGAAACGCGCGATGCCGAAGTCGATGAGCCGCGGGCCGTCCAGGGCGAGCAGCACATTGCCGGGCTTCACATCGCGGTGCACCAGGCCCGCGGCGTGCACCGCGCCGAGTGCCCCGGCGAGCATCTTTCCCAGTATGCGTACGCACCGCGGCGGCAGCGGGCCGCAGGCCGCGACCGCCTCGGCGAGCGATGGTCCGGGCACGAAGGCGGTGGCGAGCCAGGGTGAGTCCGCGTCCGGGTCGGCACCGGTGACGGGCACCGCCCAGGGACTGGTCACCCGCCGGGCGGCCTCGACCTCGCGGCGAAAGCGGGCGCGGAAGTCGGGCTCGGCGGCGTACTCGGCCTGGATGACCTTGACGGCCGCGAGCGCACCCTGGTCCGTACGGCCGAGGTAGACGATGCCCATGCCGCCCTCGCCGAGCCGGGCGAGAAGACGGTGGCCCGCGATGCGGGAAGGATCGGAAGGAAGCAGCTCGCTTGTCATTGAGCGGCCTCCAGTTCCTGCTGAAGGCGGATCAGCATCGAGCTGACGGCGGCGCTCGTGGCCTCGTCCAGCTCCTCCTTGGTGCGGCCCTTCGATCCCTTGCTCACGACCGCGACCGTCACCTGGCCGATGCGCGCCTGGTCCCAGTAGTAGTGGTGAGGTCCACCGAGTTCGTCGCTGTGGTACTTGCCCAACTCGCCTAGCGCGTCGTCGGCGTAGCGGTTGCCGCCGGCGCCGAACACCGTGCCCTGGGAAAGCAGATCGGTGATCTTCTCAGTACGGCTCAGCTGCTGCTGGGGGCAGCGCAGCGCCTCCTCGAGAGTGCGGGCCAACTCCCAGTCGGCGCCGCTGACATCGCGGTGAACCGTCACGACGGCGGAGACGCGCAGGGGGCCTTTGCCGCCCTGGGCAGGGAGTTCGCTGCGGCGGGTGAGGCTGGCGAGCACGCCGGAGGGCAGCGGGGACTGCCGCTGCCAGAGGCAGTCCCCGTCAAGGACGGCCCATCCGGCCGGATCGCTTTCGTACGGCGCGCGTCTGACGAAGCCGGGGCCGAAGTGCTCGGGTCCGGCAGCCACGGTGCGGGCGAGACGCACACCGTCCGCGGCGGTCTTGGGGGCACGCCCAGGGTCGGGGGTGAAGTCCATCCCGGTGGGACTCGGCGTCGCGGCGGGGCCCGGGGCCGCGGTGGGGCCCGGTTTCTGTTGGGAGGTCGTCGTCGGCCGTGCCTTCTTGGCCGCTGGTTCCGGTTCGGCGGAGCAGCCGCTCCAGATCAGTCCGCCCGCCAGCACCGCACAGCAGGACCGTAACGTTCTCGCGTAAGGCACTAACGTTCTCGCGTAAGGCACGAATCCTCCCCCAGGTCGTGCGGCCGATCCTACGACCCTGGGCCGGTGCCCCAACAGGGCTTCTCTACGCCCTCGGGGTACGCCTGCCGCGCCCTTGACAGGCGCGTGCCCGAACGAATTCAGCCCTCGCGCAGGGGAATTCACCCGCTGCCACGGGCTCGTCCGGCGGGCGCAGCCGTCAGGACGTGCTCTTTCAGCGGTTCCCACCACGACCGGTTGTCCCGGTACCAGGCGACAGTCTCGGCCAGTCCGGTCGTGAAGTCCTTGCGCGGCACATAGCCGAGTTCGTCGTGGATCCTGCTCCAGTCGACGCAGTAGCGCCGGTCGTGGCCCTTGCGGTCCTCGACGTACTGGACCATGTCCCAGCCGGCGCCGCACGCCTCCAGCAGGAGGGCGGTCAGCTCCTTGTTGCTCAACTCGGTGCCCCCGCCGATGTTGTAGACCTCGCCGGGAACGCCCTTGCTGCGGACGAGATCGACACCGCGCACGTGGTCGTCGATGTGCAGCCAGTCGCGGACGTTGAGTCCGTCCCCGTACAGCGGCACTGTCAGGCCGTCCAGCAGGTTGGTGATGAACAGCGGGATGAGCTTCTCGGGAAAGTGGTGGTGCCCGTAGTTGTTGGAGCAGCGCGTCACCCGTACGTCCAGGCCGTGGGTGCGGTGGTAGGACAGCGCCAGCAGGTCGCCGGCCGCTTTGGAGGCGGAGTACGGGGAGTTGGGCCGCAGCGGCTCGGTCTCGGTCCAGGCTCCCGTCTCGACCGATCCGTACACCTCGTCTGTGGAGACGTGCACAAAGGTGCGCGTGCCGTGGCGCAGTGCCGCGTCGAGCATCGTCTGCGTGCCGAGGACGTTGGTGCGGACGAACGCGGCGGAGTCGAGGATCGACCGGTCGACGTGCGACTCGGCGGCGAAGTGGACGATCTCGTCGTGCTCGGCCACGGCCTTGTCGACGAGCCCGGCGTCACAGATGTCGCCGTGCAGGAAGGCGAAGTGCTCATGGTCGCGTACCGCGTCGAGGTTGGCGGGGCAGCCCGCGTAGGTGAGGGCGTCCAGCACCGTGATCTCGACGTCGCCACGCGAGTTGGGGCCGAGCAGCGTTCGTACGTAGTGGGAGCCGATGAATCCGGCGCCACCGGTGACCAGGATCCGTGTGCGGCTCATGAGGAGATCTGCACCCTGCCGTGGTCGCCGATGACGAGGCGGTGCGTCGCGGGGACGCGTGGCGAGAGCGTCACCGTCACATTGCGTCCGATGAGCGATGCCTCGATGCGGCGGATGCTGTCGAACGACGAGTCGCGCAGGACGATGGAGAACTCGATCTCGCTGTTGCGGATCAGGCAGTTCTCTGCGATCGAGGTGGAGGGGCCGACGTAGGAGTCGACGACCACGCTCCCGGGGCCGATGACGACCGGGCCCACGATGCGCGACCCGCGCACTTCGGCGCCCGCGTCGATCCTGACCCGGCCGATGATTTCGCTCTCTGCGTCCACAAAGCCCTCGATCCGCGGCTCGAGGCCTTCCAGGAGTGTCCTGTTGACCTCCAGCATGTCGGTGACGTTCCCGGTGTCCTTCCAGTAGCCGGAGATGACCGTGGACCGCACGTCGTGCTGCCGGTCGATCATCCACTGGATGGCGTCGGTGATCTCCAGCTCGCCGCGGGGGGAGACCTCGATGGACCGTACGGCCTCGTGGACGCCGGGGGTGAACAGGTAGACGCCCACGACCGCGAGGTCGCTGCGGGGCCGCTCTGGCTTCTCCTCCAGACCGACGACCTGGCCCTTCTCGTCGAGGACCGCCACACCGAACGCGGTGGGATCGGGCACCCGGGTGAGCAGGATCTGCGCGTCCGGTTTGTCCTTGCGGAACTCATCGACCAGGTCGGTGATGCCGCCGAAGACGAAGTTGTCCCCCAGGTACATGACGAAGTCGTCGTCGCCGAGGAATTCCCGGGCGATGAGGACGGCGTGCGCGAGTCCGAGCGGTGCGCTCTGCGGGATGTAGGTGACCTTGAGCCCGAAGTCGGAGCCGTCGCCGACGGCTTGCTCGATCTCCTTGGCCGTCTCCCCGACGATCATGCCGACCTCGACGATGTCCGCCGCCGCGATCGCCTCCAGACCGTAGAAGAGGATCGGCTTGTTGGCGACGGGCACCAGTTGTTTCGCGGACGTATGGGTGATGGGCCGCAGGCGCGTACCCGCGCCCCCGGACAACACGAGAGCCTTCACGTTTCCATCCCGGTGGCGAGTGTGGTCAAGGAGCGGTGGAGTCCACCGTGATGGCCAGGGAGGGACACAGCTGCTCCGCCTCTTCCACCGCTTCGGTCAGGTGCTCGGGGGGCTCGGTCACGCGCAGCACGACGCAGCCGTCGTCCTCGTGCTGCTCGAAGACCTCGCCTACGGTCATCGCACACAGCCCGGCGCCGACGCACCTGTCCCTGTCAACCGTGATCTTCATCCTGGTCCCTTCAGCTCTTGGCTCCGGACCATGGTGTCGGCTGTGGGGCCTGTCGCCGACCGCCCTGGTCATGGTCTGGTGAATCGCCCAGACAATGAGCCCGGGACGGGGTTCTGAGCGCCCCGGCGGGCGGGTGACCACATCCGACGTGTGCTCTCAGCGTTCGGTGGCGAGCCGTTCGAGCACGGGTACGAGCGCCTGCGGGCTGGGCATGGCCGCCGCCTCCGCACGCAGCCTCTCCGCTGCCTCGCCGTAGCCGGATTCACCGACAAGCCGCTGCACATGACCGCGCACCTGTTCCGCGTCCGCTTCCCGGTGGTGCGCGAAGATGCCCGCCCCCGCGTCCTGAAGCGACCGGCCGCGCAGCTCGTGATCGGAGATGGACGTCGACAGGATCAGCTGAGGGACGCCGTAGGCGAGTGCGGTCGAGTAGGAGCCGTATCCGCCGTGGTGGATCACCGCGGAACAGCTGGGCAGCAGGGTGTTCAGCGCGACCGAGTCGACTGCCCTGGCGTTGTCCGGCACCGCGCCGATCCTCTCGCGCTGCGCCGGTACGAGCGCCGCGACGACCTCGACGTCCAGGTCGGACAGCGCGTCGAGGATGTCGGGTACGGACACGTAGTCGCCGCCGTAGCCCTCTGTGTTGGACGAGCCGAGGGTCAGGCACACCCTGGGCCGCTTGGGCGCCTCCCGGAGCCAGTCCCACACCACGGCGGGGCCGTTGTAGGGCACATAGCGCATCGACACCTCGTGCAGGTCACTCGGCAGCCGCAGGCTCGGCGGCAGGGAGTCGAGGGTGAACTGCCCGTTCAGCAGCTCCTCGTCGCAGGTGACGCCGAACGGTTCGGCGCGCGCCGTCAGCCACTCGGTGAGCGGATCGCTGCGCTGTTCCTCGGGCACCTGCGCCATCAGCTCCCGGTACGTGCGGCGGGAACGGCCCCACACATCGGTGCACCACAGCAGCCGGGCATGGGCCGCGCCGCAGGTGCGGGCCGCAATGGCGCCGGCGTAGGCGAGCGGGTCGCGGATGACCAGGTCGGGCTTCCAGCTCTGCGCGAAGGCCGCCAGGTCGTCGATCATGGAGTCGTTGTAGGTGGCGAAGCCGTAGGGAACGCTCAGCTCGTACCGCAGCCGCAACTCGTCCCAGGTGATCTCGTCGGGCCCGGTGCGGCTCCAGTTCGCGGTCTCGTAGTCCTGTGAGTCGCGGTAGCTGGTCATGTCCTGGTAGATGCCGTGGTCGTGTCCCACCGGGACGGCGGTGAGCCCGGCCCGGGTGACCGTCTCGGTGAGCAGCGGGGTGCTGGCGACCCGCACCTCGTGCCCCGCGGCGCCGAGCGCCCATGCGAGCGGCGCCATGCAGTACAGGTGCGATTTCTCGGACAGACTGACGAACAGGATGCGCATGGGCCCCTCGGATCTGCGGACGGTTGATTGCCTGCGGCCACGGCCGTTCAGATGGTGTCCATCCAGCCGGTGACGGTTTTCGCGGTGGAGCCCGCATGGGCCTCCATCATCGTGAAGTGGTTGCCCGGCACGTCGGCCACGCTGTCCGCGCCATCCCAGGACGCCTGCCACTCGTCCGGTTCGAGCGGTCCCGCCTGATCGACGGTCACCGGCGGCTCGCTGGAGCGCACGAGCAGTACGGGGCGGGAGAGGCGGTCCGGCGACCATGCGCCGACGACGCGGATGTACCAGCTCATCGCGGTGAGCCGGTCCGCGTCCATGTGCGCGAACATGGACTCGCGGTCGAACATGCCGCCGATCATCTCCCCGGCGAAGCGGGTGAAGGGCGAGTCCTCGCGCGGCAGGTAGGTGTCGAGCAGCGCGACACCGGCAGCGGGTGTCCCCGCCTTGTCCAGATAGTGCGCAACGGCGAGCGCCAGTATGCCGCCGGACGACGAACCGACGAGCACGAACGGCTTGTCGCCCGCGCACCGCACCACCGCCTCTGCCTGCAGCCGCACGACCGCCTCGAAGGAGACGGGCAGCGGCTCTCCCCGGCCGAAGCCGGGGGTCGGCAATGCCCATACGTCCCGCTCGCCCCGGTAGGCGGAGGCGAACCTGGCGTACTGGTGCACACCCGCGAGCGCCACGTACGAGCTGAAGCAGATCAGGCTCGCGGCGCCCGTGTCCGAGGTGCCGTCGCCGCGGCGGGCGAGCCGTACGGGCGTGAAATCGGTCCCGAACTCCCCCGGCGCATCGAACGTCGGCCTCAGTTCGGCAGCCGCCTGCAGCAGCGCGAAACCCTCCTCCACCCGTCCCGACGCGCAAGCCGTCCGGAACAGGGCGCCGATCGTGTCCTCCGTCCGCTCGGTCCGCTCCGTCCCGGAGGGCCGGTCGTCGGATCGCCGGGAGCCGGACTGCGCGAGCGCGGGCGCCGACAGTTCTTCGCCCAGCCGGGACGCGAGGTCCTGGGGCGTGGCGAACTCGAACACGAGCGTGGGCGGGAGCCGAAGGCCGGTGGCCACGCCGAGCTGATTGCGCAGCTCGACGGCGGTCAGCGAGTCGAAGCCCAACTCGGTGAAGTCACGGTCCGGTTCGATCTCCTCCGGTGACCCGTGGCCGAGAACCCCCGCAACCTGGCGTCGTACCAGGTCCAGCAGGAGTGCGCCCCGCTCGGTGGGCCCGACGGCAGAAAGCCGCGCGAGCAGGGCGTCCTTGTCCTCTCCGGCGGCGGAGACGGTACGCCGGGTTCGACCGGAAGCCGCGGTGCCCAGCAGGGCCTCGAGTCCGCTCCTGCCGAGGCCTACGGTGACCAGGGCGGGCTCGCCGCTCGCCAGCGCGGCGTCGAACAGCGCGAGGCCGTCGTCGGCGGAGAGCGGCCGCATACCGCCCCGGGCCATGCGCCGCCGGTCGGTGTCCGCGAGCCCTGCCGTCATGCCGCCGCTCTCGGCCCACAACCCCCACGCCAGCGAGGTGGCGGGCAGCCCATGAGCGGCCCTGTGCCGGGCCAGACCGTCCAGGAACGCGTTGGCGGCCGCGTAGTTGGCCTGTCCTGCAGAGCCGAAGGTGCCGGCTGCCGAAGAGAAGAGCACGAACGCCGACAGCTTCCGGTCCTTCGTCAGCTCGTGCAACAGCCGGGCGGCGTCGGCCTTCGGGCGCAGCGTCCGCTCGACCTGCTCGTCGCTGAGCGCGGTCAGGACGCCGTCGTCGACGACCCCGGCGATGTGCACGACGGCTGTCAGCGGGTGATCCTGCGGGATCGAGCCGAGCAGCCCCTCCACGGCCTCCCGTTCAGAGATGTTGCAGGCCACGAGGGACACATCGGCCCCCTCCTCGGCCAGCTCCGCCAGCAGCGCCTGTGCCCCGTCGGCCGAGGGCCCGCTGCGGCTCGCCAGCAGGAGGTGCCGTACACCGTGCCGGGTGACGAGATGGCGTACGGTGAGCCGCCCCAACGCGCCCGTGGCACCGGTGACCAACACCGTGCCGTCCGGGTCGAATACGGAGGCGGAGTCCTCCGCAGGCGCGACGCGGCCGAGGTGGGGCAGGCGCAGCTCGCCCGCCCGGACAACGGCCTGCGGGCGGGCGGCGGCCACGGCTTGGGGAAGGGTGCTCCCGGAAGCCTCGCTGTCGTCGAAGTCGAGGAGCAGCAACCGGTCGGGGTGTTCGAGCTGGGCGGAGCGCACCAGCCCCCACAGCGCCGCGCCCGCGAGATCGCCTACATCCTCGCCGGGCTCGGCGGCGACGGCGCCCCGGGTGACGAACACCAGACGAGAGCCCGCAAACCGTTCCTCGGCGAGCCACCGGCGGCAGGCGGCCAGGGCGCCGACGAGCAGTTCCCGGACGTCCAGTTCTTCCCTGCAGGGGTCCGAACCGCATTCCAGCAGAACCGTGTCGGGCATCGTCATCCCCGTTGCCGCGGCTGCTGCCAGCGCGTCGAGGTCGGCGTACGACTCCACATGCACGCCCACGTGGTCCAGCACCTCCGCGATCCCGCCGTCCGCCGGGCCACCGCCGGCGGTGCTGTGACCGACCGGGCTGCCGAGCACGACCCACCGGGCTGCCTCGGGTCGCGGCGGCAGGGAGGCGGCGGCCCGCCAGTCGAGGCGCAGCGGAGCATCCGGCCCGGCCGACGGCGCGGCGGGCAGCTGCTCGCGGGTCACCGTGCGCAGGAAGAGCGCGTCGGCACTGGCGACGGGCTTGCCGGAGGTGTCCGCGACCAGTACCGAGAAGGCGTTGGCGCGGTCCTCGGCGGGCGCCAGACGTACGCGCAGTTCCGTGGCCCCCTCGGCGTGGAGCGTTACCCCGCTCCAGGCGAACGGCAGCATGGCCCCGGCGTCACCTGGGCCGCTCGCGTCCCGGCCGCTGACGAGGAGCGTCTGGACGGCCGCGTCGAGCAGTGCGGGGTGCAGCGTGAACCGTGCGGCGTCGGCTCGGTGCGGCTCGGGCAGCGCGGCCTCGGCGAACACCTCGTCACCGCGCCGCCATACGGAGCCGAGCCCCTGGAAGGCGGGCCCGTAGGCGAACCCGCCCTCGGCGAATGAGTCGTACCAGTCGCCCGGTCCCACAAGCTCGGCGCCGTCGGGCGGCCAACTGCTCAGGGTCTCCGGCTCGATCCGGGGAGCCGTGGCCAAGGTGCCCTGTGCGTGCCGTGTCCAGGGGGCGGTGTCGTCCACCTCCACGGGCCGGGCGTGCACGGTGAACGGCCGCCGCCCGGCGTCGTCGGGAGCGGCCACGGCGACCTGGAGATGGACGGCGCCACGCTCCGGAAGGACGAGCGGAGCCTCCAGGGTGAGCTCGGCGAGATGGTCACAGCCGGTCCGGTCACCGGCGCTGATGGCCAGGTCGAGGTAGGCCGTGGCCGGAAGGATTACGCTGCCCAGCACCGCGTGGTCGGCAAGCCAGGAGTGGGTGGCGAGGGAGAGCCGGCCGGTGAAGACGACGGATTCCGAGCCGGCCACGGTGACGGCCGCGCCGAGCAGCGGATGGTCGGCCGCGCGCAGCCCCACGGAGTCGAGGTCGCCCGCCCCGGCCACTGCGTCCCACCAGTAACGCCGCCTCTGGAATGCGTATGTCGGCAGGTCGACGCAGCGGGCATCGGGGAACAGCGCAGACCAGTCGGGGCCGGCGCCTGACGTGTGGAGCCTGCCGATCGCGTCCATGACGCCGCGTGTCTCGGGCCTGTCCTTGCGCAGCGCCGGGACGAGAGCGCGGTTGTCGGCGGCGAGGCATCCCTGTGCCATGGCCGTCAGGGTGCCGTCCGGGCCGATCTCCAGGAACCGGGTGACGCCGTGCTCTTCAAGTCGGCGGATGCCGTCGGCGAACCGGACGGCCTCGCGCACATGCCGCACCCAGTATTCGGGAGAGGTCAGATCCGTGGCGAGTTCACCCGTCACATTCGAGACCACCGGGATACGAGGCTGCTCGCAGGACACGCTCTCGGCAACCGTACGGAAGTCGGCCAGCATCGGCTCCATCAACGGCGAATGGAACGCGTGGCTGACCCTCAGGCGCTTCGTCTTCCGGCCCTCGGCCCCGAAATGCGCGGCGATCTCCGCAACGGCCAATTCCTCACCGGAGACGACAACCGACTGCGGCCCGTTCACCGCCGCGATACTCACCCGCACCAGATCCAGCAGCGGCAGCACCTCGGCCTCGGTTGCCTGAAGCGAGACCATCGACCCACCCGCGGGCAACGCCTGCATCAACCGGCCACGCGACGCCACCAGACGACACGCATCCTCCAGCGACCACACCCCCGCCACATGCGCGGCCGCCAACTCACCAATGGAATGCCCCAGCAGGAAATCGGGCCTGACACCGAACGTCTCCACCAGCCGGAATAGCGCGACTTCGACCGCGAAGAGCGCAGGCTGCGTAAACCCCGTCCGATGCAATGCTGCCTCGTCTTCACCGAAGACGACATCCCGCAGCGGCAACTCCAACTCACCATCAAAATACGCACCCACCGCATCAAACGCCTTCGCAAAAGCTGGGAAGGCGTCGTACAACTCCCGGCCCATGCCGAGCCGCTGCGCACCCTGTCCCGCGAACAGGAACGCGGTCCTGCCTTCGCCCCGGACCTCCCCGGTGACGACGTTCGCCGCGGTGTCACCCGCCGCCAGAGCACTGAGGCCGCGAAGCAGTTCGTCACGGTCCTCGCCCACGACTGCGGCACGGTGCTCGAACGCGGACCGGGTTGTCGCAAGCGCCAGTCCCACATCCCGCAGGCCGAGTTCGGGCCGGTCCTGCACAAACGCGAGCAGTCGTCCGGCCTGCGCGCGGAGCGCGTCGCGTGTGCTGCCGCCGAGCACCCAGGGCACGGGAACGGTCGCGGGTGCGGAAACGGGTACGGATCCGGCGGGTGCCTCGTCCATCAGGGACTTCGCGACGGGGGCCTGTTCGAGGATGGCGTGCACATTGGTGCCGCTGATGCCGAACGAGGACACACCTGCCCGTCGCGGCCGGTCTGTCTCCGGCCATTCCACGGCGTCGGTGAGCAGCCGTACGTTCCCTTCCGACCAGTCCACGTGCGTCGTAGGCCGGTCGATGTGCAAGGTGGGCGGCAGGACTCCGTGCTGGAGCGCCAGAACCATCTTGATCAGGCCCGCGACACCGGCGGCGGCCTGCGTGTGCCCGATGTTGGACTTGACGGCGCCCAGCCACAGAGGCCGGTCGGTCTCCCGTCCCTGCCCGTATGTCGCCAGGAGCGCCTGTGCCTCGATCGGGTCGCCGAGTGTCGTGCCCGTGCCGTGTGCCTCGACGGCGTCGATGTCCGTCCCGGACAGACCGGCACCTGCCAGGGCCGCCCGGATCACCCGCTGCTGCGAGGGGCCGTTGGGGGCCGTGAGACCGTTCGACGCACCGTCCTGGTTCACGGCGGAGCCGCGGAGCAGCGCCAGCACTGTGTGCCCGTTCCGTTGTGCGTCGCAGAGCCGCTCGACCAGCACAACGCCGACGCCCTCGGAGAAGCCGGTGCCGTCGGTCCGGTCGGCGAACGCCTTGCACCGCCCGTCGGCTGCCAGACCCTGCTGACGGCTGAAGTCCAGGAAGAGCCCCGGGGTCGACATGACGGTGACGCCGCCCGCCAGTGCGAGATCGCACTCCCCCGTCCTGAGCGCCTGCGCCGCCAGATGGAGGGCGACGAGCGACGACGAGCAGGCGGTGTCGACGGTGACGGCGGGCCCCTCGAGACCGAACGTGTACGAGAGGCGGCCGGACATGACGCTCGCCGAGTTCCCGGTGCCGAGGTGCGCCTCCGCGTCCGGTGACGCGGTAAGCGGACGGGAGGAGTAGTCCTGGTAGTTGGTGCCCGCGAAGACGCCGGTACGGCTGCCTCGCAGCGACACCGGGTCGATCCCGGCCCGCTCGAACGCCTCCCACGACGTCTCCAGCAGCAACCGCTGCTGCGGATCCATCGCCACCGCCTCACGCGGCGAAATCCCGAAGAAGGCGGCGTCGAAGTCGGCGACATCGTCGAGGAAACCACCGGCACGGGTGTAACTGCGCCCCGGCACACCGGGCTCCGGGTCATACAGGGCGTCGGCGTCCCAGCCCCGGTCTGAGGGCCACTGGCTGATCGCGTCCACCCCGTCGGCCAGCAGCCGCCAGAATTCCTCGGGCGAGGTCACTCCGCCCGGGAAGCGGCAGCTCATCGCCACGATGGCGATGGGGTGGTCCTCGTGGGTCGAGGAAGTGGGAGGCGCCGGCGCGGGCACCGCTGCCGCCTCTTCGAGGCTCAGCTCCGTGCGCAGTCTGGCGGCTAGCGCGGTCGGGGTGGGGTGGTCGAAGATGAGCGTGGCCGGGAGCCGTTTGCCGATGGCTTCGCTGAGCGCGTTGCGTAGCTCGACCGCCATGAGCGAGTCGAAGCCCAGCTCGCGGAAGGCCCGGTTGGGGTCCACCTCGTCGGGGTCGGTGTGATTGAGGACAGCGGCGACGTGGGCGCGGACGAGGTGCGCCAGGGCCAGGCGTTGTTCCGTGGCGTCGAGGGCGGCGAGCTGACGGGCGAGCGTGGGCCCGCCGGCCGGTTCCTCCGTAGCCGGTACGGCGGCGGAGAGCGCCCGCTGGACGTCGGGCAGGTCGGCGATCAGTGGCCGGGCGCGTGCCCTGGTGAAGATGTGCCCGAAGGTGTCCCAGTCGATGTCGGTGACGGCGACCGTGGTGTCGTCATGGTCGAGGGCGCGTTGCAGCGCGGCGACGGCCGACTGCGGGTCCATGACGCGTACGCCGTGTCGCTGCAGTCGCCTGCCTACGGCGCCCTCGGCCATACCGCCGTCCGCCCAGGGTCCCCAGGCTATGGAGGTGGCCTGGAGCCCGGCTGCCCTGCGCTGCTGGGCCAGGGCGTCGAGGTAGGCGTTTCCGGGAGCGTAGTTGGCGTGTCCCGGCGCGCCGATGGTGCCGGCGGTGGAGGAGAACAGCACGAACGCCGACAGGTCGTGCTGCCTGGTCAGCTCGTCGAGATTGCGGGCGCCGCCCACCTTGACCCGGAGCACCCCGGCCAGTTGAGCAGGCGTCAGGGAGTTGATCATCCCGTCGTCCAGTACGGCCGCGGTGTGCATGACGGCGGTGAGCGGCCGGTCGGCGGGGATCGCCTCGATCAGTGCCGCGACCGCGTCCCGGTCGGCGATGTCGCAGTCGGCGAATTCGGCACGGGTGCCGAACTCGGCCAATTCGGCGGCCAGTTCGGTGACGCCGGGGGTGTCGGCGCCGCGACGGCTGACGAGGAGCAGGTGCGGTGCGCCGTTTCTGGCGAGCCAGCGGGCCACGTGCCGCCCCAGCGCGCCGGTTCCGCCGGTGACCAGGACGGTGCCCCTGGGCGCCCATCGGCGTGCGGTGTCGAGCGCGCCTGTCGCGGCGCGGACCAGTCGCCGGGCGAGGACGCCGCCCGGCCGCACCGCGAGCTGGTCCTCGTCACCGATGCCGGCGAGCGCGCCGACCACGGCCGTGGCGGCGGCCTGGTCCAGAGTTTCGGGCAGGTCGATCAGTCCGCCCCAGCGCTTCGGCTCCTCAAGGGCGACGACGCGGCCGAAGCCCCACACCAGGGCCTGGCGCGGCGCGGCGACGCCCCGCAGGGGGTCGGTGGCCACGGCGCCACTGGTGGCGAACCACAGCGGCGCCTCGACGCCCATGTCGTCCAGTGCCTGGACGAGACCGACGGTGGCGGCGAAGCCTCGGGGCAGGCCGGGAAGGGCGGAGTGGTCGTCCTCGTCCAGGGCGAGCAGGGAGACGACGCCCGCGAGCGGGGGCAGCCGCTCCTCTGGGGCTGCCGTGCCGCTGAGGGCGGCCGTGCCGCTCAGGGATGCCGTGTCGCTCAGGGCGGCCGTGTCGCTCAGGGATGCTGTGTCGCGCAGGGCGGCCCCGATCGTCCCGGCGAGTGAGGCCCTGTCCTGCTCGGCTTCCGCCATCACGGTGACCGGGCGCGCTCCCGCGGCGGAGAGTGCCCGCGCCATGGCGATGACCTGTGGACCTTCGCTAGGTGCGACCAGCAGCCAGGTGCCGCGGAGGGCGGGTGGCGCCGCCGCGGGGAGGGGTTTCCAGGTGACGCGGTAGCGCCACGAGTCGGCGACGGCCCCTTCGCGGTTGCGCCTGCGGTAGTCGCTGAGCGCGGGCAGCATCCCGGTGACGGCCGCGGAGTCCACGCCCAGCGCCGCGCTGAGCGTGTCCGCGTCGCCGCTCTCGACGGCCTCCCAGAAAGGGGCGTCGGTGGCGTCGCCAGGGACGGCGCGCCGTGCGGGGGCGGGACTGGGCCAATAGCGACGCCGTTGGAAGGGGTAGGTGGGCAGGTCGACCCGCTGGGGGGCGCTGCTTCCCTGAGCGCTGCCTCCCCGGGTGCTGCCGAGGACCGTGCGCCAGTCCACGGGCCCGCCGGCGACGGACAGTTCGGCGAGCGAGGTGAGGAAGCGCCGGTGGCCTCCCTCGCCTTTGCGGAGGGTGCCGACGACGGCGGCGTCAGCGATGTCGAGTGCGTCGAGCGTGTCGCGTACAGCCGCCGTCACCACAGGATGCGGTGAGGTCTCGATGTACGCGCGGTAGTCCTGTTCGGCGAGCGAGCGGACAGCGTGCTCGAAGCGTACGGTCCTGCGCAGGTTCTCGTACCAGTAGCCGGCGTCCAGCCGGGCGGTGTCGATCCAGTCGCCGGTCACCGTCGAGAAGAACGGAGTCGCGCTGCTGCGCGGCTTGACCGGTGCCAGTTCGGCGAGCAACTGCTCGCGTATCTCCTCGACATGCGCGGAGTGGGAGGCGTAGTCGACCGGTATCCGCTTGACCTGTGCGCCGTCGGCCTCGAGCGCGGCGAACAGCTCGTCGAGTGCCTCCGCCTCGCCGGAGACGACCACGGACTGGGGGCCGTTGACGGCGGCGACCGACACGCGGTCGCTCCATGGCGCGAGACGCTCCTGAACGGCCGGCAGCGGCAGCAGTACGGACATCATGCCGCCGCGTCCCGCGAGTGAGGTCAGGGCCCGGCTGCGCAGTACCACGACGCGGGCGGCATCCTCCAGGGTGAGCGCCCCGGCGACGCAGGCAGCGGCGATCTCGCCCTGGCTGTGCCCCACGACGGCGTCGGGCTGCACGCCCCGGGCGCGCCAGAGTCCCGCCAGGGAGACCATCACGGCGAACAGCGCGGGCTGGACGACGTCCACGCGATCGAGCGACGCCGCTCCCTCGGCGCCGCGGAGAACGTCGTGGAGGGACCAGCCGGAGAACTGTTCCACGGCCTGCGCGCACTCGGTGAAGCGGGCGCGGAACTCCTCGTCCGTATCGAGCAGTTCGGTGGCCATACCGGCCCACTGGGGGCCCTGGCCGGGGAAGACGAAGGCGGTACGGCCGTCGCCGCCGCTCGTGCCGCGTACCACCCCCGGGGCCGGAGCCTCGCCGGCGAGCGCGTCCAGGCCACGGAGCAGTTCGTTGCGGTCGCCGGCGATGACGGCGGCGCGGTGTTCGAACGCCGACCGGGTGGTGGCCAGCGACCAGGCGGTGTCGCGCAGTGGCACTGGCGGCTCCGCGGACAGCCGCTCACGCAGCCGGGCGCTGAGTGTGCGCAGCGATTCCGCGGTGCGCGCGGACACGAGGAAGGCCAGCTCGCCGACCGTGGCGTCGGCCTCGGGCGCGTCGTCCGCCTCAGGGGCGCGGTCCGCCTCGGGTTCGCCGTCCGCCTCGGGGGCGGGGTCCTGCACCGTGACCTGTTCGAGGATGACGTGCGCGTTGGTGCCACTGACGCCGAAGGAGGAGACTCCGGCACGGCGCGGCCGCCCGCGGTCGGGCCACGGTTCGGCACCGGCGAGCAGCGACACGCTCCCCGCCGACCAGTCGACGTGCGACGAGGGCCGGTCGACGTGCAGGGTTCTCGGCATCAGCCCTTCCTGGAGGGCGAGTACGGCCTTGATGACACCCGCTGCTCCGGCGGCGGCCTGCGTGTGTCCGATGTTGGACTTCACGGAGCCGAGCCACAGCGGTTGTTCCGCGTCCCGGTCCTGCCCGTACGTCGCGAGGAGCGCCTGGGCTTCGATGGGGTCGCCGAGCGTCGTTCCGGTGCCGTGCGCCTCCACCATGTCGATGTCCGCCGTGGCCAGGCCCGCACCCGCGAGGGCCTGCCATATGACACGCTGCTGGGAAGGGCCGTTGGGGGCCGTCAGGCCGTTGCTCGCTCCGTCCTGGTTGACCGCCGAGCCGCGCACGACGGCGAGTACGGGGTGCCCGTTGCGGCGGGCGTCGGCCAGCCGCTCGACGAGCAGCATGCCCGCGCCCTCACCCCAGGCGGTGCCGTCGGCCGCGTCCGCGAACGCCTTGCACCTGCCGTCGCCGGCCAGTCCACGCTGCCGACTGAACTCCAGGAACAGCCCAGGTGTGGACATCACGGTGACGCCGCCCGCCAGCGCGAGGTCGCACTCCCCCGAGCGGAGTGCCTGCGCCGCCAGATGGAGGGCGACGAGCGAGGACGAACAGGCGGTGTCGACGGTGACCGCCGGCCCTTCGAGGCCCAGCGCGTAGGAGACCCGGCCGGATACGACACTGGCGGCGTTGCCGGTGCCGACGTGCCCTTCCAGCCCTTCCGCGGCACCGAGCAGCACAGCGGTGTAGTCCTGCCCGTTGGTGCCCGCGAAGACCCCGGTACGGCTGCCTCGCAGCGACACCGGGTCGATCCCGGCCCGCTCGAACGCCTCCCACGACGTCTCCAGCAGCAACCGCTGCTGCGGATCCATCGCCACCGCCTCCCGCGGCGAAATCCCGAAGAAGGCGGCGTCGAAGTCGGCGGCCCGGTCGAGGAAACCACCGGCACGGGTGTAACTGCGCCCCGGCACACCGGGCTCCGGGTCATACAGGGCGTCGGCGTCCCAGCCCCGGTCGGCCGGCCAGGCGCCGATGGCGTCCACCTCGCCCGCGAGCAGCTGCCAGAATTCCTCGGGCGATGCCACCCCGCCGGGAAAGCGGCAGCTCATCCCCACGATCGCCACCGGCTCCTGGATCCCGGCCTCGACTTCGTGCAGGCGCTGCCGGGTCTGGTGAAGGTCGCTGGTGACCTTCTTGAGGTATTCGAGGAGCTTCTCTTCGTTCATGCACCCTCATCCACGCGACGGTTCCCGGGCTCTTGCGGTCGGCGGCTCATGACATGCCGAGGTCGTTGTCGATGAAGTCGAAGATCTCGTCGGCGGTGGCGGAGCTGATCCGGTCGCTGACCCCGGCGTCGTCCTTCGTCTCTCCGCCTCCGTCCTGCCGCTCGTTCCACTTCGCCAGCAGCGTCTGCAGCCGGGAGGCGATCCTGGCGCGCTGCGGATCGTCCTGCGACACCTCTCCCAGCACGCCCTCCAGCCGGTCGAGTTCGGCGAGCGCGGGCACTCCCCCGGCCGCGCTCCCGGCGACGACCCCTGTGCGCAGGTGGCGGGCGAGGGCCACGGCGGTCGGGTGGTCGAAGAGCAGCGTGGCGGGAAGCTGCGTACCGGTGGCGAGACCGAGCCTGTTGCGCAGCTCGACGGCCATGAGCGAGTCGAAGCCCAGTTCGCTGAAGGCCCGCTTCGGGTCGATCGCGTCCACGGAGGAGTGCCCGAGAACGCCGGCCACATGGGTGCGGACGAGGGTGGCGAGTACGCGTTCCTGGTCGGCCTCGCTCCGCCCGGCCAGCTGCTCGCGCAGCGCGGCGAGACCGCTGTCCCGGCCGCTGCCGGCGGACTCGCGCTCCGGGGCCGCACGCCGTGCCTCCGGCAGATCGGAGAGCAGCGCACTTGCCCGCACCGAGGTGAAGCCGGGAACGAACCGCGCCCAGTCCACGTCGGCCACGGCCGCCGTGGTGTCGCCATGGGTGAGCGCCCGCTCCAGCGCGTCGACCGCGAGCTGCGGGTCGATCGGCCCCATGCCGCCGCGCCTGAGCCGGTGTTCCAGCTGCTCGTCACCCGCGGCGCCGGCCGCCATGCCACCGCCGGCCCACGGCCCCCACGCGATCGAGGTGGCCGGCAGGCCGAGCGCATGCCGCTGCTGGGCGAGTGCGTCCAGATAGGCGTTGGCGGCGGCATAATTGGCCTGCCCCGTCGCTCCCGCCGTGCCGGCGAAGGACGAGAACAGCACGAACGCCGTGAGGTCGCCCGTCAGTTCGTGCAGGTTCGCCGCGGCGGCCAGCTTGGGCCGCAGCACGGCGTCCAGGCGCTCACCGTCGAGCCCGGCGATCAGTCCGTCGTCGAGCACACCCGCTGTGTGGAACACGGCGTCGACGGGATGCTCGGCCAGCAGCCGCGCCAGCGCCTCGCGGTCGGCGGCGTCGCACGCGACGACCGTCACCCGGGTGCCGCGGGCGGTCAGTTCGGCTGCCAGTTCGGCCGCGCCTTCGGCTTGTGCGCCACGCCTGCTCGCCAGGACCAGGTGCCCGGCCCCACGGTCGGCCAGCCGGCGAGCCACATGTGCGCCGAGTGCGCCGGTGCCTCCGGTGACCAGGACGGTCCCGGAGCACTCCCACGGCTGTTCGGTCCCAGCGCCGTCGTCCCGGGACTGCGCCCGGACCAGTCTCCGTACGAATGTGCCCGAGCCGCGTACGGCGACCTGGTCCTCGCCCTGCCCGGCCTCCAGCACCGCGCACAGCCGTTCCACGGCCCGCTCGTCGAGCTCCGCGGGCAGATCGACGAGGCCGCCCCAGCTCTGCGGCTGCTCCAGCGCGGCGACGCGCCCGAAGCCCCAGACCGCGGCCTGTACGGGGGACGGCACGTCCTCGCGCTCCCGCACCGCCACGGCGCCGGTGGTCGCGCACCACAGCGGCGCGCCGGCGCCCAGGTCGTCGAGGGCCTGTACGAGTGCCATGGTCGCGGCGAGTCCGCCGGGCGTGGCGGGCTGCGTCCGGTTCGGCTCCTCATCGATGCCCAGCAGCGAAAGCACCCCGTCGACGGGACCCGACTCGTCCAGGACCGTCGTCAGCTGCTCGGCGAGCGACTTCCGGTCCGCGACGCCGCAGTCGACCTCGACCACGACGACCCGGGCCGCCCCGTGGGTGGCGAGCCCTGCCGCGATCGCCGTCTCCCAGGCGCGGCCGGCACGCCCCGCGGGCAGCGGAAGCAGCCAAGTGCCGGACAGGACGGGAGCGGAGGCGTCGGCGACAGGCCGCCAGATGACCCGGTACTCCCAGCCGTCGACGGCGGTGCGCTCGCGCTGCTTGAGGCGCCACGAGGACAAGGCGGGCAGCACTTCGCTCAACGGGGCGTCGTCCGCCAGATGGAGACGCTCGGCCAGCTCGCCCAGGTCGGCGCTTTCCACGGCGGCCCAGAACTGCTCGTCCACCGTCTGCGCCGGGTCGGCTCCGGTCCGCGGCCCGGCCGGTTCCAGCCAGTACCGGCTGCGCTGGAAAGCGTAGGTGGGCAGCTCGACACGGCGCGCCCCCTCGCCGTACAGGGCGGCAGGACCCGACCCCAGACCGCGTACGTGCAGGCTTGCGGCGGCGAGCAGGGCGCTGGACGACTCGGGCCGCTCGCGCCGCAGTACGGGGAGCGCGGCGGTGTCCTCACCGGGTTCGCGCAGGCTCTCCCATGCCATGGCGGCGAGGGCGCCGTCGGGGCCCAGCTCCAGGTACGTCCGTACGCCGTCGGCCTCCAGCCGGCGGACGCCGTCGCAGAAACGGACGGCCTCCCGCACGTGCCGCACCCAGTACTCGGGCGAAGTGAGGTCGGTTCCAGCGGCCGGTTCCCCGGTCAGATTGGAGACGACAGGGATACGCGGCGGTGCATACCGCACACGCCGCGCCATCTCGCCGAACTCCGCCAGCATCGCTTCCATCAGTGGTGAGTGAAACGCATGGCTGACCCGCAAACGCCTAGTCTTGCGCCCCTGCTCGGCCAGTTGCCCTGCGATGTGGGTGACCGCGTCCTCCTCGCCGGACACGACGACCGCCGAAGGCCCGTTCACCGCGGCGATGCCCGCCCGGTCCGCAAGACCCTCCAGCAGGGGCAGTACCTCGTCCTCTGAAGCCTGAACGGCGATCATGGCGCCGCCCTCCGGGAGGGCCTGCATCAACCGGCCGCGGGCCGCGACGAGGGCACAGGCGTCCTCAAGGGTCAGCACCCCGGCCACATGCGCGGCGGTCAGCTCTCCGATGGAGTGGCCGATCAGGAAATCGGGCCTGACACCCCACGATCCGACCAGGGCGTGGAGTGCCGTTCCCACCGCGAACAGCGCGGGTTGTGTGTACTCGGTGCGGTCGAGCAGCGCGGCTTCGGGCGAGCCCTCTTCCGCGAATACCAGGTCACGCAGGGGCCGTTCGAGGTGCCGGTCGAACTCCGCGCAGACCTCGTCGAAGGCCCGGGCGTATCCGGGGAACCGCTCGTACAGCGCGCGGCCCATGCCGGCGCGCTGGGAGCCCTGACCGCTGAACAGGAAGGCGAGTTTCCCGCCGGTGCCCGCCTGCCCGCGCACCAGCCCCGCCGAGTCCTCCCCGCGTGCCAGCGCGGCGAGGCCGGTCAGGAACGCCTCTCTGTCCTCTGCGACCAGCGCCGCCCGGTGGTCGAAGGCGGCCCGGGTGGTGGCAAGCGAGTACCCGACATCGCGTACCGCCGGGCCGGGGTGGTCGGCGACATGCGCACGCAGCCGCTTCGCCTGGTCGCGGAGTGCGTCCGCAGAGCGGGCGGAGAGCGGCCACACGACGGGGCCGTCCTGCTCGTCAGGCCGGTCATGTACGTCAGGCCGGTCATGTACGTCCGGCCGGTCATGTACGTCGGACCGATCGTGTACGTCGGACCGATCGTGTACGTCGGACCGATCGTGGTCGTCCCGCGAGGTGCCTGCGGGAGTGCCGGCGGGAGCACTGTCGGTGGAGTCGCTCTCGCCGAGTTCGCTGTCCGCCGCCTCGGCCTGTTCGAGCACCACGTGCGCGTTGGTGCCACTGATCCCGAACGAGGACACGGCGGCGCGGCGCGGCAGTTCGCAGCGCGGCCACTCCACTGCCTCGGTCAGCAGCCGCACGTCGCCGGCCGACCAGTCCACATGCGAGGACGGCTCTGTGACGTGCAGCGTCTGTGGCAGCACCCCCTTCTGGAGCGCCAGCACCATCTTGATCACACCGGCGATGCCCGCCGCGGCCTGCGTATGCCCGATGTTGGACTTCACCGAGCCGAGCCACAGAGGCCGCTCGTTCTCACGGTTCTGTCCATAGGCGGCGATGAGCGCCTGTGCCTCGATGGGGTCGCCCAGCGACGTTCCGGTGCCGTGCGCCTCGACCGCGTCCACATCAGTGGCTTCAAGACCCGCGTTGGCGAGCGCGGCCCGGATGACACGCTGCTGGGAGGGGCCGTTGGGGGCCGTCAGGCCGTTCGACGCACCGTCCTGGTTCACGGCGGAACCACGGAGCACGGCGAGCACCGGGTGGCCGTTGCGCCGCGCGTCGGAAAGACGCTCGACCAGGACGATGCCCGCGCCCTCACCCCAGCCGGTGCCGTCCGCGCCCTCTGCGAAGGCTTTGCACCGCCCGTCTCCCGCAAGGCCTCCCTGACGGCCGAACTCCACGAACGCGCCCGGAGTGGCCATCACGGTCACCCCGCCCGCGAAGGCGAGATCGCACTCCCCGAGGCGGAGGGCCTGCGCGGCCAGGTGCAGAGCCACGAGCGACGACGAGCAGGCCGTGTCGACCGTCACCGCGGGCCCTTCGAGGCCGAGGGCGTACGAGACACGGCCGGACGTCACGCTGGTGGCGTGGCCGGTCAGCAACTGCCCCTCCGAGCCTTCGGGCAGGACGTGCGCAGCCGAGCCGTAGCCCTGGTAGTTCGTCCCCGCGAAGACGGCTGTCCTGCTGCCGCGCAGGGCCGCCGGGTCGATGCCGGCCCGCTCCAGCGTCTCCCACGAGATTTCCAGGAGAAGCCGCTGCTGCGGGTCCATGGCGACCGCCTCGCGGGGCGAGATCCCGAAGAAGTCCGCGTCGAAATCGCCGCTCTCGTAGAGGAACCCGCCTTCGACGTGGCCGAGATCGCCGTCGCCGCCCGTCTGCCAGCCACGGTCGACGGGCATCGGCGAGAGTGCGTCCACTCCCTCGGACAGCAGCCGCCAGAACTCCTCGGGGCTGCGGACTCCTCCTGGGAAGCGGCAGCTCATGGCGACAACGGCGAGCTGCTCCTCGCCGACAGCCGCCTGGCCGGTCGCCGCCCGGCCACTCGCGGCGTCCGGCATGGCTGCGACAGCTGCCTCGCTGTCGCCGAACAGCTCCGTACGCACGTGGCGGGCGAGTGCCAGCGGCGACGGATAGTCGAAGACGAGCGTCGCAGGCAGCCGCAGACCGGTCGCTGCCGCCAGCCGGTTGCGCAGCTCTACGGCGGTGAGCGAGTCGATACCCAGGCCGCGGAAGTCCCGTGCGGGCTCGACGGCTTCGGGCCCGGCGGCGTGTCCGAGGACGATAGCCGCTTGCGCGCGTACGAGATCCAGTACGGCGGTCTCCCGCTCGGCGGGCGGCAGGGCGCCCAGCCCGGCCCGCAGGCTCTCCGCGGGGTCGCCGTCTGTCGCCGACGCGGCGGAGCGCCGCTCGGATCCGGTGACGAGACCGCGTAGCAGGGCCGGCAGCGCGGACTGCTGTGCGCGCAGTGCCGCGTGGTCGAGCCGGACGGGGACGAGAACCGGGACGGTCGTGCGGAGCGCGGCGTGGAACGCGGCCATGCCCTGTTCCGCTGTGAACGGGATCATGCCGCCGCGTGCCATGCGCTGCAGATCCGTGTTCGCCAGCTCGCCGGTCATACCCGCACCGGGAGCCCAAGGGCCCCACGCGAGTGACGTGGCGGGCAGGCCGATGCTGTGCCTGCTGTGTGCGAAGGCGTCCAGGAAGGCGTTCGCGGCCGAGTAGTTGCCCTGTCCTGAGCCGCCGAACATGCCGGCGATGGAGGAGAAGACAACGAATGCGGCCAGGTCCTCGCCCCGGGTCAGCTCGTGCAGGTTGACGACCGCGTCCGCCTTCGGCGCGAGCACGGTGTCCAGTCTCCGGGGCGTCAGCGAGGACACCACGCCGTCGTCCAGCACACCGGCCGTGTGCACGACCGCGGTGAGGGGGCGCTCCGCGGGAATGCCTGCCAGCACGGCGGCCAGGCTGTCACGGTCGGCAGCGTCGCAGGCGATGAGGGCGGTGTCGGCGCCGAGTGCGGCCAGTTCGTCCAGCAGTTCGTCGGCGCCGGGCGCCTCCATCCCCCGGCGGCTGGCGAGGAGCAGGTGCCGTATGCCGTGCTCGGTCACCAGGTGCCGGGCCACCAGCGCGCCCAGGCCCCCCGTTCCGCCGGTGATCAGTACCGTGCCCTCCGGGTCGAGGGCGACCGGCATGGTGAGGACGACCTTGCCGACGTTCTTGGCCTGGCTGAGGTGACGGAATGCCTCCGGGGCTTTTCGAATGTCCCAGGCCGTCACGGGCAACGGCTCCAGCACACCCCGCTCGAACAGATCGAGCAGCGCGCTCAGCATTTCCGCGATCCGCTCAGGACCGGCGTCGAACAGGTCGAAGGCCCGATATGTGACACCCGGATGCTGGACCGCTACCTCCTGCGGATGCCGGACGTCGGTCTTGCCCATCTCGAGGAACCGGCCGCCTTGCGGCAGCAGCCTCAGCGAGGCATCCACGAACTCCCGCGCCAGGGAGTCCAGCACCACGTCCACACCCCGGCCACCGGTCACATCCAGGAACGACCGCTCGAAATCCAGATCACGCGAAGACGCGATGTGCGAATCGTCCAGACCCGACCCACGCAACGTCCCCCACTTGCCCGGACTCGCGGTACCGAACACCTCAGCACCCAGATGCCGCGCCAACTGCACCGCAGCCATGCCAACCCCACCCGCAGCAGCATGAATGAGCACCGACTCGCCGACCTGCAACCCGCCCAGGTCCACCAGCGCGTAATACGCCGTCAGGAACACCACCGGCGCAGCCGCCGCCTGAGCGAACGACCACCCCTCCGGAATACGGATGACGGTGCGCTCGTCGGCCACCGCCACCGGCCCGAGCGACCTGGTGAACAGACCCATGACCCGATCCCCCGCGGAGAATCCGGTCACCCCCGGGCCGACCTCCGTGACCACGCCGGCGCCCTCGATGCCCAGGGCTCCGGCTTCTCCCGGGTACATCCCGAGCGCATTCAGCACATCGCGGAAGTTCAGACCGGACGCGCGTACCGCGATCCGAACCTGCCCGGCGGCTAGTTCGGCGTTCGCCGTGGGGCACCCCACGAGACGCAGATTCTGGAGAGTGCCTTTCTCCACGATGTCCAGGCACCACGCCTCGGCCTGCTCGGGCACGGACAGAGCAGCCCGGCGTACGTACCTGCTGAGCCTTGGTGCGTACGCCTGGCCTGCGCGTACGGCCAGTTCGGGCTCCCCGGAGGCCAGAGCCACGGGGAGCGCGGCGAGGGACTCGCTCGCACCGTCCACGTCGACGAGCGTGAAACGGTCCGGGTTCTCCGAACGTGCCGAGCGGACGAGCCCGCAGACAGCGGCCAGCGCCGGATCCGGTTGCCGTTCGTCCACGGTGACCGCGCCCTGCGTGACGACGACCAGGCGGGATGCGGCGAACCGCTCTTCGGCCAGCCATGCCTGGACGATCGCGAGCGCCCGGTGGGTCATGGTGTGCGCGGCGACGGACTGATCGCCCTCGTCGGCGTCGCCCATCCGCAGCAGGACGTGGGCAGGAACGTCGTCCTGCGGGAGCGAACCGAAGTCGGGGTAGCTCACGGCGTCGATCGCGGAAAGGTCGAGTCGGTCGGCGCCACCCGCCATGTCGACTACGGCATCGACGGTCACGGTGGATCGGGCAGGCTCGGACAGCGGTATCCACTCGATCGCATGCAGCGCGGTGTCCTGCTGTCCTGACCTTGCACTCGCGATCCGGTCGGTCGACACCGGGCGCAGGACCAGGGAGTCGATCGTCGCGACGGGCCCGCCCGAGGCGTCGGCCAGTTCCAGGGCGACCGTGTCATGACCGTTCATCGACAGCCGTGCGCGCAGCACCGAAGCGCCAGCCGCGTGCAGGGTCGCCCCTGACCAGGAGAAGGGCAACCTGCCGCGGCCTTCGGCCTCTTGGCCCGCGGGGACAAGCCCGAGCGCATGCAGCGCCGCGTCGAGCAGTGCCGGGTGCAGCCCGAACCCTGCCGCATCGGGGACGGCGGTCTCAGGCAGTTCAACCGTGGCGAACAGCTCGTCACCGCGGCTCCATACATCACGCAGACCGCGGAAGACCGGACCGTAGTGGAAGCCGGTCGAAGCCAACCCGTCGTACAAGCCGTCAACGTCGACGGGCTGCGCTCCGGCGGGCGGCCACTGGGACAGGTCGGCCCCGGGAGTCGAGGACCCCGTGGCGAGTACGCCGCCGGCGTGAAGCGCCCACGGCTGCTCGGGCGGTGCGTCCTCGGACCGGGAATAGACACTCAGCGTGCGGCGGCCGGACTCGTCCGGAGACCCGACGGAAACCTGGAGCTGTACGGCGCCTCGCTCCGGCAGCACCAGGGGTGTCTGAAGGGTCAGCTCCTCCACTTGCCCGCAGCCGACCTGGTCCCCGGCGCGGACCGCCAGCTCCAGGAACGCTGTGCCGGGGAACAGTATCGAGCCCGATACGACGTGCTCGGCGAGCCAGGGGTGGGTCGCTGCGGAGACGCGCCCCGTGAACACCAGGGCGCAGCCGCCGGCCTCGCCGTCCGCGCTGTCGGCCAGGGGGACGGCTGCACCCAGCAGGGGGTGATGAGCGGACACCAGCCCGGCGGAGCCCAGATTTCCGGGCGACATACCGTTGAAGCGAGGCCAGTAGCGCTGGTGTTGGAAGGCGTAGGTGGGCAGGTCGACGGGGCGGGTGGTGGTGGGGAAGAACGTCTGCCAGTCGACGTCGATGCCGTGGACGAATGCCCGTCCGGCGGCGGACAGTACCGCGGACACCTCGGAACGGTCCCCACGCAGCACAGGTATCAGGGCATGGTCCGTCTCTTCGTCAAGGCATCCCTGGGCCATGGCGGTCAGCGTGCCGTCGGGGCCGATCTCCAGGAACCGGGTGACGCCGTGCTCTTCAAGTCGGTGGATGCCGTCGGCGAACCGGACGGCCTCGCGCACGTGCCGCACCCAGTACTCGGGAGAGGTCAGTTCTTCTGTGGTGGCCAACTCGCCCGTGAGGTTGGAGATGACCGGGATACGGGACGCCTCGTAGGTCACGCTTTCCGCGACCGTACGGAACTCGGCCAGCATCGGCTCCATCAACGGCGAGTGGAAGGCATGACTGACCCTCAGGCGCTTCGTCTTGCGGCCCTCGGCCTCGAAATGCGCGGCGATCTCCGCAACGGCCAATTCCTCACCCGCAATGACCGTCGCCAGCGGACCGTTCACCGCCGCGATGCTCACCCGCTCCAGATCCAGCAGCGGCAGCACCTCGGCCTCCGACGCCTGGAGCGAGACCATCGCCCCACCCGCCGGCAGCGCCTGCATCAACCGGCCGCGGGCCGCCACCAGACGGCACGCATCCTCCAGCGACCACACCCCCGCCACATGCGCGGCCGCCAACTCACCAATGGAATGCCCCAGCAGGAAATCGGGCCTGACACCGAATGACTCCACCAGCCGGAACAGCGCCACTTCGACCGCGAACAACGCAGGCTGCGTAAACCCTGTCCGACTCAACGCATCCGAGTCATCACCGAACACGACATCCCGCAGCGGCAACTCCAACTCACCATCAAAATACGCACCCACCGCATCAAACGCCTCCGCGAAGACCGGGAAGGCGTCGTACAACTCCCTCCCCATACCGAGCCGCTGCGCACCCTGCCCGGTGAAGAGCAAAGCCAGCCGCGCTTCGGGTTGGGCCAGAGCAGTCGCTACGGAAGCGACATCGTCACCGTTGGCCAGGGACCTGAGCCCTTCAACGAGTTCGCTGTGTCCGGTGCCGAGTACGACGGCTCGGTGTTCGAGCTGCGCCCGCGTCGTGGCCAGGGCGAACCCGACATCCGGCAGACGGAGTTCGGGCCGGGCTTCCACATACGCCAGCAAGCGCTCCGCCTGCCCCCGCAGACCAGCCCGACTCCGCGCCGAAACCACCCACGGCACAACACCCGAACCACCCACAACAGCCACCGGCGCGGAAGAAACCTCCTCCACCGGAGCCTGCTCGATCACCACATGCGCATTAGTGCCACTCACCCCGAACGCAGACACACCCGCCCGACGTACACGTTCGCCCTCCGGCCACTCCACAGCCTCGGTCAGCAGCCGAACATTCCCCGCCGACCAGTCCACATGCGACGACGGCTCATCCGCATACAACGTCCGCGGCAGCACACCGTGCTGCATCGCCAGCACCATCTTGATCACACCAGTCACACCCGCGGCCGCCTGCGTGTGACCGAGATTCGACTTCACCGAACCCAGCCACAACGGCCGGTCCTCCTCACGCCCCTGGCCGTACGTCGCCAGCAGCGCCTGCGCCTCGATCGGGTCGCCCAGCGTCGTGCCGGTACCGTGCGCCTCCACCGCATCCACGTCCGAAGCCGAAAGACCCGCCCCCGCCAACGCCTGCCGGATCACCCGCTGCTGCGAGGGACCATTCGGTGCGGTGAGACCGTTGGACGCACCGTCCTGGTTCACCGCAGAACCGCGCACGACCGCCAGCACCCGATGGCCGTTGCGCCGGGCATCCGACAACCGCTCCACCACCAGCACACCAGCGCCCTCGGCCCACCCGGTGCCATCCGCAGCATCCGAAAACGCCTTGCAGCGACCATCAGCCGCCAGGCCCCGCTGACGGCTGAACTCGATGAACGCTCCCGGCGTCGACATCACCGTGACGCCGCCCGCCAACGCGAGGTCACATTCACCCGACCGCAGGGACTGCGCCGCCAGATGCAGCGCCACCAGCGAAGACGAGCATGCCGTGTCGACGGTCACGGCAGGGCCCTCGAGCCCCAGCGCGTACGCCACCCTGCCCGATACGACCGCGGCGGCGTTCCCCGTACCGAGGTAGCCGTCCTGGCCTTCCGGAGTGCTCAGCAGAAGGGCCGGGTAATCCTGGCCATTGGAGCCGACGAACACACCGGACCGGCTGCCGCGCAGTGCCTGGGGGTCGACGCCGGCGCGCTCGAGGGCCTCCCAGGACGATTCCAGCAGCAGTCGTTGCTGAGGGTCGATCGCCACGGCTTCCCGTGGGCTGATGCCGAAGAACGCCGGATCGAACCGATCGACTCCGCTGACAAATCCGCCGTGTCGCACGTAGCTCTTTCCGGGCTGTCCCGGCGTCGGGTCATAGAGGGCGTCGAGGTCCCAACCCCGGTCGGTGGGAAGTTCGGAGATCGCGTCCTCGCCTCCGGCCACCAGCCGCCACAGATCCTCAGGGCTCGCCACCCCACCCGGCAGACGGCAGCTCATCCCGACAATCACCACCGGATCGTCCGACGTGGACACAACCACCGGCAGATCAGAAGACGC